>MGME01000026.1 GCA_001796315.1 Chlamydiae bacterium RIFCSPLOWO2_12_FULL_49_12
CTGATCGAGCATTTTTTGAACCGCCCGTATCCTCCCGAAGGAGTTCCCAGTCCCAACCAAAACGGAATAAATAACCTCCTGATGGCGGTTACGCAACGCGGCGATATCCATCTTGTCGAGCGCCTCTTGAGCCGCGCCTATCCCTTAGGCGGAGTGCCGCATCCCTCTCAACAGGGAATCAATGAAGCATTGGAAGATGCCGCCGTTGACGGCAACGTCGATCTGATCGAGCTCTTTTTGAACCGCCCGTATTCTCCCCAAGGAGTTCCCAGTCCCAACCAAAACGGAATAAATAACCTCCTGATGGCGGTTACACAACGCGGCAATATCCATCTTGTCGAGCACCTCTTGAGCCGCGCCTATCTTCCCGGAGGAACACCGGTTCTCGGTCAATCAGGGGTCAATATCGCTCTTGTGTGTGCGGCCAGAAGCGGACAGAGCCTGATTGTCGAACACCTTTTAAGACGCTCCTATCCTTTAAATAAAGAGTTATTGCCTCCGGATCCGTGGGCAATCGATACAGCTCTTTCCGCTGCCGCTTCCTCCAACCATCAGAACCTCGTCGAGAACTTCTTGAGTTTCCCCTATCCTGCAAGTGTTCCCAAGCCTTCCCAACATGGAGTCAATGAAGCACTTTCTATTGCCTCAATGTTGGGCTATGTGGAGCTTGTCGAGTATCTCTTGAGAGGAAAATACCCAAGAGCCGACATCCCCCCTCCCAATTCCAGTGGAATCATTCAGGCGTTTGCAGAGGCCGCCAATCGAACGGTTGCCGCATGCTTCTTAACCCGCGTTTCCGGAACAAGCGAAGCTCCTTTCCCCACCCAGGAAGCGGTAAATGCGGTGCTTGGTTCTGCTGCTGGAAAAGGGCTGGAGGAGCTTGTAGAATACCTGTTGACCTACTCCTATGAACCCGAAAAAGTCCCTCCCCCTTCACAAGAGGCAATCAATCGGGCGCTTTGGCGTGCGGCAGGAATCGGATATGGGAGTGTGGTGGAACTCCTTCTGCTCTATGATGCTTACTCCAAAGGAGTGCCGCGTCCCAATCACGAGGGAATCACTGCGGCGCTTTGGTATGCAGCAGGCAATGGAAACGATGGTCTTGTTGAACACCTCTTAAGTCTTGACTATCCTCACGAAAATACTCCGCATCCCAATCAAATGGCAGTCAATACAGCGCTTGCTTATGCAGCTGAAGGCGGCTATTGGGATATCGTCGACAATCTTTTGAACCGCGACTATCCCTCAGGAAAAGCTCCCCACCCCAATCAGGCAGGAATCAATCGGGCACTGTGTGCTGCGGCGGGAAGCAATCGGAGGGATCTGGTTCAGTACTTTTTGATCCGTGGCTATCCCCAAGAAGGAGTGCCGCCTCCAAATCAAGAAGGGATGAACGATGCTCTTGTCATGGCGGCAGGAATGGGCTACGACCTTCTTGTGAAACAGCTTTTGAGGCGCGACGATCCCGCAGAAGGAGCCCCGCGTCCCAATCGAGCGGGGATCCTTCGAGCTCATAAAATGGCGCAAAGAGAATGGCATGGCGCTCTCGCAGCGCACTTGCGGGCAAATCTGGCCTCACAAGAGAGCATTCCCTCCTTTAACTGCACTCTCCAATAGGCATCTCCCAAGATGCATTCCGTACAGTTCAACAGAGCGGTAAGTTACCGCCTTTCACAAGGGGTTGGGAGAGCGTGAGCGCAATGATGCAACTTTTTTTAAAGCTGAATACTCCCTTAAGGGAAGGGAGCGGCAATTTTTCAATTGTCAAAATCGAGAATTTTCTCTATGATGACAAGCCATTAATGTTTTTTTGGGAGAGTCATGGTACGCTACACAGGTCCTAAGAACCGTATTGCACGACGTTTTGGAGCCAATATCTTTGGCTATGCCCGCAACCCCCTCTTGCACAAACCCAATCCTCCCGGCATGCACGGCGCACGCCGTAAAAAAAAATCTGATTTTGGGATGCAGCTTGATGAACAGCAAAAGCTCAAGGCCATTTATGGCATGCTTCCGCAAAAACAGCTGGTGCGCGCTTACAATGTCGCCAGCCGCTCCAAAGGCAATACCCTCCTGGTCTTTATGCAGAGGCTCGAATGCCGCCTGGATAACATCGTCTACCGCCTGAAATTTGCTCCGACAATCTTTGCCGCCCAGCAGCTCGTCTCGCATGGGCACGTGCTCGTTGATGGGAAAAAAGTCGACCGGCGCTCTTTCCTGGTGGAACCGGAAATGACTGTCTCTCTCAAGCCTCAGATCCAAAAACTCGACTGGGCCAAACAGGCGCAAGCCTCTGCAGCAAGAGAGATCCCCGAATACCTGTCTGCCGAAGAGGGAAAGTTCTCTGGAAAGCTGCTCGTCAGGCCTGAAACGGATCAGATTCCCCTCCCTCTTCCCGTGAACATTGCGCTCGTCTGCGATTTCCTCGCCCACATCTCTTAACCGTCCATCAAAGATGCCCTGTGGGCCGCCTCCTCGAAATCCGGCTGTCAAAAAATATACACAGTCGAGTTGATAAGATTAGCGACATTGAATACTATTCTTTTTATTCACTATGGCAAAAGTTGTTCCCGACCCTCTCCTCATCGGCGCCCATACCTCCGCTCAAGGAGGGGTGCATAACGCCCTTCTCATCGGGAAGGAGATTGGCGCAACTACGATTCAACTCTTTACAAGCAATCAAAGAACCTGGCGCAGCAAGCCCATCTCCGATGAAGAAGTCGCGCTCTGGCATCTCGCTCTGAAAGAGACGAACATCAAAAAGGTGATGAGCCATAACAGCTACCTAATCAATCTTGGCTCTTGCAAAAAAGAGATCCTGGAAAAAAGCCGCTTAGCTTTCCAAGAAGAGATTCAACGCTGCCATCAACTCAATATTTCTTTTTTAAACTTCCATCCCGGATCTGCAACCGAGTCCTCAGAAGAGGAGTGTTTGGAGACCATCATAAAAAGCCTTTTCAAGATGGAAAAGCTCTGCTCCAAGGGAACGACGCGCCTCCTTTTTGAGACGACCGCCGGCCAGGGAAGCAATGTGGGCTACTCATTTGAGCAGCTCGGCTACCTCATCGCCCGCCTTAAAGACCGTCTGCCGGTGGGAATCTGTGTCGACACCTGCCATATCTTTGCTGCGGGCTACGACATCCGTTCCCAAGAAGGGTGGGAAGCGACGTTGAAAGAGTTTAACCAAAAGGCCGGCTTAAAATATCTCTTTGCCATGCACATCAACGATTCGGTCCATCCTTTGGGATCGAGGAAAGACCGGCATGCGAGCTTAGGAGAGGGTAAGATCGGGCTTAAGGGATTCAAGGCAATGATGCAGCACCCCAAACTCCTTCAGCTTCCCAAGTATCTCGAGACCCCTCTTGGACCAAAGCTTTGGATCGATGAAATTAAACTCTTAAGAAAATTTGCCAAATGAAGCGGACTAAAATTAAAGAGATCTCAGAAAACCTTTTTGGAAACAGCATTAAAGTGTGCGGCTGGGTGCGCACAGTGCGCGCCCAGAAAAATTTTTCTTTCATTGAACTGGTCGACGGATCCACCTTCCATCCCCTGCAAATTGTAGCAGACCCCTCTTATGAATTAACCATCGGCTCTTCGATTGCAGCTGAGGGAGTGCTTGTCGAAAGTCCCGGCGCCAACCAAAAATGGGAGCTAAAAGCTGAAAAGATCACTCTTATCGGCGCCTGCTCTGCCGCGGATTACCCCCTGCAAAAAAAACGGCACACCTTTGAATTCGCCCGAACCATTGCCCACCTAAGGCCACGGACCAATACCCAAGGCGCCGTCACACGGGTGCGCCATGCTCTCGCCTTCGCTTCCCATCAATTCCTTCATGACAGGGGTTTTCTCTACATCCAAACTCCCATCATTACCTCTTCCGACTGCGAAGGGGCCGGAGAGCAGTTCCTAGTCACAACACTCAACCCCAAAAAACCTCCGCTGCTCTCGGACGGAAGCCTGGATTTTACAAAAGATTTCTTTCAAAGGCCCGCCTTCCTCACCGTCTCGGGGCAGCTCGAAGCCGAGTGTTTTGCCTGCGCCCTCTCCGATGTCTACACCTTCGGGCCCACCTTCCGCGCTGAACACTCCAACACGACGCGCCATTTAGCGGAATTTTGGATGCTCGAGCCCGAGATGGCCTTTGCCGGCCTTTCGGATGACATGGAGCTTGCCGAGGCCTATCTGAAAGCCGTTACAGGCTATCTCCTCAATCACTGCGGAGACGATTTGACCTTCTTTGAAGAACGCATTGAAAAAGGACTCATCGAGCGGCTCAATCAAATCGTCACGACTCCTTTTGTCCATCTCACCTATACCACAGCGGTTGACATCCTGAAACGCTCGAAAAGATCGTTTGAATTTGAGGTGGAATGGGGAAAAGATCTTCAGTCCGAGCACGAGCGCTACCTTGCCGAAGAGTATACCAAGGGTCCCGTCATCCTCACAGATTATCCAAAGGAGATAAAATCTTTCTACATGCGCGACAATGAAGACGGCCTAACGGTCGCAGGAATGGACATCCTCGTCCCCAAAATCGGTGAGATCGCCGGCGGCAGCCAAAGAGAGGAGCGTCTCGACCTTCTCAAAGAGAAGATGCTTGCCTTCGGGCTAGATCCGGCCAACTACTGGTGGTATCTCCAGCTTCGCCAATACGGCACCGTTCCCCATGCAGGTTTTGGAGTGGGATTTGAAAGACTCGTCATGTTTGCTACCGGGCTGGAAAACATCCGAGACGCCATCCCCTTCCCCCGCACCCCGGGCCACGCCGAATTTTAACAAAAATTCCCACAACCGCCTTCTCTTAGAAGAAGGCTACCCAAACAACTTCAAAAAATGGCTGCGCTATCTCAAATTCACCATTTTGAACGGCTCTATTTTTTTCGTTTTTTGAAGAGTGTTCTTGGATCTAAATGAAGTTCCCCCTCCCGTTTGGCGGCAAGCTGACCGCATCCTCCGCTGACATCCTGGGCGCGGGAATTGCGGATGGGGGCGGGAATAAAGCGTGCGGCAAGATAGGCTTGGAAGGCCTGCACCCTCTTTTCTTGGGAGCGCTTGAAAGAAGAGCCGGGGAAGTGATTAAAAAGGATGAGATTCACTTTGGCCTTTAAGCCATGAAGAAAAGAAACGAGCCTCCTGGCATCGAGGAGACTGTCGTTTTTCCCCTCGATCAAAAGGTATTCAAACGTGATTCCCTCTCTTTTCGCCGGGTATTCCAAAAGAGCTCTTTTCAGCTCTTTTAGGGGATAGAGGCAATTGATGGGCATCAGCTCCGAGCGCACACGATCATCTGCGCTATGGAGCGAGACTGCAAGCCGAAGAGGAAGCGCTTGAGCTAAGGCTCGGATAAGAGGCACATGGCCCGCAGTTGAAATCGTCACATGGGATCTGGAGAGAGCGCCGCCTTTAGGATCTACAAGAATCGAGGCGGCTTGAAGGACCGCATCATAATTATCCAAGGGCTCTCCCATTCCCATGAAGACGATGTGCGAGATGCGTTTTTCGGACCGCTCTCTCTTCTTAAGCAGGTCTTTGGCAAGCATCCACTGGGAGAGAATCTCTCCTGGGCTTAAATTGCGCTTGAACCCCATTTTTGCCGTCTGACAAAAGCTGCAACCCCTCTTGCAGCCTATTTGAGAGCTCACGCAAAGGGTCATGCGCTTGGCGCTTGGCATCAGGACCATCTCAAAGAGATGGCCATCACGGGTTTGAAGGATAAACTTATCGCTTCCATCCTGAGAGGAAAGGCTGCAGTCCATCCGAGGAAGCTCCCAGTGAAAAGAAGCGGAAAGAAGAGAGCGCGCTGCAAAAGAGAGGTTAGTAAAGGAGGCGGGATCTTGCGGGTCTAAAGCTCCCTTCTGAAAGATCCATTGAAAGATCTGCTCTGCGCAAAAGGGAAGAAGCTCGTGGCGAGCAGTCCACTCCCGCCATTGAGAGAGAGAGAAGTCTAGGGCAAAGGGAAGTTCCTTCATAACAGAAAAGATTATCTCGACTTTGCCGGGAGGTGAAGATGTTTCCCTTGCGAAACAACGACGCTCCCCAAGCCGAAGAGGAGCGTGGTCAAAGCGAGGGCGGGACCAAAATAGGGAATCGCCGTTAAGAGAAAATAGAGGAGAAGACCCAGAGTAAAGGTCGGCACTTTATTGGGCTTTAAGCCAATCCAGGGAAAGAGGGCATTAGAGACCCAGAAGATGGAGATGATCTTCACGGTATAGAAGGTCACCACATTCAAAGCCAGGACCGTTAAGGCAAAAGGGGCTCCGAGAATGGTCATAAGAAGAAGGAGCGCCGTGAGCGGAAAGAGAATGAGAAGGACAATGCCGTAAACAAAGGATTTCCAAGGATGGCGCTTCAAAGCATGGATGGCCTCATGGATGGAGCCGGGAAAGATCTTGAGAAGGATGACTCCGATGACAAACGTAAAGAGGAAATTCATGAAAAGAACAGCCAATTTCGAACCAATGAAAACCCCCTGGAGCCAGGTTCCTTTCAGGATATCGCGAAGAAGCGTGCTGTGATAGTGAATCTTCCCGCCGATCCTGGCGCCGGGATCTATCCAGGCAGGCGAGGCGCTGCGATAATTTAAATCATTGCCAATCACTGCTTTTGAGGTAAGCCTTAGCTGTTCGGCGTAGGTTTTGAGATCATTTTTCACCTCTCCTGAAATCCGAACATTCGAAGAGATCACAGTGGCATTAAAACCCACTCTTCCTGAAAGGTCCATGTTTCCCGCAAGGGCAACAAGATCTCTTCCGATTTCAGCTGTCGGCATGATGTCCGCATTGGCTGCGAGCAGCGTCACACTGCTGCCGACAGAACCGCTGAGGCGCAGCTGGCCTCCGATCGCCCTCACACTCTCGCCTACCTTCCCCGAAATGTCGCCGCTTCCGGCGGCAATGAGAACGCTCCCCAGCACGTCTCCATCAATGAAGACCTGGCCTCCCATTACATAGACATCGCCCGTGACAGTCCCCGAGATCTCGACTACTTTATTGAAGGCAAAGAGGTCCCCTTCAATGCGCTCACCGGGCTCAACAAACAGCAAATCGCGCTCCCTTTCAGGCAGAGGTTCCTCGGCAGCACGCCCCAAGAGGGGAAAAAGCATACATAAGATCAACCTAATCAAGTACATAAGCAGGCTCATTTGGGATGAAGATGCGTTTTCTCTTTATTTTTCGCAGAATGAATCTCTACCCGGAGTATAGTTTGTTCCTCTCAATTTTTCCACTGGTTGTCTCTCTTTCAATCGGCAAACAAGCGGATGCTCGGATTAATAATTTGCCATTCATTCTCCTAAAGAGCATGATCGGGTTGTTGAATATTCAAACATAAACTATAATCCAATTAGGAGTTTAATTTTTTACTTTATGACAATACCCCCTTTCCCCCCTCATGGTCCTCCGGCATTTCAACCTCCCGCTCCCTTGCAGCAACCTTCGCAGGCTCCCTTGCAGCAAACGACTGAACACCTGGAGGTGTGGCGCAAATTTTTAGGCCCCAACGCAACGCTCCAGCAAGCCGAACAGTGTTATCGGCAAATGATGAATATGGTGACGCAAGCCGTCAGCCGCAGTTTTCAAAAAGCCCATGAAAATGCCAAAAAGGCCCTAAGGATCGCAGAAGGGGAAGAATAAAAAAAATCAGGAGGTTCGTTTATGACAGATCCTGTAGAACCCACAACACCATCACAGATTTCTCAACCTCAGCCTCCCCCTTCGGGAATCGGGACGCAGGGGAACCGGGAAAAAATAGCGCTTGCCGGCATCGCGAAGGCCGGAATGGAGGGACTCTCGCTGGCTATCAATCGTGAAAAACAACACGAAGCACAACGCAAAAAAAAGAACGAAGAGATTGCAAATCAATAGCTTAAAAAAAGGAACTAAAAATGATTGAAGGAGTCCCACCGGTCAGCTCCACACCGCCGCCTCCCGAACAAGGGCAGAACCTCGCTCAATCGACGGCAAGGCAAATCACCCCCCTTGCTTTCATGCAAGAGGGCCTAGTTGCTCTTTTAGAAGTGCTGAAGGAAGCTAAGGGAAAATAATTCCCTAAGAGATCCGAGCCATCTGCTATACTCTCTTTTGCTTATGGAAAAAAGAGAGCAATTTCTCATCACCCAAGAGGATGCAGGCAGGCGCCTGGATCTTCTGCTGGCCTCCCATTACAGTTCGTATTCGCGCAGCTATTTTCAATACCTGATGGAAGCGGGCGCCGTTCTCCTCAATGGCAGCCCGGTCAAAAAGCGGACAAAACCCCGTCTTGGAGATGAGGTCTCTCTCTCCTTGATTCCTCTTCCTGAGATGAGACTTGAGCCCGAGGCTATTTTTCTGGATATCCTCTTCGAAGACGAACACTTAATTGCAATCAATAAGCCCGCCGGCATGGTGGTCCATCCTGCACCTGGCCACCCCTCCCACACATTTGTCAATGCTCTTCTCCACCACTGCAAAGAGCTTCCGGACACTTTAGGAGCTCCGCTTCGCCCGGGAATCGTTCATCGGCTCGACAAGGAGACCTCGGGTGTTCTCCTTGCGGCCAAAAGCCAGGCCGCCCACCGTGAGATCGTCTCTTTATTTTCCGAGAGGAAAGTCAAAAAAACCTATGTCGCCATCTGCCTGGGCAATCCGAAGGATCAAACAATCCGCGCCCCCCTCTTGCGCCATCCCGTACGCCGCAAAGAGATAGCCGTCGCTCCCTCGGGTAAAGAAGCCGTTACCTCCATCCGCGTCCTCTCCAGCCAAGGCAATTATTCTTTTGTAGAGATTGCCCCGTTGACCGGAAGGACGCACCAAATTCGCGTGCACATGAGGCATATCGGCGCCCCCATTTTGGGAGATCCCGTCTACGGACCGGCCTTTCTCAATAAAAAATTACAGCTGAGCCGTCAACTCCTCCACGCGCGCTCCCTCTTTTTCATCCATCCCTTTGAGAAAAGACCGCTGGAGATCTCTGCCCCCCTTCCCGCGGCTATGCGTTCCCTGTTAATAAAATTTGGACTAGATTAATATTTCCCTTCTCCTATAATGGTAACTTACTTTGATGGATATTCACAAAAAGGACCGAGCTATGAAAGAGTTTGTAGAATACATCGTGAAGAATCTTGTTGACCATCCCGATAAAGTTCATATTAATGAAGTGGGTGGTGCGCATACGATCATCATTGAACTAGGCGTCGAAAAATCAGATATCGGCAAGATCATCGGCAAAAAGGGAAAAACCATTAATGCGATCCGCACCCTTTTGATGTCCGTGGCCAGCCGCAACGGCCTTCGGGTCAATCTTGAAATTCTGGAAGAAGAAGAAGAAGAAGAAACAGAAGAAGCCTCCCCCCCTCAGGAGTAATCCTGGACAGGGTAGAGCGCAACCGGAGTTTACAGGATTGGAGAGGGTTCCTGACGTCATTGTTTGGCCTCTTTATCCTGTAAACTCCGGTTAGATCACAAGGCGAGGGAGGAAGGGAGTGACCATCTCCTTTCTCGAATTTATGCGGCCTGCCGGAAAGCGCAGGACTGCCAGAGAGATGGTTTTTTCTTTGAGTTGAGTTTGCGTGTTAGGGATGGGAAGAAAACTCTCTTGAAAGACGGCTTCGAGTTCCTTGGCGTTTTCTCCAAAAAACTCCACTTCCATCTCTTTTTGACAGGAAACAACCACAGGCTCCGTACTAAAGGCATTCAAAAAGCCCTTGAGGTGTTCAATCCCCTCTTCCGTTGCCGGGATCCAGAGCCAAAGTTCATCCTTGTGGAGATATTTCTTCTTTTCTCCTGCAAAAAGATCCTCTGCGCTGGGAATGGTGCTGATCATAAGAAGATGCAGATCTAACTCAGACTTTTCACGGTTGGCTTCGATGGCTTCAAGCAGCCACTTGGTTCGAAGAGGGTCCACATGCTTGAAAAAGAGCGGCACATTGCGGGAAAACATCTTGGCCTGCCCGACTCTGCAGCAGCCGTTTTGCTCTTTCGTGTCTGCAAAAAAGGAGGAAGATTTTCCCTCCACGCACAGCTTGATATTCTCTTCCACCGCCTTTTCCTTGGAAAGATAGATTTTACGATAGAGGGAATAGACATCGCTATGTTGCAAGATGCGCTGCGCTGCCTGCTCTACAAAAGAGCCGTCTTGCAAAAGATCGTCCACGCGGATGATCTCCACCTCTCTTCCCAAAAGAAGCGATTTGAGGCGATTGATCAAAGAGATGACACACAGGACATCTCTCATCGAGAGCTTACTCAGAAGATCGGTATCGTCGAAGATGGCGTAAAGAAAATGGAGATATTCCACAAATTCACGAACGGGATCGACAAAATACTCTCCTTTTCGCTCCGCATGGAGGCGGCGCTGCAAGAGGCGCTGTAAAATCCGTTTGCTGGAAGGAGCAACGAGATCCTTCTGCACCTCCTCCATCTGCTTTTCAATCTCATCCAAACTCATAGCGCCCATACTGTACTGGTCGTTGATCCGGAATGCGAGCTCTGCGACCACAACATTGGTGGATTGCGCATCTCCTATGTAAGCAACGGGAGCGGACGTGGTTAAAAGCGCTGACTTATGGTGGTCAATGACACTGATCACTTCGAGGTAAGAGGGGATCCTCATCTCCTCGCGATTGCAAAAGTCTCTTAAAGTCACTGTGCCCAATGTCGTCCGGTACAGTTCTGCGGCATGGACAACCCCCAAGGGAAGAAACCCCTCTTCTTTCGCAGGAAAGGTCACCGTCAAATACGGAAAGCCGTCCATCTTCTGCCGCACCTCTTCAAGGTCTGCCCGATAACTGATCATTTGGGGCAGATAACCGAAGACTTCCGTCTTAATTTTAAAGCCTATCCCGATGCTGTCTAAGTAGGTGCGAACACTCGCAATGGCGCGATCGAGTTCTCTGACAATCTTTTCCAAGTGCTTGAAAAGAGTGGGCCGGTCTTCTTGCAGTCTTCCTTTGCTGTCAAAGAGCGCAGAGGTTTGAAGGGATTCGATCAAATCAATAAAGTCTTCAAATTCCACAAGCCCCAGTCTCTTCATCGCATGCGCATACTCCTCAAAGCTGCTGCCAAGCCCTCGGGGCAGGTGGAGAACCTTAACCAAAGAGTCCCTGAGATAGCCGCACTGCTTCTCAGTAAAATCCTTCATGGGAGGAGCGTCAACAATCTTCATGGCAAAAAAACTGTGGATGAATTTCGGAAGATCGGAGGCTGAGAGATCCTCTCTTCCAAAAAGAGAGATCAGTTGCACATGGAGATTGCTCGCAAACCAGCGCAAACAGATGCTTAAGAGATTGACAACGAGGCGCACCTCTTCGACATCCACGGGAAGCCAATCCCCGATAAACCTTCCCGCATCGTCAACGAGGACAACGGCCTTTTGATCGCGTTCCTGATCAATGGAGAGAAAAGAGTCTTCGGTCTTCTTGCGCAGCATCCCCTTTTGGTTCATCAAATCCAGACTCGAAAGCGAGAGGAAGCTGCGCGTTTTTGCGATGTGGTCAAAAATCCCGCTTCCAAAAATAGAGTGAAAAAGAAGAGGAATCTCCATTTGAGAAGAGGGAGGGCCTCCCGGCACGTTCCAGATGTGCATCCCCTCGCTGACTCGAGCTCCGAAGGCATCGACCCAGCCCCAAAAAGAGGCGATGGTGGTATCGACATCCGGAGAGCTGTGGGCTGTTACAAAGTGGCTTCCGGGATAGATCTTGTCTCTTCCAATGGGAAAGAGGGTCTGATAGGCGGCTCGGGGCACGTGTTTGCCCACAATTTTTGCGCGGATCCGGTAATTCTCATCAGAAGAGAGCCCTGAAAATTGATTCAGCCACAGCTCAAAATGAGAGATGGAGTAGTGTTCCAGAAGGTTTGCCCGTTTCACCTCATCAATGAAGTGGATGATGGCAATGAGCAAAAACGAGCATGAACTCTCTTGGCAAATGAGTGAGAGCAGCACTTCATTGATCCGATTGTTTCTCTCCCTCTCCCCAAGATCCAAAAAGGCCTTTTCCTGAAACTCTTTGAGAGCCTCCTTCAATCCGGAAAAGAGTAGAGGAGGAATCTCGTAATCTCCGAGATATTTGCCTTTGCATCCTACTTTTTTTTTAGCAGCTTCCATACATGTCACCGTCAACTATCGGACTGAAGAGGACTCGAACCTCTGACCTACCGCTTAGAAGGCGGTTGCTCTATCCGCTGAGCTATCAGTCCCTAAAGATGACATTCTATTATCCAACCTTGTGATTTGGCAAGGACTATACCAAACGCACGTTCAAAAATTCGTCTACTGCGGAGGAATGAGCTGCATGCCTTGGTCAAAGAGCTCCTTTTCGGAAATTTTACGATGGAGCTCACGTTGGGCGCTGGAGACTTTTTGGTACTCTTCGACGGTGTGGATGATATGGGGCCGGACAAAGATGATGATGTTTCTCTTCTCTTCGTGATTGCTCTTTTTACTAAACAAGGAGCCGACAAGGGGAAGACCTCCCAAACAGGGAAGACCTCTCTTCTGCTGGGACTTTGCGTTGCGGATCATCCCGCTTAAGACGAGGAAATGTTTGTCGGGAACGTGGACATGGGTGACCATATTGGTCTTCGTCGTGCGAATTCCCGATGTCTCTCCCTGCAAGAGCGTGACATCATTGACCTGCTCGGAGATCTCTTCTTGGAGATCGAGAGTGATCACATCGCCGTCTCCAATCATCGGAGTGATGTTGAGATTCACTCCGATATCGCGGTATTCGATGTTTGAGGTCCTCTGTTGGCTCTGTCCGACAATCTGCGTCACGGAGCCGGTAAAGGGAATATTGTCTCCCACAAAGATCTTTGAGGGTTTGTTGTCCTGGGCAATGATCTTCTGGTTTAAGACGATGGTGCTCCCCCCTTCGGCCTGGATGGCGGAGACAAGCGCTCCCAAAGAGAGAAAAGATTTGCCCTTGTGGAAAATGATGTCGCCGATGACGCCTAAATCAAAGCCGCTCCCAATGGGAAACTGGTCGAGTCCTGTCGGAGCGCTTCCCCCGGAAATCCCCTGCATAGTATCGGCAAAAGGAGCGGTTCCTCCTGTCCGGGGAAAGCCTCCGGCGCCCATGCCTAGATTGTTTCCCACTTTCCCTCCTCCCGCCCATTGCAGGCCAAATTCAAACGCCCGGCTCACATCCGTCTCGATGACCAATATCTCAATAAAGACCTGCTTCAAAGCGGTATCTAAGGATTCGATCAGCTTTTTCACTCCCTGGATGGACTCTTCGTCTCCTGAGAAGAGAAGGGAATTGGTTGCCCGAACAAATTGAACTGTCTGGATGGCGCTGAGGAGTCTCTCCGGAGAATCGGGTTGCATCTTTAACTCCAGAGCGACCTGTTTTAAAGCCTCCAAAAGCTCCGGTCCCTGGTGATATTTGAGTTTGTAGACAAAAAACTCCAAAAGCCTCTCCTCTCTTGGTTTTTTCTCTTCTCTCTCTTCAACCGCCTCTTCAGCCGCTTGAGGAAATTCTCTCTCCACGCTCTTCTCTTGTTTCTCTTCAAGATCGAAAAGATGATCCCAGTTGGAAGGGGGAGGACGGCTAGGATCGACTTTGTGAATGACATAGTACTCTTCCTCTTTTTTGACCCAAAATCCATGCATGCGCAAAATGCCTAGCAGCGCATTTAAAACATTTCGCGCACTCACCGCCTTTCCCGAGCTCAAAGAGACGGAAAAGTTCAACTCCTTTTTGTTAAAAATAAAATTCACCTCGGAGATTTTACTGACGAATCGGAGAAACTCCTCCATCGGGATATCGCTAAAATTAATGCTGTGGCCCATCTCTTCGGGAGGTTGAGGAAGAGGGAGAGAAAGGAGAGGATCTTCGGGAAATTGGGGAAGCCTCGGGAAATCCCGTTCAGGAAGAGCCGCTCTTTTCAAAGGCAGCTCCTGCATCGGCCGTTCCGCGCTCTTTTTTGCTTTTTCTTTCTCTTTGGGAACGGAAAACAATAATTCTTCTGTTTTTAAAGACGAGATCTCCTCCAAAGAGACCTCCTCTTTTTTGGGAAGGAGGTTTTCCGTGCCGCAAGAAGCTTCTTGCTTGCCGCTGCGGCTCTCCTCAAGAGCGAGAGGAGGAAGGAAGGGCTCTAAGTGCAAGAGAGGATCTTCTCTTTCGCCTTGCAACGAAGCAAAAACCAAAGATGAGAGCACAACGATGCGTTTCATGATTTTTCCACTAGGGGTCGGATGGGATTATAGTCAGGGCTTTTGTTTTTTATGTAGGATTTTTTGGCTTTAATTTCCCGCTCAAAATTATCTGTAAATTGATTTCTTTAGGAAAAACAGCTTTAAAAGGCATTTAAAAGCCTGTTTTCTTAAAAATTTAAAGATTTTCTGTACTCGACTTTGCGCCATTTGCGACAGCCGATTTTCGAGAAGAGACCGCGCACATGGCGCAAAGTCGAGTTCTAGACATATAAAAAAGAAGCGTTTATAATCCGCTGAATTTTTATTAATTGTTGAGGGCGTATGAGTGCTGCGGCGAGAAGTTTAAACAACTCTTCATTAACCCTAAAAGAGGTCGGCAAGTTAGAAGAGGTCTCTCACAATCAATCCGCCCTTCCCGATGATCTTGTTAAAGAGGGATGGGTGATCTGGAAAACTTACGACCAGTTTGCAGAAGAACAAAAAAGAGCTGTGCAACAACAACAGGACGGGGAGGGCTTGGTGGGATTTCTCTGGAAAGCTCTTGGGGCGGGAAGGGAAAAGCTTTCGTTCCCTTTCACCTATGCTGCAACTGCTTTCTACAACCCTGAACGAAAGATCGCCGTCATTGCCTCAAGAGGCACGACTTTCTTGATGGACTGGGTTTGCGATGCCGCTATGTTGGCAGGAAGGGCTCCCTTTGACCAGGAGTGCGCCGAGGCTTTTGCCAATCATGTTGCCTCATGGGCTAAAACCCAAAAATTCACGCTGGCGCATTTAGGCTTTTCCAAAGGAGCGGACCAGGCAGGGATTATCGCCTACCGTCGAGGAGAGGAGGCGTACCTAATCGATCCTTTCAGAATGCAGGCAATCTTAGAAAATCTTTACGGCCTTCCTTTGGATCTCCGTAAACTCTCGAAATTCACCACGTTTTTAGCCGATCCCAACCTCATCAATTGTTGGCGAGGACCCGTGGGCACCGTCGTTCGCCTCCATTTTGCCGAACAGGACCAAAAAGAGATCGAAGAGCTGATTGAAAAGATCAACGAGGCAAAACGACTCGAGCGCATCGATATTCTGGATGGGAAACTCGCAGGCACGGGCGCTCAGGCAATCTTAGCCGTGCTGCATGCAAAAGCCGCTCATGTGATGCAAAAGATTGCCGCCGCGCTCAGCGATAATCAGCTCACCTTCGAAATCAAATGCATCCCCCCTGATTCTTCTCCTCAGCCAAAGGAGGAGCCTCCCTGTCCGATTCGAACGCCTGAGTTTTTTTTGAGCTTTGAAAGACCCTTCGAGGAGATGCCCCCGCTTGAGCTCTTTACAAAGTCCCCTTGCGCTTTCTTTCCCGCTACACAGGTCCAGGCTGCTCCCGGATATGTGACTTTTACCTTCGATCTTTTGAAGACGAAAAGTTTGAACCGGGGAGAAGCCTTCCTGACTCCGATTGAAAACTTTGTACAATCAAAAGCCTTCATTCCCGTTGCCAAGGTAGAGCAACTGGAGGCCTTTCAAAGAATCGATAACGAGATCAGCTCCTCTCTCATCAAGCTGCAAGCGGACTATCCCCACGCTATTTTGGCCTATCCCTTGAAGCAAGAACCTCGATTTGCCTATCAACTCATCGCGGCTCCGATAGAAGATCCGGCCCATCCTGAGCAAAAAGAGGCCGTGTTTTGTTGGAAGCTTTCCAATGATTCCGGTTTTAGGAAAAAAAAGATGAACTACATCTTCCAGGTTGCCGGATGCACTCCCTCGCTAGCAAAGATTTGCGGACCAAAGAGCTGGGCGACCTGGAATGAAAATGGCTGCGACTGCGTGCAGGATCCCCAAGCTGCCTTTTCCTCCTTCTGCGATACGATACAAACGACGCTCACGGAACAGCGCAACCGGGAACAAGATGCCAATAACCTGCTGCGTGCTCAAGAGGCTACAAGAAAAAAAGAGTTTGCTAAGGCTCTTCCTTTAGTAAAGGAGGTATTCGATCGTCACTCTTCCCATGAGTCTCTGCCGCTATGGCTGGCTTATCTCTATGCGCAACTGGGTATGATAAAAGAAGCCTGCTCCCTCATCCCCGACCGCTCTCTTCATTCTCTCGATAACGTTAGAACTCCCTCCTGGATTCTCTTTGAGATCGAGCTCTTCCTTCTATCGGGACAGATCCCGGAAGCACTGCTTTGGATCGATGAGTATTTTAGTGAATCTGAAAAGCTCAAATCACCCCCTGATACAAAAAAATTGCTTTCGATTGCCCTTTTTCTCTTTGATCAGGAAAAAGATCAGGAGTGCCAGAATCTTTTGCAAAGAATCCAAACGGAGGAAGCCACCAAGATGCAAGCGGCTTTTTTCTTTAATAGAGGCTACTTCTCTTTAGGCAAAAAGGATTTAGACGGCGCTGCCAAGTCTTTCAAAAAGGCTCATGCCTTAGACGACAAAAATATTACTTTAAAGCTCTTTCTCTCATCCGTCTATTGGTATCAAAAAGCGTATAGAGAAGCGCTGCCTTTGATCGATGGCATCTTAGATCTAGACCCTCATAATTATCCCCATCTTTACCTCACCTCGGAATTGCTTCATTACAAACTCGACATTCCCCCCTCTTTTCCATCCAAGCGGTTAACGGACTTTGTCAACAACCTGCCGCCGGAACAACTGCGTGCTCTTCTTGAAAACCGGGGAATTTTAGCATTTAGCGGCTGGTTGGCTCTTGTGAAGGAGTACGGGATGGCAAAGAGCCTTCTCAAAGCCCTTCCTCAAGATCCCGTGGCTTTAAGAATGCGCATCGCGATTGCCAAAGAGACCAAAAATGAAGAAGAGGAGATCGGGTCTCTTTATGAACTCAATAAAATTGCTCCCGACCTTAACCCGGCCATACAAAAACGCCTCCTTGACATCTATAGCGAGCGGAATCGAAGAGGAGTGCAAACGACACAGGAAAAAGCCTCGTTCTGGATGCTTCGCGCACTTCAGTTTGCAGAAGATCCTGCCTTTGGTTGGTGGCTCAAGCTCTTAGGCAACTCTTAGGGATCGCAACAAACCGTCCTCTCTTTGATGAAGGCGAGAATCTAGAATCAACATCTTTTCTTTTTGGAGGATGCATGATTGAGGTTGAGAAGAAATTCAAATTGGAAGGATCATTTTTTGAGAAGATTTTGCGAGAAGGGACCTTTTTGAAACAAAAAAAGTTTCACGATACATACTACGACATGCATGATTGGAAATATACCGTTCAAAACATTTGATAAAGAGCGCACGCCCGCTTGCGCCTCCCGTTTATGCGCTCTTGAGAAATTTCCCGCCGTTCTGCACAATACCAAGCCATGGAAAGCGTCACGATTGATCGGTTAAAGATCGAGACACATAAAAGGTATGCGCATACGCAAGCGACAGTCGATCGCTCGCTGATCGAAGAGTCCGCCCGCATCTCCTCTCAATCCGAAGTGACCGCAACCACCTCTACTTTTTCCTCTCAGTGGAAAGCTCTTTTTGGCCTGCAGCAGTGTCGTCCGCCTTGGGCGCACTTTGTTCCTCCTCCCAAATTCTCTCTGCAGGTCAAGCGCTTCTTTTCCTATCGCACTCTCCCTGCCCTCTTTCTTCCCATGCATGCGTGCAGCAAGTCTTTTCATGGAAAAGAGGGGGTAATAGAGCTGAAAAAGCTGATCCTCTGCCAGCAAGCTCCCGGGAAAGACAAAGAGGTCTTAACCCACTTCATCGAAACTCTCTTCACTCTAGATGAGATCTTAGGAAAGATCCTGGCAAAAAGACTGCAGTACCATAAGGGATAATAATGGACAGCCTTGCCCTGGGCAAGAGATTCTGCTATGATCTATTCATCAATGGAATGTAAAATTTTTCTTTTCGGCGCTTCAGGGAAGATGGGAAGCTGTTTCGGAGCACTGGTTTCCCAAACGCCTCCTTTTTCCTTAACATCCGATCCCGCTCGGGCGGATGCCTTCGTTGATTTTTCGGTCGCTTCGGCCCTTGAGGACCATCTCGCCCTTGCCTTGCGGCACAAGCAGCCGCTTGTCATCGGGACGACCGGACATGCGGAAGGCCTCTTGGAAAGATTGCAGACGGCAAGTTTTGAAATTCCTCTCTTTCTCTCTTACAACTTTAGTTTGGGAGCGGCGCTTTTCATCGAAACGCTCAGCCGTTTTAAGCGCCATTTCCCAAAAAACACTAAGATCGCCATCGAAGAGTGCCACCACCTCTCAAAACGCGACGCCCCGAGCGGAACGGCGTTAAAGCTGGCTCAAGCCTTGGACTTTCCTCCGGAAAAGATCCGCTCCGAGCGCAAAGAGGAGATTGTCGGCATTCATGAGGTAAGACTTACCTCAGGCGGAGAATCTATCCTTTTCCGGCACGAGGCAGCCTCCCGCGAGGTCTTTGCACAGGGCGCTTTAAGTGCGCTCCGGTTTATCTTAAAAAAAACCCCCGGGCTCTACACCATGGAGGATCTGATCCATGCAAAAAGTTAAAATCAAAGATTTTTTCGTCGGGGATGATGAGCATCTCACTCTCTTTTCCGGCCCCTGCGTCATGGAATCAAAAGAGCATACTCTCGCTTGCGCCTCCCGTTTAAAGGAGATCTGCGCCCCTTTGGGGATCAACCTGGTCTTCAAAGCAAGCTACGATAAGGCCAACCGCTCTTCGATTGCCTCCTTCCGCGGCCCCGGGCTGGAAAAAGGACTTAATATCCTTCAGGAGGTCAAAGAGAGGCTCTCTCTTCCCGTCGTCACCGACGTCCACTCTCCGGAAGAAGCCAGGCGCTCAGGTGAGGTCTGCGACGTGTTGCAAATCCCCGCCTTCCTCTGCCGCCAGACCGACCTGATCGTCGCCGCGGCGCGCACCTCATGCGTCATCAAAGTGAAAAAGGGGCAATTCATGGCCCCCTGGGACATGAAAAATGTCGTCCGGAAGATTCTCTCTGCAGGCAACGATCAAATCATCCTTACGGAGCGGGGCACTTCTTTTGGCTATAACAATCTCGTCAGCGACCCTAGGTCCATCCCCATCATGCAAAGTTTGGGGTTTCCCGTCTGCTTTGACGCCTCGCACTCCATTCAGCTCCCGGGCGGACGGGGCGAGTCATCCGGCGGAGAGCGCGCCTTCATTCCCACTTTAACCCGGGCAGCTCTTGCTGCAGGCTGCGACTGCCTCTTCATTGAATCCCATCCCGATCCCCAAGCCGCTCTGAGCGATAAAGACTCCGTGATGGATTTCAACGACTTGAAAGAACTGCTCTTTTTTGCAAAAGAGCTCTACCGTATGGTGCGCACATGTTTCAAAGAGCCGGCCTGTATGGAAAAGTAATCTTTTCCCTGGCCTTTCTTTTTGCGATCGCACAGTTTGTGATTGTGCGTAAAGAAGATGTCGCCGCCTATCGCAAGATGCTCGAGGAGTACCGGACTCCATCTCCCGGACGCTCCCTTCCCAACACGGTTCAGCAAATTCGCACGCAGATCCACAAAGAGATCTGGTTTACGCAAGAAGACCGCTCCCGTTTGCACTATCGCATCTTCGGAGACTCTTCTCTTCTTACATTAGAGCCGGGAGGAAAAAGGATGCATGTCGTAGAAAATCTCAATGGGGTCAAGTGCTGGATGCAGGAAAAACTCTACTACAGCGCGGATCCGCAAAGCAAACCGATGCAGCAGCTGCGCTTTTGGGAAGCCGATCACGGCGTCTACCGCTACACAACCCAGCAACTCTTGGCCCAAGACGTCCACATCTCCCTCTTCCGCCTCTTGGGACATACGCTTCCCGTCACTTGCGATCCCAGGATTGCCTTTTTAAAAGGGATTGCCAACAATGTCTCTTTTTCGATAACAGGAAAGACACCGCAATTTAAGGCGCATCAATTTCAGGCAACTCTTACCAAGGCCTCCGATCTATGAGTTTTACACAAAACACCGTCTGCAGGATGTGGACATTCTGGATCTTTTCTTTTCTCTTTGTCCTTCAAGGAGTCCAAGCCGCCGATGAGACTCCCTCAAGCGCCGCAGGGAGCGTCTCGTCAACGCATGCGGAGTATGACGGCAACGCCCTTCTCTTAAAAGGCCACGTCATCTTAAACCACGGGCTGGGAAAGATGAATGCCGAAGAGGCCGTCTTGCAAAAACAGGAGACGGGAAGAGAGTTTCCCTTTAGCTTCATCCACCTGGAAAAGGGAGTCTCTTTACAGCTTAAAGACAACGCGGAACTTCTCTGCGACAAGGCCGACCTTGACTTCCAGACCCTGAAGGGCTCTCTCTTTGCTCAAGAAGAGGAAAGGGTCGTCTATACCGATCTTACGGGCAAAGGAACCCCCGTCAAACTTTTTGGAAAAGAGGTCGACCTCGAGATGAGCCACTCTGAAGGAGAGGACAAGAAGAGCTCCTATCATATCGAGGCCATTTGGGCAAAACAAGCCGTTACCCTCCATTACGACACCGATTTTATTCTCGAGGCCCACCTCGCCCATTACAGAAAATCTCCAGCCCCCCATGCACAGCAGCAGGGGTTCGCAGACTTTCCCGGAACCATCACGGCCCTTCCCCAAGAGGGAGGGGACCGCTGCCACCTCCATCACTTGGGAGATCTCATCGATTCGACAAAGGCAGAGATCGATCTCCTCCAAAGGCGTTTTACTCTCTACCATCCCATCGGGCATCTTGTCTCCTCTTTAGTTCCCCACAGCGCAAACAGCGCCATGCGTTTCCATGCCGACACCCTTTTTTGGGATGAACCTAAAAAGAGCTTAACCCTGAACAAAAACATCCACGTCCAGGACTCCGCATTGGGAACGATCACTGCAGAAGAGGAACTCAAACTCGTGCAAGAAAAAAGAGGAGAAAAGAGTTTCATTAAAACCCTTGCGACCAAAGGAAAGACGCGTCTTGACTACCTGCCCGCTGGAGACTTGACTCCTCAGCTCCTCATGTGTCACGGCAGCATGCGTCTCGACAGGAACAAACTCCAGGCCCTTTTCTTGAGCCCGGAGATCCATGGCGTCGTTCCTGAAGACCGACAGGTCTATTACCAAGAGAGCCGGCTTGCCGCGCTCGCCGATAAGGGCACGCTTGATTTTGCCGTCCTGGAGTCACAGCTTACCCCCGTCTCGCTGACGCTGATGGGAAATGTGCGCCTCTTTGCGTTAGGCAAAGAGACTCCCAACCGCTGCTCGCTTGCCGACCGCCTCGTCTACGCTCCGACCACCCGCACCTTAATCCTCTCTTCCAACCCCGGGAAACGGGTCCTCTTTTGGGATGAGGCCCAGGCGCTTTGCATCTCTGCTCAAGAGATCCATATCACGCAGGACCCCTCAAACGAAAAAGAGAGCATCAAGGGCGTAGGAAACGTTAAATTTTCCTTTACTTCAGAAGAGAGCGCTCTTTTGCATCAGCTCTTTCCCTTCTACAAAAAAGAAGACTCCCCCCATGAGTGATCCTACAGAAAGCTTTGCCCCGCCTTTTCAAATCTCCTTGGAAGGGATCCAAATCGAGCCTCCAAAAGAGGCGCCTCCTCCCAAAAGGATCCTTCTCAAGGCAAGCAAACTCGTGAAACAGTACGGAGGAAAGCCCGTTGTGAACGGCCTCTCCTTTCACCTCTCGGAAGGGGAAGTGGTCGGCCTCCTCGGCCCCAACGGCGCCGGCAAGACAACCGCTTTCTACATGACCATTGGACTCATCCGCCCCGACAGCGGAAAGGTCTTTTTTAATAACAAAGAGGTGACCTACCTCCCCATCCACAAACACGCCCGCATGGGGATGGGCTACCTCGCGCAAGAACCCTCCGTCTTCCGCCACTTAACCGTCGAAGAGAATATCCTCTGCATCTTAGAAACGCTCCCCTTAACCGCCAAGGAGCGCAAAAGACGCCTTGAGGTCCTCCTCCGCGAGCTCCACTTAGAGCGTCTTGCCAAAAAGCGGGCCACGGCGCTCTCAGGCGGCGAGCGGCGCCGCCTCGAGATCACCCGCTCTCTTGTCACGAACCCCACGCTCCTTCTTCTCGACGAACCCTTCGCCAACATCGATCCCCTGGCCGTCCACGACGTCAAAGAGATGATCCGCCACCTCAAAGAGCGGGGAATCAGCGTCCTGATCACCGACCACAACGCCCGCGAAATCTTCTCCATCGTCGATCGCAGCTATCTGATGCGCGACGGCAAAATGATGCTCTCGGGAACCGTCGACGAGCTCTTAAGCAGCGAAGAGGCGCGCACCCACTACTTCGGCGAACACTTCAGGCTTTAAACCTAGAAACGGCAGTTCGAGACGGCAAATTGACGCAATCTTTTTGTCATCTCGAACTGCCGTTTCTAGGTTAAACTCGACTTTGCAACTTTTTGGGCCCGAAGGCCTCGAGATATTTGCTCTCGGGGGAGTTATTTAAACCAGGAAGGGGTTAAAAACCCCTTCTTGGTTTAAAGAATCTCCCAGTTCGACCGTAGGTCGAACGTCCGAGAGCAAATAGACGAGGCAGGCGGGTCCAAAAAGTTGCAAAGTCGAGTTAAACTCGACTATGCATCCGCTGCGCCATCCTTTCACAGCTGACCGCAGGAACGGCAAAACTCCTTAAACTTTTAGGCTCGCTGTTTCTCTCTTCGCTCTGAGCTGATGGAAAGCATCCAGCACCGCCTCTTCCGAGAGAGTAAAGAGACAGTCGCTCAGCTTGCCGCCGCCGCAGCCGTCAAGACCGCAGGGGCGGCAAGGAAGCGCCTTCGAGACGACAGCGCTTTGAGGATGCATCCAGGGCCCCCACTCCTCTTCCGAGGAGGGACCGAAGAGGGCTACGACCGGCGTCTTTAAAGCGCTTGCCATGTGAAGGGGAACCGAATCCACCGTAATCAGAGCGCGGCTCATGGAGATGAGCGCCCCCAGCTCTTTAAGAGAGGTGGTTCCCGAAAGATTGACCACCTCATCAGGAAACCCTTCGGCAACGGCTCGAACAAAAGAGCTCTCCTTTTCCGATGGCCCGGCTGTAAGGACGACGCGCTCGCCTTCCTGCAGGAGCTTCTCAATTAAAGAGCGGTAAAAGGCGGGAGGCGGACATTTAAAGAGCCACCTTGAAACGGGATGGATGAGCAGATACTCTTTTGCTTGAAGGCCCAGCCTTTCAAGCCTCGCTTCCGCCTGACGCAGCGCCTCGTCCGGGATCGTAAAAGAAAGCTCTCTTTCCAAGGGGCCCGGGAAGATCCCAAGAGCGCGGAGCGCATCGAGCTGCCGCTCCACCATGTGGCGGGGAGAGTGACACACCTTCACCAAGTGCGTGTAGAGCGCCCGTTTTCGTTTTTTTCCCGGATCCATGCCGACGCGAATGGGGCTTTTCGAAAGAAGAGCGGCCAGAGCTCCGCGATCCCCCTCCGTGAGGTTGATCACAAGATCATAGTTGCGCTTCCTGAGACGGCGCACCATCTCAACCTCCTTTTTTAGCCGCCGCCAAAAAGAGAGCTCCTTCCACTTGCGGTCATAAAGAAGAAAGGAAGAGATGGCGCTGTGGCCCTCCAGCATGGGATGGCTCTCTTTATAAATGTAGGCATCAATTTCGGCGTCGGGAAGCGCTTCCTTGAGGCGCGAAAATAAAGGGGTCGTCAAAAGCACGTCGCCCAAATGACGCATCTTGATGACAAGAATTCTTTTAACAGACTTAAGATCCGGATAGTTCCCGTAGGTCATCTTTGAAAAAGAGGCTTAAGAATAATTAGCCTCCTCACTATACTCTAAGCCGCTCAAGAACAAAAGAGAGAATTATGGCAAGAGAACAGACCCTATCCATCCTTAAACCCGATTCCGTCAAAGACAACCAGATCGGCCCCATCATCGCGCAGCTAGAAAAGGGCGGGCTGAAAATCGTCGGCGCCAAGATGGTCTCTTTATCCAAAGAGCAGGCCCAGGCTTTTTATGCCGTGCACATGCACCGCCCCTTCTTTGAAGAGCTTGTCTCCTACATGTCTTCCGGCCCCGTCCTCGTCATGATCCTGGAAGGAGAACACGCCATTGCCAAAAATCGAGAGCTCATGGGAGCCACCAACCCCAAAGAAGCGGCCTCCGGAACGATCCGCGCGCGCTTTGGAAAATCCATCGACAAGAATGCCGTCCATGGCTCCGACTCTCCCGAGACCGCTAAAGGAGAAATCGCCTTCTTCTTTAAAACAGGAGAGATCTTTTCCCGCTAATTGTACAAAGTTCAAATGAAGGTTTTTTATGGCTGCTGCGTCAGCAATATCTAATAAAGAATATTTGATTCCCCTTTCTATCTCTCGAAGAGGGTGTCCGTGCGCTTTGACGCCAACCTATCGCATCTCTACAACAACGGAGCAAAAACGAACGGAGTTAGTGCATCAATTCACGACAATGCGCCTTGTTCATCAAGCGAAAGACGGCGAAATAAAAAACTCTCTTGATTTAGATCGAATTCATCATGAATTAGAGATTGACTCTCTGCTCCTCCAGGGATCGGGCGCTTCTAATATCTTATTATGTAAAATGAGTTTTGATTGTTTAATTCGCGACTCGTCCGGAAAAGAACAGCGAGATTATCTAACCTTTGATTTGAGGATTCCCGGCACGAATGCGGAAGACGTCTTTAGTTATGATCTGATTGTAAATGCATATGGCACTCAGGCTAAGCTCTATGAAGCGCTTAAATATTTCTACTCTTTAGGGCGTTCCATCGATAATTTAAAAGAGTATAAGCATGGACACTCTCCGGAATATGATGCATCGACTTCCAAACACGATCAATATATTCGACATACGGAACAATTACTGGTAGCTTATCTTGCCTTGCCACAAGCAGCGAAGATGCTAAGCAATCGTTTGAGGATTGAAATTCGAGGAAAATATCCCTATGCGTCCGCTGTTAAAGTTTACAATGTCGGACTTCATATGCATTCCACCAAGACCTGTTGTGCACCTTGTGAATATTCCCTACTTGGTTTAATGAACAAATTCAAGGGAAGTCTAGTACCCGATCTTAAAAATTTTCAAGATCGGATACTAGGCTTAATTCCCAATTTGATGAGATCACTCTCCGTTCCAAACGACACCCTCTCTTTTACAAGCCCGAAACACTCTCTATTCCGCATGGTAGTGACGGTGACTGCAAGTGAGCAAGACGCCCATCATAGAAAAAAACCTGATCTGATGATTAAAGCGTTAGATCCTAATGGGCCGCTGCCCTTTTATGCTGTCGAAGTGAAAAAACCAAGCGCATCAAAGAGAATCTTTACCTCTATTTTAGCTGGCAAGTACGATCGCAGACTCTTACCTTCCGCCTCAACTCTAAATGATAAAACTGTTAGCATTAGCGGCTCAAGAGCGACACCCGGCAGTCAAGGCACGATAACTAAAGTCAGTGAAGTTAGAAAAGAAGAAATGAGGGAATTCGAAAGGCAGATGTCCTGTCTAAAAATTTCGTAACTATTCACCACTTCCCCCCTTTTTTAAGAGGGGATCGGGCACGCAGTGTGCAGCGATTTTTAATGTATGCCGCCGCCTCCGTCTTATAGAAGAAATACGTTATACAAAGGGGCGTGATTTACTTATGCGCATAGTTGCCATGTTAACGAAAATGGCTCAAGGCACTTCTTTCGTGCCCGCGCCCGTGCCCGTGTGCGTGCCCGATCCCCTTCTTTCTTAAAAAAGGGGAGTGGTGAACAGTTACAAAAAGAGCTTCACAAGAACCGCTTTTCCTTTTATACACAAGTTGACTCAAGAATCGGTTTTAGGCCAGCGCGAAAGCTCTCGCGGTTGACCTATCGTAAGTGGGTCAATATTAAATTAATATGAACCCACTTACGATAGGTCAACCCCGAGGCTTTGGCGCGGCCTAAAACCGATTCTTGAATCAACTTGTGTATAGGGTGGAAAGAGAAAGAGATCTTACTCCAAGGAGGATGTGTTATGGCTAAAGAGTGGAATAAAGAGCAAAAGGCGAAAATCTTTGCACGGGCATGGAAAGATGAGACCTACAGAAGAAAATTGCTCACCAATCCCATTGAGGCGCTCAAAGAATTTGGAGTACAAATCCCTACAGGCTGGAATGTGAAGGTCATCGAAGAGCCTGCAAAGACCTTCTATTTTGTCCTGCCGCCGGCTCCTGCCAATGCCAGAAATCTTACAGAACAAGAGCTCACGAACATCGCCGCAGCCGCCCATAAGGGACACCATGGCATGTATACCAAATGAACTGGAAAAATTAGCGGCGGCAGCAGGAACCATTCAGCACTTCTCTGATGCTTGCTTAAGAGTGATCAACAAAAAAAACTCCGCTTGGCTTATCCGGAGTCGATGAGGAGAGTGACGGGGCCGTCGTTAATGAGGTGGACCTGCATGAGGGCGCCGAAGCGGCCCGTCTGGACGGAAGGGATCTTTTCTTTGACTTCAGAGACAAACTTTTCATAGAAAGGCCGGGCGATCTCAAGGGGAGCGGCGGCAAAGAAGTCGGGACGGCGCCCTGAGCTGCAGTTGGCATAAAGGGTGAACTGGGAGATGATAAGCACTCCCCCGTCACTCTCTTCTACAGAGAGATTCATCTTGCCGCTTTCGTCATTAAAGATCCTTAAAGTACAGAGTTTGTGGGCGAGGTAGCGCGTCTTTTCTATCTTGTCGTCTTTGTGGATGCCGAGAAAGACAAGCAGGCCTTTATCGATGGAGCCGACAACTTGGGCATCGACGGTGACGGAGGCTTGGCTCACGCGCTGGACGAGAAGTCTCATGCGAGGCGCTCTCTTAAGGCGGCAAGCTCTTCTTTAAGCGCCTTGGGGAAGCGCTCTTCAAAGCGCTTGAAATACTCTTCGAGCTCATCAACTTCCCGTAGCCACTCCTCTTTATTGACGGCAAAAAGTTCGGAAAGTTTTTCTTTGGAAATGTCAAGTGAAGTCAAGTCCAGCGCCTCTTCCCCAGGCACATATCCGACGGGAGTCTTGAGAGCGTTTTCGTAGCCCTCGCATCTTTGAACAACCCACTTTAAAAGACGGATATTGTCTCCGTACCCGGGCCAGAGAAAGCTGCCGTCGGAAGCTCTTCTAAACCAATTGACGGAGAAGATCTTGGGGAGCTTATCGGGATCGCCGGCCGCTCCGATCTTTATCCAATGAGCAAAGTAATCTCCCATGTTGTAACCGCAAAAGGGAAGCATGGCAAAAGGATCGTGGCGCAACACTCCGACCTCTCCCTTTGCGGCAGCAGTGCGCTCGGAGGAGAGAGCGGCGCCGAAAAGGACGCCGTGGTTCCAACTCAAGGACTGGACGACGAGCGGAAGAGTAGCAGGGCGGCGCCCTCCAAAGAGAATGGCGGAGAGAGGAACCCCCTCGGGGCTATCCCAGAGGGGATCGACGATGGGGCATTGGGAGAGAGGAGCGGTGAAGCGGGCGTTGGGATGGGCGGCCGGAGTGCCGAGCGAAGGGGTCCAGGCTCTTCCCTTCCAGTCGGTGAGTGCAGGAGGAGGAGCGCTCATCCCTTCCCACCAGACGTCGCCGTCGGGAGTCAGAGCGGTATTGGTGAAAAGAGTCTTTTTGGCAAGAGTGAGCATGGCGTTGGGATTAGAGGCAACAGAGGTTCCGGGCGCAACGCCAAAGAGGCCTGCTTCTGGATTGATGGCATAGAGCCGTCCGTCCTCCTTGAACTTCATCCAGGCGATGTCATCTCCGATACACTCTGCCTTCCAGCCGGGAAGGACGGAATGGATCAGGGCGAGATTGGTCTTTCCGCACATGCTGGGAAAGGCGCCGGCAATGTAGTGTTTCTTACCCTCGGGACCGGTCAGGCCTACGATGAGCATGTGCTCGGCAAGCCATCCTCCATCTCGCGCCATCACAGAGGCGATGCGCAAAGAGAGGCACTTTTTGCCAAGTAGAGCGTTGCCGCCATACCCGCTCCCAAACGACCAGATGCTCCTCTCTTCAGGAAAGTGGGCGATCACCTTTTGATCCTTGCGGCAGGGCCAGGATGCATCTTCCTCTCCCTCTTCCAAGGGCACTCCGACACTGTGGAGGCACGGGATAAAGAAGGCGTCGCCAAGCTCCTCAAGAACGCAAGCGCCGACGCGCGTCATGATACGCATGTTCACGACGACATAAGGAGAGTCTGTCACCTGCACGCCAAAAAGAGAGAGCTCAGAGCCCCCAAGCGGTCCCATGCAAAAGGGAATGACGTAAAGAGTTCGTCCTTTCATGCAGCCGGAAAAGAGGCGCATAAGCTCTCTTTTCATCTCTAAGGGATCGCGCCAGTTGTTCGTGGGGCCCGCGTCCTCTTTTTTTTTAGAGCAGATAAAGGTAGCTTCCTCCACGCGGGCGACGTCATTGGGATCCGAGCGACAGAGATAGCTGCCGGGTCTCTTTTCGGGATTTAAGGGGATCAGGGTTTTTCTTTCAACCAAGAGGGTTAAAAGGGCGCAATTCTCTTCTTCCGAGCCATCGCAGAGGTGGATCGTACGCGGCTTGCAGAGGTCGATGACCTCTGAGATGAAATGCTTGAGCCGGGCGTTTTTCGTCCAGGCAGCAAGTTCTTGCTTCATCGATTCTTTTAGATTACTCTTTCTTTGCTTTTTTTGAACTGATCGAGGTACTCAAGCGCGCGTCCCGTCCCTAAACAGACGGCAAGCAAGGGATTGGGTGCGACGATAACGGGAAGGCCCGTCTCTTTGATAAGGGCCTTGTCGAGTCCTTTGATCAGAGCGCCTCCCCCCACCAAAACCATGCCTCTTTCAACAAGGTCGGCGGCAAGTTCAGGAGGACATTTCTCTAAAGTGAGCTTGACGCTTTCGATGATCTGGAGGATAGGCTCAGCCATGCACTCGCGGATCTCTACCGAATTGATGCGTTTGGTTAAGGGAAGGCCTGCAACCTGGTCGCGTCCGCGCACCTCCATTTCGAGTTCGTTGTCTCCCAAGGGATAGGCCGAGCCGATGGTCATCTTGATCTCTTCCGCAGTGCGGGGCCCGATCATGAGATTATAGGTGCGGCGCATGTAGTTGACGATGCATTCGTCAAACTCATCCCCTGCGATGCGCAGCGAACGCGATTCGACAACGCCTCCAAGGGAGATGATGGCAATCTCTGTCGTTCCTCCGCCAATATCGATGATCATGTTCGCCGACGGCTCGTGAACGGGAAGATCGACGCCAATGGCGGCCGCCATCGGCTCCTCGATCAAAAAGACCTCCTGGGCCCCTGCACGCAGCGCCGAGTCTTCCACGGCCCGCTTCTCCACTCCGGTAATGCCGGACGGCACGGCGATGAGAACCTTGGGGCGGAAGAGGCTTCTCACAGGCATCACCCGCTTGATGAGCGCCTTGAGCATCCCTTCCGTGATCTCAAAGTCGGCAATCACTCCATCCTTTAAGGGACGGACGGCATGGATCTTGCGCGGGGTCTTGCCGAGCATGGCTTTGGCTTTGTGTCCGACGGCAAGCACTTCGTTGGTCAGAGAGTCCACAGAAACAACGGAGGGTTCGGCAAGCACGATGCCCTTCCCCTTCATGAAGACCAAGGTATTGGCTGTGCCGAGGTCAATGCCAATGTCATTGGAAATCAGTCCGGAGAAACTGCCGAATTTGCCAAGCAGGGATTCAGTCAGACGGGTGAAATAATGCTTGGCTCCGCTTTTTTTGTATTTGCTCATTGTTTCAAGTTTTTAAAAGTTCCAAGACATCTTCCCATGTGAGCTTTGAAATGGCTTCATCATCGCAGCTCACTATTTTCTTGACGAGTCCTTTTTTTCGGCTCTGCATCTCTGCGATCTTTTCCTCGATGGTCCCCAATGTGATAAGCTTGTAAGAGGAGACGCTGCTCTTTTGCCCGATGCGGTGGACGCGATCGGTTGCCTGATTTTCAACGGCCGGATTCCACCACATGTCATAGTGAATGACGGTATCCGCGCCGACAAGATTCAGTCCCGTCCCTCCGGCTTTCAAGGAGACGAGAAAGACGGAAAGGGAGGAGTCTTCATTGAAACGCTTGACCACTTCGAGGCGGTTTTTCGTCGAGCCGTCCAAGTAGGCAAAGGGAATTCCCATTTGGACAAAGTCTTTCTGCATGATCTGGAGCATGCGGGTGTACTGGCTGAAGATCACGGTCTTGTGCTCTCCTTCTATTAAGGTGCGCAAAAGCTCAAGGAGCATGTCATACTTTGCAGAATCTCCCGCTTCTGCGCTCTCCTTGGCAAAGATGGCGGGGTGGCAGCAGATCTGTTTTAAACGAGTCAGCGTCGCCAAAACGTGGATCTGAACGCGATCAAAGCCATCGCGCTGCACGAGCTTGACAAGCTCATCGCGGGCTGACTGGGCATAGGAGCGGTAGAGCTCAAGCTGCGTTTCACTGAGCTGGCAGTGGTAGACGTTCTCAGAGACGGGGGGCAGATCCTTCAGGACGTCGGTCTTCATGCGCCGCAAGATAAAGGGAGAGACCTTTTTTTTCAGGTACTCGAGATTTTTTGCCTGTTCGAAGCCCGAGACGCGCACATACTTTTCCAAAAAGCGCTCATAGCTGCTCAAGAAACCGGGCATGAGGAAGTCAAAGAGGCTCCAGAGCTCCTCTAGCGAGTTTTCAATGGGGGTTCCCGAAAGAATCAGGCGGTGGCTGGCCTGGATCATCTTGGTCGACTTGGCATTGCGCGTGCCGCGATTCTTGATGTGCTGCGCCTCATCTAAAACGGCATAGGAAAGGGGAATCTCTTTGTATATCTCGATGTCTTTTTGCAAGAGGGTGTAGGAAGTGATGACCACATCGTAGTCTCCGATCGTCTCAATGAGCTTTCTTCTGTAGGTCGGCACCCCATCCACGACAAGAACCTTAGCGTCGGGATGGAATTTTGCATACTCCTCTTTCCAGTTGTAGAGAAGAGACGTGGGACAGATGATGAGATGAGGCGCTCTTTTCTTTTCGCGATCCTGTGCCAGGGCGACAATTGCCTGAAGTGTCTTTCCCAATCCCATATCATCGGCAAGGATTCCGCTTAGGTACATGCTTCTTAAGCGCTCGAGCCACTGGATCCCTTCCGTTTGATAGGGGCGCAGGTGGGCTCGGATGGCTTTGGGAATCAAAGAAGCAGTGAAGCTCTTTTCTCCGAGCATCTGCTGGCGAATCTCCTTGAGCCGTTTCGACATGGAAAATTTGATCGGAAGCCCTTTAAAGAGGTCGGCATCAAGGGTGGCAAGGCTCCAGAGCGGGCAGGGAATGGAGTGGTTTTCTAACACGTCGATTCCCATCTCATCGAAGAGTTGGATGACAGGACTGATGCGGTCGAGATCCAAGACAAGAATCTTGGAAAGCCTTCCCGTAGGAGCTTGCTTCCCTTTCCCTTCTGTCAGTTCGATAAAGGAGCGCTTCGAGGCCATGCACTCCCAGAGCATGTCCAGCCGCACGCCCTCTAGAGCTCCCTTGACTTTCAGCTCTAGAAGGTAATGATCGACCCTCTCGGTGTGGATCAGATGGAGCTCAAAGCTCGTCTGATCATAGATAAAGCGATCGAGAAGGTTTTGCGGGCAGTGAAACTTTACACGATGTTGATTGCGCGGAATCACATCGGTCATGAACTCCACAATCTTCTTATCGGACTTCATGGAAAAACGCCCTTGCTCTTCATCCAAAAGAAAGTCTTGAAAGAGATCTTCTATGATCTTTTTTTCCTCGACAAGATTGCGCGCCAGAATCCCTTGCTCGGTAATAAATGCGGTGACATCGTTGTAATTTAAGTGGCGAAAGGAGGCGGGGATCTTCTGTTTGTCATAATGAAAGAAGAGTGTGGCGTCCAGCTCTCCTTCCAGGTAGGCGAGCTCGCAGCTTGCTTCGACAGCTCCCACGTAGGGAAGGGTTACGAAATGCTCAATGGCTCTTTGGTTGCACACCTCTCCGTGTTTTGCGAGCTCGGGAAGAGCATTTTCCACAAAGGTCCCAAAGAGCGGCTCGGGAATCGTCAAGTCTCTCATCCCGATAAGAGATCGTAAATGAGCGCAGGTAATCGAGGGTAAAAAACGATAGTAGGTGTCGCCAAAGAGCATGCCGGGAGAGGCGCACTCGAAAAAAAACGCCTCTTCCGGACGAATGACCGCTTGATTGACCTGAATTTTCGGCTCAATGAGAATCTTCGAGATCGGCGGCTTCATGTATTCCAAATGAAAGAGCAGGGCGGCGGCCTGGGGAGCAAAGCGCAAAGGAGTGTCAAAACTTCCCAGAAAACAGCAGGGCAAAGAGGGCAACTCATCCTCTTCGGAAAAGGAGGCAAGCTCTTTAAAGGCTCTTTGAAAGAGGCCGGAGAGGAGCATCCCAAAGAGTTCTCGATCGAGGAAGGCGATCCGCTGCCCCTTTTCAGAAGAAGGAGTTTTTGGGAAAAAGGCATGGTCGCAGAGTGTGCGCATGGCGCCTTGCATCCTCTCATCAAAGGAAGCGATGGAAAAGGTGTAGCGTCTGCCGCCTAAAAAGAGACTCTCTTCATAGCATAGCGCCCTTAAAAAATTTTTCACTTGAGGAACATAAAAGGGCTTCGAGCGAAAAGGAAGCCTTAAAGCGAGTTGCACTTCCACCGGCTTGAGCCCCTTCTCCTCGGAAAGCGCCTCGATATTAAAGAGGAGTGAAACGTCGGCACGGTCGATCTCCTTCTTTTCCGGGATCTGGAAAAAAGGAGAAGAGGCCAGCGCTTGGGAAGAGAGAAGATACTCCTGCAAAAGCTGCTGCTGATTGAGCTCTTCCTGTTTTTGTTCGGCTTTTGTCTTGGCCTCTTTCACTTTTTCTAAGATCTCCTCATGCGCCTCTTGATTGTCAGAGAGGTTTTCAAGACCTCTTTCCTGAGAGTAGCAGACTAAGATCTGATCGAGATGCTGCTCTAAATAAAAGAGAAGCGCCGCAAGATGGTGGCAGTCATAGTTGTAGGGGCAATCGCAATCCGAATCGATGGTATCGCACTCCTGACGGTCGATCTCAATTTCGCTTTCGTACGTATTGTCATACTGCCCGACAATGCGTCCGGAAAATCGAACGCTCTTTTGATCCAGATGGAGAATCTTTGCCGAGAGAACCTTTTTCTCGTCGTAAAGATCTTTTCCCTCTTTAACAATAGAAGAAGAAAAATCTTGTTTGAGCTTTCTAAAATTAAACATCTTTCTGAACAAACATGAGTCGCCTCATTTTGCAAAGAACTTGAGATTCATTCTCAAAATTTTGCAAAGTCAAAGTAGCATCTTGGGTATACTATTTTTGCTTATGCGCTGCAATAAAAAATTACTTTTACGATTTTTCCTCGACTGTGAACAATTTGCAAGGCCGCCTCTCGATGAGGCGGCTTTGCCGCGCAGCGCATCTTGCAGCCTGCTTGAGGCTCGGGTTAATCATCATGTAAATACGGTTTGAGTGTTGAAAAATATTCAAAGGAATCTATATCGTTATAAGCTCGACTTTGTTCGTTTTTGTCGCCGAATTTCGAAGAGGCGGCTCCCGAAAGAGGGCGACAAAAACGAACAAAGTCGAGATAAGCATTTTGCGGGTGTAGCTCAGTGGTAGAGCATCACGTTGCCAACGTGAGGGTCGTGAGTTCGAACCTCATCACCCGCTTACCTTACAGAAGAGAGGAAATTGTGGAAGAAGAACAGAAGAAAACCAAAGAAGAGGCCGCTCCCAAAAAAGAGTCCGTTAAACCCCGTCCCGATCTTCTTCCCCACCCCGTCGAAAAAACTTCTGAAGAAGAAGCCGTTGGAAAGCAAGAAGAGAGAGAGGCGGAAGGAAAACCTCTGGAATATGAGAGCGATGCTCTCCGGGTTCGGGTGGCGCGCAAAAGCGGTTGTCTCATGGAAATGACAGTCCACGCCAAAGAGAGTCTCGTCGTTCCTGCCCACAAAAAAGCCATCCGCGCCGTCTCAAAACAAGTGAGCCTGCCGGGATTCCGGAAGGGAAAGGGACCCGACGATCTCATCTTGAAAAACTACCCCAAAGAGATAGACAAGCACTGGGAACAGATTCTTGCCGACGGCGCTTTCAAGGAGTGTCAGAAGCTTGCCAAAATCCCCATTCTCGACACGTCGACAGAGGTGAAGTTCAAGATGGATCGCCGCTCGCTAAAGGGAGGCGCGGATCTCATCCTTACCTTTGAAACGACGCCGGAGCCGCCGGCTGTAGACCCCAAAACTCTGGAGCTGCAAGCAGTCGACGCTCCCCTCCTCGACGAGGAGAAGATTGCAGAAGCGATCCACCAGGTGCGTTTCTACTTTGCCACCTGGAAAAGAGTGGAGGATCGCACAGTCTGCGAAGGCGACTATCTCCTCCTCGACCTCGACGACCTGGAGACAACGCCTCCCTCGCGAGTCTACAGCGACATCCGTTTCGAAGTCTCCGACAAGCGCATGGCCCATTGGATGAAAGAGCTCGTCCTGGACATGAAAACACAAGAGTCTAAGGAGGGCGTCAGCAAGCCGGATCCCGACGCCACAGAAGAGGAGAAAAAGCTCTTCCAACCCAAACGGGTGCGCGTCACCGTTAAGGCAATTGAGGAGGCCGAACTGCCTCCAGTGGATGACAAATTGGCAATGATGCTCGGCGTCACAACAGTGGCCGAGATCCATTCTTCCGTAAAACAACTCTTGCAAAAGCAGATTGATGACCACGTTCAAAAAAACTTGCGCGAACAAATCAGCGCCTTGCTCCTAAGCAAGCATCCCTTCGACCTTCCCCCTTCGCTGATTGAAAAGGAGAGCCGGTTTCGCCTAGAGCAGCTTGCAAAAGATCCCAAATTTATCCAGTTTTGGAAAGTGCGCAGCGAAAAAGAACGCAAAGAGATCATTCAGGAAATTTACGATCAGTCGGAAAAAGCCGTGCGGATGTTCTACCTCTGCCGTAAAATTATCATCGATGCCAAGATCTCGATTACATCCGATGACATCCCCAAACCGGGATCTACTCCCTTAGAGATCCTCCTACAACCCTCTCCCGAGGTTCACTTTAAAGAGAGCCCGGAGGTCGGCCATGCCGAAACCTATTCCCGTCTTGTCATGGAAAAGGCAGAGGATTACCTCATTACCCACGCTACCAAAACAACCCAAAAGGAACCCGTCTTGGACAAATAAGGCGTCACAAGGCATAGTAAAGAAAAACGCATGTTAAAGGCACAATCCCAATATCAAGTTCCTTATATCATTGAAGATACAGGCCGTGGCGAGCGTGCCATGGACATCTATTCTCGCCTTTTAAAGGATCGCATCGTCTTCATCGGGACCGAAATCAACGACGCCGTCGCAAATACCGTCATTGCCCAGCTTCTTTTTTTGCGGGCCGAAGATCCAAAAAAGGACATCAACGTCTACATCAATTCCCCGGGAGGCTACATCACGTCGGGTCTGGCAATCTATGATACCATGCGCTTCATGGGCTATGAGATCAACACCTACTGCCTTGGGCAGGCCGCCTCTATGGCTGCCCTTCTTCTTGCTACAGGAAGCAAAGGGAAGCGCTTTGCTCTGCCCAACAGCCGCATCATGATCCATCAGCCGACAGGTGGAATTACGGGAACGTCCGCCGACATCGCTCTCCAGGCCAAGGAGATCCTCGTCTTAAAACAGATCTGCGCTAACATCATGGCGGAAATGACCTGCCAAAGCAAAGAGAAGATTCTTGAAGATTCCGAGCGCGACTTTTTCATGAATCCTGAAGAGGCAAAAAATTACGGACTTATTGATAAGATCGCCCAGGCGTCAGAGCGTAAACCTCAAGTAGTGTGAAAAAGGAAAAAACCCCTCCCAGCTGCTCGTTTTGCGGAAGACCTGAAGAGGCTGTAGAGAAGCTCATCTCCGGCCCCGACTCTTTTATTTGCGACCGCTGTATCCGGCTCTGTATGGACATCATCCAGAAAAAGCCGGCCCGTCAAGAGTTTAAGATCTTAAAGCCCAAAGAGATCAAAGAAAAACTCGATGAATACGTGATCGGCCAGGATCTGGCCAAGAGAACGCTCTCTGTCGCAGTCTACAACCATTACAAGCGTATCCGGTCTGCCGCTAAAGAGGCGCCTGAGCTCGAATACAGCAAATCCAACGTCCTTCTACTTGGGCCCACGGGTTCGGGAAAGACCCTCCTGGCGCGCACTCTCGCCTCTCTACTTGACGTCCCGTTTGCTATTTCGGACGCCACCACCCTGACGGAAGCCGGCTATGTGGGAGAGGACGTCGAAAATATCATTTTGCGGCTGATTCAGGCAGCCGATTACGACGTTCCCCGAGCGGAACTGGGCATCATCTACATCGATGAGATCGACAAGATTCGCAAAACTACCGGAAACGTCTCGATTACACGCGACGTCTCGGGGGAAGGGGTGCAGCAGGCTCTGCTTAAGATCGTAGAAGGAACGATTGCCAATGTCCCTCCCAAAGGGGGCCGCAAACATCCCAACCAGGACTACATCCGCGTCAATACGAATAACATCCTCTTTATTGTCGGCGGCGCCTTTGTCCACTTGGACAAGATCATTGCAAAGCGTCTTGGAAAGAGCACCATTGGCTTCACCACGGAGGAAGGCAAAGCCTTCGGCTCCCACGAGACAAATTATCTTCTCTCCAAAGTGGAACCCGAGGACCTGATCCAGTTTGGCCTCATCCCCGAATTTGTGGGAAGATTCAATAGCATTGCCAACTGCAATGAGCTGACGCTCGATGACCTCATCGAAATCCTTGTCAAGCCTAAGAATGCCATTATCAAACAGTACACCTACCTCTTTTCTGAAGAAGGAGTCAAACTCCACTTCGAAGAGGAAGCGCTAAGATCTATGGCTCAAAAAGCTAAAGAGGCGGGTACAGGAGCTCGCGCGCTGCGCATGATCGTGGAAAATCTCCTCCTCGATCTCATGTATGAGGTTCCTTCCGACCCCACCATCAAAGAGATCGTCATTGAAAAGGAGTGCCTCACAAAGAATAAGCCCCCCGTCATCGTCCACTCCGAGGCTAGCTAACCGCTCTATCCTGTTCAAGCGTTAACTCGAGGTTAAGGCCGCACCCATTTTGAGCGTGTGATACGAGGAGTTTCCGGCGGCTTTCGCTCTTGCTTCCTGGAAGGCCTCTTCTCTTCTTTTGACGGCCCTTTCTGAAGGACTCTTCCCAGATCTGCCACCTCGCTCATCATCTTTTCCTTGGTCTTTTCGATGAGCTGTCTTTGATCGGGAGTGAAGTTTTTCATGTCTTCTGCAAGACGGAGAAGCTCTTGTTCAGAAATGCCCATTTGACCGGCTAGTTTCGATGTCATCTCCATGAGTTGCGTGTACATGGTCGAGAGATTTGAAAAGATCTCCTCTCTCTCTTCGGGACTCGCATCCATGATCTCTCTTTTCAAACTGGTGAAAAATTGGAGCACCTCTCTCATGATCTCTTCGAGATTGATCTTTGACGGATCGCTTAGCTGAAAATGCTCCATGAGCCTATCAAAATCGTCTTGCAACATATCCCCTCCTCATCTATCTTCTTTTTTTATTGTAGCATAGTTTGTTTTTTGTTAAGAACAATATATATTTTATTTTATACCGAACGCACTTCACAAATTGGATTTCCGGCTGCGCCAAAGCCCTGGCTTTGACGATCGCAAGTTGCATGTAATCAATATTTTAAAAGATGGAGGGGCTATGCTCAAAGAGCTGCTTCAAAAGTTGGCGTCCGATCTGAAGATAGACTTCGGCTCCCTTGTGAAAGAGGAGAGAGAAGGAATGCTCGTCACGTTGAGCGGCCAACTGGAAATTTCTCTAAAAGAAAAGGAAGGCGCTCTCTTTTTTTTCTCGAAGATCGGAGCCGCTCCCGAAGAGAGAAAAGAGGAGCTTTTCTCCTTTTTGATGCATGCCAATCTTCTCGGCCAAGGGACGGGCGGCGCTGCTTTAGGCTGGGAGGAAGATGAGAATCTCTTGACTCTCTCGCTTGCAATACCTTATGAGATTAATTATACCGAGTTCAAACAGAATGTTGAGGAATTTGCCAACTTTACGGCCTATTGGAAAGAGGAACTTAAGCAGTTCAAGGAAGAGACGGAAAAAAACATCATTAAATAGCACATGGCGCCATTTCTAATTGGTGAAGAGGGGCCCTTAAGCGGCCTAACGGTGAGTTTCGAGGAGGGGGATGAGTGGGTGATCGGCCGGGATCCCGATCTTGCCAGGGTCGTCTTGGAGGATCCCATGGTCTCTCGCAAACACGCCTGCGTAAGACGGACGGACCTCGGCTATCTTCTCGATAATTACAGTACGGTCAACCCCGTGACGCAAAATGGGAAGATCGTCACGGAAAGCGTCACCTTAAAAGAGGGAGACATCCTTCAAATCGGCTCCACTTTTTTCCGCTTCACAAAGAAAGAAGGAGAGAAAAGGGAAGAAGCTGCCGCCTTTCCGGCGCGAGAAGAGGAAAAAGGGTTTGACATCTCCGCTTTGCACCTGGAGGCCGCCGAAGGGCGTTGGCTCTTAAAAGTGATCGCAGGACCCAATAGCGGCGCCGAAGCGACCCTTCAAAAGGGTCAAAGCTATATCTTAGGGAAAGATCCGACCATCTGCGATGTTCTCTTTCAAGACTTAAGCGTCTCCCGGCAGCATGCGCGCATCTCTGTCGACGAAAGAGAGGCTGTCTTTATCGAAGATTTGAATTCCCGCAACGGTGTGATCATCAACGGGAAAATGGCGGAAGGGAGGCAAGAGATCAAGACGCAAGATGTCGTCGCCCTCGGAACGACCGTCTTTTTAATCATCGATAAAGAGGCGGCGTACGAAACAATCGTCTCAAAACCCCTTCTTTTTCCCACAGCGTTAGAAGAGGAAAAAATCGAACCGGTCCGGCCATGGAGAGAGCTCATGATCTCCAAACGCCACCTCTTGATGGCCGGCATCGCTGTTCTTCTTTTACTGGCGGGAGTGGCCTCCCTCTTTTCTCTCTTCAAAACTCAAGCCGTCATCGTGACAGAAAAAGGGGAGACCGAAGAGATCCAGGAGAAGATGGCGCGCTTTCCCGAGGTGCAGTTTTCCTTCAATGTCTCGAGCGGAAAACTCTTTTTGACGGGCCACATCCTTACCGCCACCCAGCATGAGGAGATGCTCTATTTCCTGCACACGCTTCCCTTTATCCAAAGCATCGAAGACAGCGTCGTCATCGATGAGTATGTCTGGTCCAACATGAACGGCCTCCTCTCCTCCAATCCCGACTGGGAAGGCATCTCCATCCATGCTGCCAAACCGGGCAGGTTTGTAATGAACGGCTATTTGGACGCTTCCGAGGATCTCGACAAACTCACAGACTATGTCAATCTCTACTTTCCCTATCTGGACCATCTTGAGAATCGTGTGATCGTCGAAACAAACCTCAAATTGGAGATCTCCAAGCTTCTCGAAGAGAGTCAACTTCTTGGCGTCCAATTCGACGTTAAAAAGGGCGAGGTGATCATCGCGGGAAGAGTCGATGCGGACGGAGAGGACCGTTTGAAGGAGGCAATCGAAAAGATCAAAGCCTTGCAAGGCGTGCGCCGTATCGATAACTTTGCGGTCCTGACCACCTTGAGCACCAGTTTTATCGATTTAACCGAAAAGTATACCGTCAGCGGGACGTCGAAGAAAAACAATAAGGAGATCTACGTCGTGATTAACGGAAAGATCTTAGGAAAGGGAGATCTCTTAGACGGCATGCTGGTAACGGATGTCGATCCCCAGAGAGTGGTTTTAGAAAAAGATGGCATTAAATTTCAGATTCACTACAATCTGCAATAATGAAGCAACTGCTCAATAAATTGAGGTAAGGGTATGTATGGATTAGAAAAGAGCAAACAGCGCGCTTTTGTCCCGTTTGATTTGGAAAAGGAGCTGAAAGCAGATCCCAAGAAAGCGCAGCAGACGCTCTCTCAGATAGAGAGCAGCATCAATGAGATTAAAAATGCGCTACGAGGAGGCTCCTCGACAGAAAATGTCGATCAGCTCGGCATCCTCCTTCACGGATATACTGCTCTTCAAAGGGTTTTAAAAAGAGTCGTTCATCAATAGGCTTTTTTTTTGAAAAAAGACAAAAAATTAAAACAGGAGTGAGGGATTATGGCATTTCAGTCGCTAGCGGGCAAATATTCTGGACAATGGATTGAGTTTGGTACCATTGTCCATGGCTATAATATGATGCAGACCAAAGTCTTGTCGCAAGTGAACAAAGTGGCAAGTCTGGTTTCCAAAGCCTCTCCGGGCGCATTTCTGCTCTTGCAATTTTCGATGGGACAGGTGACTCAGATCGGAGACTCCATTTCCAATCTGATCAGCTTGGTTCAGGGCATGATGAACATGGCAGTTCGAAATCAAAAAGCACAATAACCATTTAGGAGGATGACTAAGGCATGGGAAAACTGGAAAACTATCAAAAAGATTTTATCCTTCTTTGCGAAGCGGGTTTTATCGCTGTCAATCAGATGGACGAGGATGCGGCAAAAAAGCTCTTTTCAGCCTCGGCCCTCTTAAAGCCGGAAAATTACCTTCCGGACGTCGGGATGGGTTATATGCATCTTGGAAAGCTGGAGCTCAAACAGGCAGTTGGAGCCTTTGAAAAAGCTCTCAAAAAAGAACCCGACAATGAGATGGCCAAGGCCTTTTTGGGAATTTGCATCGCTTTGACTCCCAATGAGGAAGCAAAAGGAGAAAAGCTCCTTCAGGAGTCTGCGAAAAAGACGCAAGATCCCGAGGTCAAAAAATTGGCTGCTTCGGCAATTGAATTTGTCGAAAAATTTATCAAGAAGTCTCCGTCGCCGGCTGCGCTGAAAAATACCAAGCGGTAAGTGGCCTCTTATGCCCGACGGACCTTTTCCAAAGGATATTGAGGATGCAACTCGCGTCGAGTCAACGCTCCCCATAGGAACGGGAGGAAAGCCCCTTCCCGCTACCCCCTTTTCAACCTACATGCCCCCTCAAGAGGCGGCTGCTATCGGCAAACCGTCTGCAACACAATCTCCATTTGATGTGATGCAGAGTCAATCCGTTGCAGCATCGGGGGGCAATATTAACACGCTTCTTTCCCAGGTGCAGACCGCACAAACTACTCTGGGAGATCTGACAAACTCTTTAAACACCCCCAAGCTCAAGCTGAAGCAGTCGCAACGGTGGCTTTTAAAAAACAAGCTAGCGAACTCCAATGCCCATCTGCGCTCCGTCAATGAAAAATTGGGCGTTAATCCAGGGCCGGAGATCGAAGAACCGAGTGCGGGAGGACCTGCGACAACCTTTTTATCCTATGTCACCGACGGACAGCTCCAGCTTGAACAGGCCAAACAACAGTTGTCCCATCTCTCTAACACAGGACAAGCTATCAATCCCGCCGACCTCTTGCTCCTTCAGATCAAACTTGCCAAGGCTCAAACGGAGATCGAATACTCTTCTGTCCTTTTAAGTAAGGCTGTCGACGACATGAGGACGTTGATGAACGTTCAACTCTAACCTGAGTTTACAGGATGAAAGAGGGCAGACGACGCAATCTTATGCCCTCTCCCATCCTGTAAACTCCGGCTAGGGGCCGGTCAAACTTTTGCAAGAGCGTGATGGGATTGCCTATGTCTGAGTTTCCCTACGAAAAGCTGCGCAGTCATCTTGAGGAGATCGAACTCACCACCGTTCACGGCAGGATTACCGAAGTTGTCGGCATGCTGATCAAAGCCGTCGTTCCCCAGGTGAAGATGGGGGAGGTCTGCCTGATCAAACGTGAAGGAGAGCCTCTCGTCGCCGAAGTGGTGGGCTTTACCGAAGAGGAGGTCTTTCTCTCCCCTCTGGGCGAGATGAGCGGCATCGGCCCCTCTTCCGAGGTCATTCCCATGCGTATTCCTCTTCAAATCAAGGTGGGAGATAAGATGCTCGGGCGTGTGCTCAATGGCGTCGGAGAACCCCTGGACGGCAAAGGCCCCCTGGAACTGGAAAAGAACTACTCCATCTTAAATCCTCCTCCCCATCCCTTAACGCGCCGCAAGATTACCGAGCCGATTGAGACGGGTGTACGCGCCATCGACGGAGCGCTCACTTGCGGCAAGGGTCAGCGCGTCGGAATCTTTTCGGCAGCAGGAGCCGGCAAATCGACCCTTCTCGGAATGATTGCCAGAAACAGCATCGCCGACGTCAACGTCATCTCTCTCATCGGAGAGAGGGGACGGGAGGTTCGTGAGTTTATTGAAAATGACTTAGGGACGGAAGGGCTTGCCCGCTCCGTTGTCATTGTCTCAACCTCCAATCAGGCAGCTCAGATTCGCATCAACGCCGCCTACACGGCGACGGCTATCGCAGAGTACTTTCGCGAAGAGGGCAAAGAGGTCATCCTCATGATGGACTCCATCACCCGCTTTGCTCGGGCCTTAAGGGAGATCGGTCTTGCCGCAGGAGAGCCTCCGGCCAGAGCCGGCTATACCCCTTCGGTCTTTGCCACTCTTCCCAAACTTCTCGAGCGCTCGGGAAATTCCGATATTGGATCGATCACTGCCTTTTATACTATTTTGGTTGCCGGAGATGACATCAACGAGCCTGTTTCCGACGAAGTGCGCTCCATCCTCGACGGACACATTATCCTCTCGACGGAGCTGGCCCATCAAAACCACTACCCGGCAATCGACATCCTGAGTTCAATCAGCCGCATCATTTCCCACATCATCGACAAAAACCACTTAAAACTGGTCAGCACCCTCCGGGAAGTTCTCTCCAACTACAAAAAGAACGAACTTTTGATCCGCATTGGAGAGTACAAACCCGGATCCGACCGCAATGCGGACTTCGCTATTAAATACATCGCCAAGGTGAACAAGTTTTTGAGGCAAAAGATCGATGAAAAATCTTCCTTTGCGGAGACTTTGGCACAACTCAACTCCTTGTTCGTTTAACTCCGAAGTCAAGTTTAATGGATCTTCCTAAATATCCTCTCGAAGAGCTCGCTACGATCAAAAGAAAAAAACTCGATGAGGCCGAACGCATTCTCAGAGAAAAAAAAGAGGCGCTGAATCATGAGATCGAAAAACTCCGCAAAGCAGAAAAGATCCGTGATACGGCTCATGATCACAAGAGAGCTAAGCTGAAGCAGCTCCGCGAAGAGCTCGACAAGGGCACGACAAGCGTTAAGATCCAGCGTATGAAACAGTATTTAACCGTGGTAGACGAAGACTTGAAGCTCAAAACAGATAAGGTAGAAGAGCAAAAAAAAGAGGTTGCAAAGGCAAAAAACCAGCTAGAAGAGGCGCGTCGCGTTTTTTTCCAAAGACAAAAAGACGTAGAAAAATTAAAACTGCATCGCAAAGAATGGGAAAAAGAGATGAAGGGCATCCTATCACAGAAAGAGGCTCTCGTCACAGACGAAGTGGGATCTTCGATGTATATCATAAAAAAGCAAAGGCAGCTTCCTCTCATCTCTTTCAAAGAAAAGAAAAAAGAGCGTAAAAACAACCATCATGGGTAGTGCAAAACAGGTCTCAGGACCCGAGGGTCCCATTCAACCTACGGGAGTCAGGGAAAAACGGCTTCCCTCAGATGCCGAAGCCTTTCAGAAGGCCCTTGATAAGGTGGGAGAGGCCGATCCCGAACAAAAAAAGAAACAGCGCCAAAAAGAGGAAGAGGCCGAAGATGCCCGGGCTGCCATCAAAGATGCGGATAAGTTAGCCAAGCCAAAGGATACCATCGCTCCTTTCATGCTCGGTCAAACGCTGACGGCAAAGCCCTCTTTAACAACAGGAACTCCTTTTGCCGCGGCGACGCCAAGCGCCGCCACTCCCCCTCTTGTGGAGGGCGCCGATGCCGAGCTTCTCTTTTGGGAGGAAGAGGAGTTCCAAGAGCCTCCCCTTGCAAAGGAAAGAGAAGCTGCACCCCCGCGAGAAGAAGCTGTTGCGGGCAAAGAAAAACTCCCCGCTTCGCCAGAAAAGAAACCTGAAGCCGAAAAGGAAGAAAAGGTCCCTGGCTTCAAACTCGAAGAAGCAGCACTTGAAAAGGTCAAGGAGAAGAGAGAGGCGGCGCCGCCTCCTCCTCCCGAAGAAGCGGTGATGATCGCTCCTATGCTGCAGCCGGGCATCGCCCCTCCTCCCCCGACGGAGATCCTCTCGTATGCCCAGCTCTCTCCTCAGGTGCTGGAACTCTTTGAGAGAATGTCAGGGGTGATGATGGTGATGGCCCAATCCGGCGTTACCGAAACGACCCTCTCTCTTACAGCTCCCCAATTTGCAGAATCGATTTTCTACGGCTCGGAAATTATCATCCGCGAATACTCGACAGCACCTCTGCAGTTTAATGTCGAAGTGCGCGGCAATCCAGAGGCCGTTGCCCTCTTTCAAGCCAATATCCCCTATATCGAATCCTCTTTGCGCTCAGGAAATTACAACTTCGGCATCTACCGCATGGAGACCTCTCTTTTGCGCATTGAGGAAAAACCCGTCTCAGAGAAGAAGGAGGGAAAAAGGGATCGAGAAAAAGACGAGCGGGAAGGCCGCTGAACTCGACTTTGTCGAGCTGAAGAGTGTTTGAATTTTAGCGACAAGATTTTGGGCGCCTGATATCGTGCGTTCGGTATATAAGACTTACAAAGTCGAGAAAAAGGCAATAAACTCTGAATAAAGCCAAGTCTATGCATCCTTATTCTTGGATCCAGACCGTGACCGGAGCCTTGGCTGAAGCAGGGAGTATTCCTCTCTTAGGCTTTCCTCCTCCTTTCCCATGGAAGGCTTTTGAAGAAGCTCTGAAGGAAAAGTTTGCTTGCGACAGTGTGGTGATTTCTTGCGATCCACCCTCCTTTAGAGAAAAAGAGTCTCTTCTGGAGGGGCTCGGAGCCTCTCCTCTTGTGGTTCCTTTACACCTGACTCCACTTTCGAGCTCTTTCTATTGGGCCATGGGAATGGAGGATGTCAAAAGGCTCACAACCGCCCTTTTGACGCGCTCCAAAGAGCAAAAGGGATTTACGGACGACCGTTTTGCCTCAGGTTATTATCGCTACCTCTTGCTGGAGGTCTTAGAAACGCTTCACCATCTCAAACCCTTTGAAGAACTCTTTTTAAAACTGGCCCCCGAGAGTCCGCTTCCCCATGAGGAGGCTCTCTGTGTAGACGTAGACATTTCAATCAATAGCTGTACTTCCTTTGGACGCCTCATTGTGCCGCTGCCCTTTTTGAGCTCCTTCAAAAAACGCTTTTCTCAAAAGAAGGCTAAGATTCCATCAAAAGAGATCGCCTCTTCTCTTTATCTTACCTTAAGCATCGATCTCGGCAGCACAACGATTCCCTCTTCCCGGTGGGCCTCTCTCTCTGAGGGAGATCTTATCATCTTAGAGCGCTGTAACTATGATCCCGCGGAGCGAAAAGGGACCGTTGAGATCTCTCTTGGCAAAACGCCCCTATTTCAAGCTCGTTTAAAAGAGCACACCCTTAAAATCCTTGATTATTCCTTTTACTATGAGGAGGAGAGTCTCATGGAAGAATCGGAGACGGAAGAAGAAAAAGAACCTCCCGAAGAGGAGAGTCTCGAAGAAGAGGAGCTAAAAGAAGAACAGGAATCTCCCGAACACCTCTGGTCTGCCGAAAAGGGAGAGGCGCCTCTTGAAAAGTTGATGGCAGCAAGTGACGTTCCTCTCACCCTGACCGTAGAGGCGGGGAGGCTCGAAATGAGTCTTGAAAAAGTGATGGAACTGCGTCCGGGCAATACCCTGGAACTCAAAACCCGACCCGAAGATCTTTTAGACGTCACCCTGAATGGAAAACGGATCGCCAAGGCTGAACTTGTAAAAATCGGCTCTGTTTTAGGGATCAAAATTTTAAGTCTTGGATAGTTGTGGAATCCGCCTTCTACAAACAGACGACCCTCCCCGGCTTTTCCTTAGAAAAAGAAGAGACGCCTGTACTTCCCGGTCAAATCGGCCCCTATCAAATCGAGAGTCTTTTAAGCAAGGGAGGGATGAGCCATCTCTACTTAGGGTTAGATCCCCAAACAAAAGAGACTCTTGTCATCAAAGTTCTCTCTCCCCAATTCGTGAGCCACCCCGAAGCCCTTGAGCGCTTCTTAAAGGAGGCGCAAGTCATCACGTTAGCCTCCCACCCCAATATCGTAAAGTTGCATGGGGAGGGAAAATGGGAAGGAGGACTCTACCTCGCCCTCGAATTCATCCGGGGCATTTCCTTAAGGCAGTTTATTTTGCAACACTCCCTCTCTCTGAAAAGAGGGCTGGAGATTGTCCTTCAGGTCGCCTACGCCCTCTGCCATTTACACACCCATGGGGTGATTCACCGGGACTTAAAGCCGGAAAATATTTTGATCACGGAAGAGGGGGAAGTGAAGGTGATTGACTTCGGAATCGCCCAACTCCATGAAGTGCAAGAGGATAAAAAACAGACAGGCGAAGAGGGTCTTTTGGGCACCCCTCACTACATGAGTCCGGAGCAAAAAGAGATCCCCTCGCGCGCGACCTTTGCCTCCGACATCTACTCTTTAGGAGTGATCGCTTATGAACTCTCTTTGGGCAAACTCAGCTTTGGGGTAATCAACCTCTCTTTGCTTCCCATGAATTTGCGCAAAATCCTTCAAAAGGCCCTGGCTCCCTCTCTGAAGGAGCGGTACGGTGATATTGTCGATTTCATCACAGACTTAACCAGCTACCTCCATTCTAAAGAGCTTGAAAAGGAGCGGCCGGGAAGCGATCAGTTGCAAGAGCTCTTAGAAGAGCTTCATCTGACGGAGCTCTCCCTCTCTCCAAGGCAGCTTCTCGAAACAGCCTCTTTTGAAGTAGGCCTTGCTAAAAAAAAGGAAATTGGAGAGGCCGGTTATTACTTCGATCTCTTTTCCCTTCCCGAAAATCTCTTTGCCGTTGTTCTTGTAAAACAGCATGATAAAACCCTCGCCGGCTCCCTCTTTTTGGCAAAAGCAAGCGGCATGATCGAGCTCCAGATGCATCTGCAAAAACAGACGCGCGCTCCCTTTGCGGTCTCTTCTTTCCTCTCTATGCTCAATGAGATGGCTCTGTTGCATTTTAAAGAGCATCCCTTCGGCCTGGCGCTGCTTGTCTTAAGCCCCCGCTCGGAAGAGCTGGTCTTCGCCTCCTTCCAGGAAGGCAGCCTCTTCCATCTGCCCCAGGGAAGCGCGACACTGCGCGAACATCTTTCGGACAATCCTTCTTTAGAAAGCACTCTTCAAAGAGAGTTCTCCCTTGCAACCGACAACTGGAACATCGGAGATCTCCTCATCCTCTCTTCCTTTGGAAGGGACCAAAACGCAGAGAACAAAGCCCTCCTTTCACGCTCCATCCTTTCTTCCTCCACTCTCTCTATCACGAAGCAAGCCGAAGAGATCCTCTGCACGCTCACGTCCTTTCAAAAAGAGAACTTTTTTTCTCCCCAGCTTGTTTTGACCCTTCGACGCATCGGCTAAGGCATTTATACCGAACGCACTTCAAAAATTGGAATTTCGGCTGCGCCAAAACCTCGGGGTTCGACGATCGCATCTCGCCCCATATTTCTAATATTGGGCAAGATGCGATCGTCGAACCGAGGGGAGCTTTCGCGTCGGCCCAAATCCAATTTTTCACGTGCGTTCGGTATACAAGTTGGTTGCCAATAATACAAATTATAACTTAGGATCTACATTCAGGCCTCTTGTATAGAGACATCATGCGCGCTTCTTTCAGATTCTATCTTTTGCGGGCTCTTTTCCTCTGCATAACCGCTCTTTCCACCAACGCGTCTGCAGATTATGCCGATGAAATCTTAGCAGCGGTGAACAACCAGTACAATGAAGAAGAGGATGAAGGATACGTCATCAATTTTACCGGCGTCTCCATCGTCGAATACATTCGCTTTGTTTCAAAAATCTTAGGGATTAACTTTATCTTCGATGAAACCGAGCTGCAATTTAACGTCACGATTGTCTCGGAAGAGCCTGTCAGCGGCAAAAACGTTCTCTCTGCGCTCATTCAGGTGCTGCGGATTCATAACTTGCGCCTTATCGAGCAAAACGGCTCTCTCTTGATCACCTCAAACGCCGGCGTCAACGCCATCGCCCCGGTGATTGCCGAGGCCATCCCCGGATCCCAAGAGAAGAAGGGGCCTTTAGTGACGCGCATCTTCTTGATAAAAAACACCAGCGCTGAAGCCATCGCTGAAGTGGTCCGCCCTCTCCTCTCGACTGCAGCTCTCATCGAAGTGATGGCAGGATCCAATCTTCTCATCGTCTCCGACATCCTGACAAACGTCGATCAGATTGCCGAACTGCTCGTCAGCCTAGACTCTCCTCAATCTCACTTAGAGATCGATACTTTTGAGTGTAAGAATCACACTCCCCAGGTTCTCGTCTCCCTTGCCGCCCAAATCTTATCACCCTTTCAACAGGGGAAAACCCTCCTTCTTGTTCCCCAGCTGGAAACAAATTCCATTTTCATCGTCTCGACAACAGCTCTGATCGAAAGAGCGATAAGCGTCCTGGAAGATCTTGATTCAGAGGCCAAGGGAAAAGTGGGGCTTGAGAGGCCAGAAGGCAAACTTTTCCTTTATAAGATACGCTTCCAATCGCCTGAATTCCTCCTTCAGTCTCTTCAGAACATTGCTGACCAGATGAAAGATGCTCCCATGGCCTCTCCCGATCTGCTGCAGGCATTAAGAAGTGCAAAATCGATCAAAGACACCCACTCTCTCATGTTTATGGGAGATGAAGACTCTCTTAATAAGATAGAAGAAATGTTATCCTCCCTTGACGTCGAAAAACCCTTAGTGAAGGTTTTGCCAAAGGAGCGGCTTTTTCTTTATAAAATTCAACACAAATCCCCGCAATTTTTGCTGCAATCGCTTAAACAGATCCTCTCTGAAATGCAAGAGGCTGATAAAGTCTCTCCCGAACTGGCAAAGAGCTTGGAATCCGTGCAGTGGATCAAAGATTCCCACTCCCTGATGTTTATGGGAGACGACGAGTCGATCGCCACCATTCAAGAGATTTTAAGCACCGTAGATACTCCCGCCGCCGCTCTGGGAGCTCCAGGGTTCTTTCTCTTTCCCTTAAAGACAGCAAGCAAAGATCAGGTTCAAGCCTGGCTCAATCAAATTGCGGATAACCTCTCAGAAGCTCCCTCTCCCGATGAGGCGCTGATTGACACGATACGCAGCGCCAAATGGATCGAAGCGTCCAACTCTCTCTTCTTTACCGGAAATGAATATTCCATCAATCGTTTAAAAGAGATCCTCTCCTCCTTCGATTTTACCAAGGAGCTTCCTCCTAAGGCCCCCAATTTTTGGGTCTACCGTCCCGCCGTCCGAAAGGGAGAAGAGATCGAGGCCCACGTGAAGGAGGTCACCGACAATCTCAAAGCGGCAGGCCTTACCAATCCTCCCCTCTTGCACGCCCTGGAGTCGATGCAGTGGTCCTCTTCTGCCAACACCTTAACCTTTACAGGGGATGCGGACTCGCTCAATGAGATCAAAACAATCGTGCAGGAGTACGACACGGCAAAGCCCGCCGTCGCACAGGCCCCCAATTTTTGGGTCTACCGTCCCGTCAATCGAAAGGGAGAAGAGATCGAGGCCCACGTGAAGGAAGTCACCGACAGCTTAAAAGACTCCGGACTGACGAATCCAGCTCTTTTAAACGCCCTTCAATCCCTGCGCTGGACTCCATCGACCAACACCTTAACCTTTACAGGGGATGAAGACTCGCTTGATGAGATCAAAATAATCGTGCAGGAGTACGACACGGCCAAAGAAGCCGTTCCGGGTGCCTCCCATTTTTGGGTCTACCATCCCGCCGTCCGAAAGGGAGAAGAGATTGAGGCCCACGTGAAGGAGGTCACCGCCAATCTCAAAGCTGCGGGTCTGACCAATCCTCCTCTTTTAAAAGCTCTTGCGTCGATGCAATGGTCTCCTTCCGCCAATACGCTCACTTTTACAGGTGATACGGACTCTCTCAATGAAATCAAAGTCATTGTAGAACAGTACGACACAGTTAAGCCTACTGCTCCGGGTGCTCCCCATTTCTTGGTCTACCATCCCGTTCATCGAAAGGGAGAAGAGATCGAAGCTCACATGCAGGAAGTCACCGCTAATTTAAAAGCCTCGGGACTAACGAATCCTCCTTTCTTAAGCGCCTTAGAGTCCATGCGCTGGTCTCCCTCGACAAACACTCTAACATTTACTGGAGATGAGAGTTCGCTTGATGAAATCAAAACGATCGTGGAAGGCTACGATCTAAAGGGAGAGGCGGTGGATCTCTCAGCTCAGTTGGCAGCAAAAAAAACCTCCTTTTTTATCTACAAGCCCATTTCTAAGAGTCCAGAGGAGATCCAACACTCTTTGGCTGAAATTGCAAGCGACCTCGAGGCATCCGGTCTCGCCGATCCCCTTCTCCTTTCGACTCTTTCCACTGTCCGTTATGTCGAGTCGACACAATCTTTTCTCTTTACCGGATCTTTGGATTCTCTGGAAAAAGTCAGCGGCCTCCTCACACGCATCGATCTCCCTACAGAGGAAAGAGTCAGCATTCAAAAAATTGGGGAAGAGACATTTCTCATTTATAAAATTCAATTTGTCACGGCAAATCAACTCTTGGCCTCTTTAAAAGCCCTCACTTCCGACTTGGCACAGAATGAGCAGATAAACAGAAGTCTGATCAAAACGCTCAATTCGGCAAAGTGGGTTCAGGAGACTAATTCTCTTCTCTTCATCGGGCCTGAAAAGAGTTTGGAAGAGGTGGAAAGACTAGCTAAGCAGTTTGATCTTCCCTCGCTTGCCAAGCCGGGCGAGGCTCTCATTGAACCTCGAGAAACCCCTTCAAGCTATCTTCTCTACACTCCCAAATATCAGAGCGGACCGGAACTGATCCTCATGGTAGTCGAATTTAAAGACCACCTGGCGCAAATCGGGATCGTCGACAAGGCTCTTTTTGACACAGTCTCTCATCTGAAGTGGGTAGAAAAATCCCACGCCATTCTCATCTCAGGAGCTCCTTCTTCCATCACTAAAGTGGAAGAACTTCTCGAACGCTTCGACGAACCTGTGAAAGGCGAAGGCCTCCCGACCACAATCCAAGCGCTCGAAACAACGAGCTTTCTTGTCTACAAGCTGCAATACAATCAAGGCTCCGCCATTCAAGAAGCTCTCCAAAAGATCGCCAAAGAGTTTTCTGCAAAAGACGGCGCAATCAATAAAACTATGCTGGATGCCATCCAGTCCCTGCAATGGATCCAGATCACAAACTCCCTTGTGAGCACCGGAACTTCTCTCGCTCTGGAAAAACTCAAAGAGCTCATCCGCAATCTCGATGTTCCCTTAAAGCAAGTCTTCATCGAGGTGCTGCTCATTGAGACAACTCTTGAGAACACTCAAGATTTCGGCCTTCAATGGGGAAGCAAAACCCAGTACCTCAATAAATTTTCCATGGCAACCGGAAACTTCCCCGGCGGCAGTGTCTCTCCTTCTCCCTTTAACCTCAATGATATCGGAAAGCCTCTCGCACAAGGAGGCCCTCTGAGAACGCCGATTGCTTCTGACGTTCCTTTTGCTTCCCAAGGCTTTGACTTGGGCATCATCGGAGATATCATCCTGCATCGCGGCCTCTCTTTCATCTCGCTAGGATCTCTTGTCAATGCTCTACAAACCGACAGCGATTCCGTCATCATTTTGAATCCAAAGATCATCACTCAGGACAATAACAACTCGACTGTCTTCGTTGGACAAAACATCCCCTTTGTAGGATCGCAGGTCAATAACACCTCGAACAACACCCTCCTGACAACCAATGTCGAATACCGCGACATCGGCTTGAGCTTAAGCATCACTCCTACCTTAAGCACTTCAGATATCGTTACCTTAGATATCGTCACTGATATCTCCGAACAGCTCGGCCCTGCTACTCCCCTCGGGTCATCGGGCGTGGCGGGGATCACGACTTCACACACCAGCTTAAATACCCGAGTCACCGTTCCGAACCGCCACTTCCTCATCTTAAGCGGCATGCTGCGCGACGCCAAAGATCATGCCCGCACTCAAATTCCCTGTCTGGGAGGCCTTCCTCTCTTGGGCGCCGCCTTCTCCCAAAATTCGCGCGACAACAGAAAGAGCAATATCATCATCTTTTTAAAACCCTACATCATCAACTCTTTCGATGAGTACCTCCAGCTGACGGAAAATCAAGAGCTCCTCCTAAAAGAAGAATCCGGCCCCGAAATCGTCGGAGAAGAGATCGATGCCGGCCTCGAATGGGTCAAAACTCCCGAAGACAACTAAAGAGCGGGCGCCTAGGCGCACAACTTTGCAACTTGAGAACAAGCTGCAAAGTTGCAAGCCAGGCGCCACTCGTGATAAGCTCTTTTCAATGATGTGGATGAGATGGCTTTTTCCTTTGGTCTTTCTCGTGGGCTGTCAGAAGAGGGTCGAGAAGATCGAACCCCAGATTCATGCTGTCGTTCAAGAAGGGTATCTGCGCCAACTCCCCTCTCCTTTTGCCCCTCTTACTGAAGCGGAAATGAGCGCGGCATGGGGCAAGGAGTATCAGATCGCCCTTGGCTTTGCCCATGAGCTGGATCTCTACCAGGCCATGACGGGCTTCAAACGCGCTTTCTTCCTCGCTCCTGCGGATGCAGTCGAGCGCAGATTGGAACTTCAGTACAACATCCTCCTCTCCTACTACTTGGGGAAACGCTACGCAGACGTCGTTTATACCTATGAAAAGAGCGAGCTTCGTTCTTTGGGCGCCTCTTTCCTCGCCGCAGAGGATCTTCTCGTCATGCTCTACGAAAGCTACCTTCAAGCGGGAGAAGGAGCCAAAGCTGCTCAGATGCTCGAGCACCTCAAGACGCACTTTCCCAAAACCCAAGAAAAGCTTGTCCTCTCAACGGCACTAAAACAGGCAGACTTTGCCACTCTTGAAAGATCGTCCGATCCCGCGGTACAAGACCTCCTGACGCAGTATGACGGAGAGAAAAAGTCGGTCAAGCAGGCGCAAACCCTAAATGCTTTGCTGCCCGGCGCCGGCTACGCCTATCTGGGACAAAAACAGTCTGCCGTCACAGCCTTCTTTCTCAACGGCCTCTTTATTGCCGCCGCCTACCATTTTTTTCACAAGGGACATCTTGCCGCGGGAATTGTCACATCGGGCTTTGAGATGGGCTGGTACATTGGAGGCGTCAACGGGGCCAAAGAGGCAGCAACTCTTTACAACGAGCGTATCTGGGAGCGGCAGGCGACCCCTCTCATGAACCGGCAAGGTCTCTTTCCCGTCTTTCTTTTGCACTATGGCTTTTAGATCTTTTCTGCTTCTCTCTCTTTTGATCTTCGGAGCTCTAGAAGCGCGTCCCGGCTTCATCGAGCCTTGGGGTAAAGATTCAACCCTCTCCCTTGCTCCACAAGAAAAGGAAAAGCCCAAACTCTCTCTTGTTGCCAAGGGGGCTGAGAAAATCATCTGGTTCCATCAGGCGATCCTCTCTCCGGTCGACGGCCCCCGCAGCCACTTTCGTCCAACCTCCTCTCAGTACATGAAGCTGGCTATCTATCGATGGGGCTTTTTTAAAGGGTACATCAAGGGATGCGACCGTTTGCTTCGAGAAAATAGCGACACGTGGCACTATCGTGAGATTGAGATTGAAGGCAAGGTGTACAAATGGGATCCGGTAAGGTAAAGATGTCAAACGGAAGCTGTTCTCTTTTTCCCCCTAAGGGTAAAGTGGAGAGGAACGCCGGTGAAATGATAGAAAGAGCGGAACTGGCGGGTCAGATACTTCTTATAGCTCCCCTCCATGAGGCGGGGATGGTTGACAAAGAGGACAAAGCGCGGCGGGTGGCTGGCAACCTGGGCCATATAGTAGATGCGAAGGCGCTTGCCGCCGATCATGGGAGGGTGGCACCGTTCTAAGCTCTTTTCTAAAAAGCGGTTGAGCTCTCCGGTGGAGATGCGGTGGGTTAGGAAGGAGCAGACCGCTTTGATCGAGGGAAAGAGCAGGTCGACATTCCTTCCCGTCTTCGCCGAGATCATGAAGGAGGGGCAGTGCTCCAGGAAGGGAATCTCTTCCCGGACGCTCTTTAAACAGTGTTCCATCCGAAACCCTTTAACTTCGTCCCACTTGTTAAAGAGAAGAAGGCAGCCTTTTCCCATCTCTTCAATCTCTTGAGCCATGCGCATCTCCTGCTTTGTCATCCCTTCGCGCGCATCCAGAAGGAGAAGGCAGATGTCAGCTCCTTTGATGGCCTCTTTCGTGCGGATCGCCGCGAACTTGTCGACCACTTCATGCTCGGCTTTCTTCTTACGAATTCCCGCAGTGTCAATGAAGCTATAGAGCTGGCCCTCTCTGATGACGCGCTCCTCGACGGCATCGCGCGTCGTCCCGGGAGAAGAAGAGACAACGGAGCGTTCCTCATTGACAAGGCGGTTGAGAAGAGTCGATTTGCCGACGTTGGGCCGTCCGACAAGGGCAACGCGGATCCCCCGCTCTGCGCTCTCTTCTTCTCGAAAAGCAATGCCCTCAAAAGCCTCTTCAAGCAGTTCTGCGATCTGAAACCCTTGCACTGCAGAAATTGCAATGACCGAAGAGATTCCCAGAGAGTAAAACTCGCCCACGGAGGGCTCGTCGCTGCTTTCATCGACTTTATTGACGGCAAGAATCAAGCGCTTTTTCGTCCGCAGAAGACGCGCTGACACCTCCCGGTCCAGAGCCGTCACGCCGGAGCGGACATCGGCGACTTGAATGAGAATGTCCGCCTCTTCAATGGCATGCTCGGACTGCTTTAAGATCTCCTCCGAGAACTCCCCCTTGGCAAGCCGGTCGATCCCTCCCGTGTCGATCACGGTAAAGGGTCGGCCAAAAAAATCGGCCTCGCCATAGAGCCGGTCGCGCGTAATCCCTTCCGCCTCATCGACAATAGAGAGACGCTTGTTTAAGAGCCGGTTGAAGAGTGCGGACTTGCCCACATTGGGCCGTCCGACAAGGGCTACTTTTATTTTTTTCCTTTCCATGGGAAAAAGAGTATATCAGGAGAGAGCCCCGGATTCAACGGGAAGCTCCAGATGGCCAAGGAGTTCTATAAGTTCCTCACGATCAAGAGTTTTAATTTGATCCTGATCGTCGTAGGCAATCGCTTGCTCTGCCAGGCCCTTCTTCTTCTCAATAAGAGAGTGAATATGCTCTTCAATGCTTCCTTTGGTGACCATCTTAAAGACCTGAACGCCTCGGCTCTGCCCTATGCGGTGGACGCGGTCGGTCGCCTGGTTCTCTTTGGCCGGGTTCCACCATCTGTCGTAGTGGATGACAACGGAGGCCGCTGTTAAATCTATCCCTACTCCAGCTGCTTTCAGCGAGGCGACAAAGACGGCGCAGGAAGGATCATCCCTAAAGCGCTCCAAGGGTGTTTTTCGGTCGCGCGTGGAGCCGCGAATGGCGGCGTATGCAATCTTTTTTTCTCTGAGATCGGCCTCGATGATGTCGAGCATCCCTAAGTACTGAGAAAAGACAACAAGTTTCTGGCCGCTATCAAGGCTTTCCTGGAGGAGCTCTGAATAAAGCTCCCATTTTCCCGACCGGTGGCGGGAGGCCTCCTCAAGCCGCTGATGATAGAGAGCCGGGTGGTCGCAGATCTGCTTTAAGGTGGAGAGCAGAGAAAAGATGTGAAGATAGGGAACAGGCTCCTCTCTATTTTTCAGCTTGTTCAACAGCCCCTCTTTGTGCCCCGTAACAACTTCCTCATAAAGGAGGCGCTGCTCTTCTGAGAGGGGACAGTAGGCGATCTCCTCACTCTTTTCGGGAAGCTCAAAAAGCACCTCTTTTTTTTTGCGGCGCAGAATAAAGGGACGGATGAGCTTGCGCAATAGCCCGATCTTTTCTTGGTCCTGATTCTTTTCAATGGGGTTCACGAAGAGCTGGCGAAAGTGAGATTCGGCGGGAAGATAGGTGGGAATGACGATATCGAAAAGCGCTTTAAGCTCCATTAAGCGGTTTTCAATGGGAGTGCCCGTTAAACCGACCCGCATGTTGGCATCGAGCGTTTTTAAGACTCGGTGTGTTTGGGACTTGGGATTTTTTGCCGCCTGAAGCTCATCAAAGATGACAATGTCAAAGCGCATGGAAGAGAGCAGCTCTCTTTCACTGCGGACAATGCCGTAGGAGGTCAAAAGGAGATCGCAGCTCTTTGGAAGCTTGCGAAAGGGGCCGTGGAAAAGGGCTGCTTGCATCGAGGGCAAATAGCGCCTAAGAAGCTCTTCCCAATGGTAGAGGACAGACGTGGGGCAGACGACCAGATATTTTCCTTTTGCCTCTCCCTTGTAATTTTTTGCAGAGGCGAGAAGCGCCATCGCCTGATGCGTTTTCCCGAGCCCCATGTCATCGCAAAGAAGCCCCGAGAGGCCGTTGGAATACAAGAACCAGAGCCACTGGCTTCCCGTCTCCTGGTAAGGGCGGAGTTTGCTAAGCAACCCCTCGGGATTTAAGGGCTCTTTTGTCTCAAAAGCGCGAAAGCTCTCTAAAAGCTTCAGGGTGCGGCGTCCTTTTAGCGTATCTCCTGAGGGCTCTTGCATCTTCTCCAAGACAGAGAGCCTCACCCAGTCAAGCGTCGTCAGCCTTAAGAACTTTCCTTTCTGTAAAAACTTGCGGCCGGAGAGTCCTTTGAGCCAGTTAAATCTCTGCTGGGGAAAGAAGAGAAGCCCTGCGTTTGAAAAGAGATGGCGTTTGCGCTCTGCAAGCGCCTTCCAGATCTCCATGAGTAAGACCTCTCCCAGATCGCTTTCGTAGGTCAGACGGACAATCCAGGTGGGCATTGTAGTTTTCGTATCGCGCTTGAGCTCATGCAAGCGGAGTGAGAGCCATTTGGGAGCCGTGAGGCGTGGATCCAAAGAGCGAATAAAGGAAAAGAGCGCTTTGAGCTCAAACGAGAGAAAATGGTGCAGATCCAAAGAGGAGATGATGCGCTCTTGAGTATACTGTTCCGGAAGGCGCATCTCTGAAGGAATCCAGGAAAACCCTTTCCCTTCCCTGAAGATCAGATCATGGTAGAGCTTGACCTTTGAAGAATCGACTCCTTTCTTGAAGAGATAGCGAGGAGTGACAACGACGCTCCCTTTCGAGGAAAGGGAGATGTCGAGAGCGACTCTTTCTAACACCTCTTCTTGGGTAAAGAAGAGCGGACATAGCTCCAGTTCCTCTTTGTAGCGATGAATAAAAGAAGAGACCTTCTCGGGAAGAACACACTCTCCCTCTTTCAAAAAAGCCTCCTTTGCGCGTGTCATCTTGAGATAAAATCCTTTATCCTTTAAGTAGATCCACGCTCCTACATCCATGGCCTCTTTCTCCTCTTCGAGCAGCTCAAAATGCGGCTTTATGGAAAGAGAGCCCTCCTCGCTTACGGAAAAACTAAGCTGCGCTTCAATGGCGGAGAGATGAATCTCAAATCCTGAAAACTGGTTGAGAAAGTTGCGGTGTTTGAAGACAAAATCAGAGAGTCGGTTTAAGGGAATAGAGGTCTCTTTTTCCTCAAAGAGGGGGGCTTTAACCTGATAAAAACCCTTCTCTTCTACATAGACCCAATGATTAAAGCGGGCCGAAAGAGGCCGCTCCAGATCTCCCGCCTCCAACAGATAAGATGAGATGATCAGTCCCCGTTGTTCAGTCAGTTCCAAAAGATAACTTAGGGAATAGAAACCTCGATGGATCGGTTCATTCACTAGATATTTTTCTAAAAGGCGCGGATGATTGTGCAACAGAGCTCCAATCCGCTCTTCTTTTACCTCCTTTTCCAATAAAAGGGGTTCAAAAGAGGCAGGATAGAACCCGTGATTTGGAATAAAAATCCACTCTCCAATTCTCTGTTCATTCCTCTTTTGCGCCTCTCTTCTCTCTTCTTGAATCTTTGCATGTTCTATGAAGAGACTCTTTTTCTCTTTATCATAAAAGATTTTCTCAATGGCGCGCCTCGGAATCTCGTACACCAAAAGCGGAGATTTCACGGTAGAAAGAGAGGGAATCAAGCGTTCCCAATTGACCTCTGCAATGTAAAAGCTAATGAAAAGTTCTAAGAAGACAATGCGAATCCTCTTGGGCAATTGAAGCAAAGAGGGCTCAAAGTGAATCTCATACTTCTTTTCTTTTTCCTGAAGCTCAAACAACCGCTTGGACAGATCCGCCCAAAAAGAGAGCTCATACTGCAGCTCCAGACTCGGCCTTCCCTCACGCCACAACTTCAGCTCATCGAAGGGAAGCTTCGAGAATTTAAGAGAGGTCTCTTCTGTCTCCACTCTCCTTTCAAAGAGAATCTTCTCTATTGTCCTCTTGCCGGATGCGTTTTGCGCTTGTAATGAAAAGAGCTCCTTTCCCGTCTGAGAAAAGAGAGCGACTTCCAAATCTTTACCTTTTTTGAAAATTCCCGGATCGAACCCATGACGCAAAGCAGCCATCCAGCAGAGCTGATTCCACAGAGATTCCCGATGTCTGACGTGGAGAGGATCGGCTCCTTTTAAAAAGATCCTCTCAAGGGCTTTGTTAAAATGCGGGCACTCCTCTTTCTTTTCTGCCTCATTGCAGGTACAGAAGCGGTCTAAAATCCTCCCCTCGTCATCCAGCTGCAAAAAAGGCCAAAAGGAGCGCTTCTTGCGAAGGTCGATCACCTCGATCTGATAGGTTCCTTCAGAAAAGAGAAGCTGACCTATTTTTAGCTTGGAAAAAGAAGTCAAGAAAAAATCCTAAACGTGCGTACCATCGCTGTTTTTAGTGTGCATCTACAAAGATACACTCTGCAAGGCGCTATCAAGTCAGGGCGCATTCGAACAAAGCCTCTTCCAGAGGAAAAAACTCTACGCCGAGCTCTTCTCCCAGAGCAATAAAGACATCGCGGTTAGTCAGTTTTCCCAGACAGACATTGACTCCCTGAGCCAGGCCCGGATCCCTTCGAACCGCCTCCCTGTATCCCTTGCGTGCAATCTCTTTGACATAGGGCAGGGTGGCGTTTGTCAAGGCAAGAGTCGAGCTGCGCGCGACGGCTCCCGGCATATTAGTGACACAATAGTGAATCACCCCATCTACCTCATAAAAGGGGTTAGAGTGAGAGGTGGGGCGAGAGGTTTCGGCGCACCCGCCCTGATCGATCGCAACGTCGACGATGACGGAGCCCTTTTTCATCTTCTGGATCATCTTGCGCGTGACAAGCTTGGGAGCGCATTGTCCCGGGATCAGAACGCCGCCGATGACAAGGTCGGCTTCCATAACCGCTTCCTCAAGAGAGCTGGGCGTGGAATAGAGCGCCTTGAGCCGAGGGCCGAAGAGATCGTCAAGTTCTCGGATACGGCTTAAGTTGTTGTCGAGAATAGTGACATCGGCTCCAAGCCCCATCGCCATGCGGGCGGCATTGGTCCCGACGATTCCCCCGCCTATCACTACAACTTTGCCGGGAGAGACCCCGGGCACGCCGCCGAGAAGCACGCCCCTTCCTCCATTGGCCATTTGCAAGGCATGCGCTCCCACCTGGATCGAAACACGTCCGGCAATTTCGCTCATCGGAATGAGCAGGGGAAGACGACCCAGGCGATCGGTGACCGTCTCATAGGCGATGGCCACTACACCCTGTTTCAATAGATGCCTTGCCTGCTCGGGATCGGGGGCAAGGTGGAGGTAACAGAAAAGGATCTGTCCTTCGTAGAGCAGAGGAAATTCCGAGGCTTGAGGCTCTTTGACCTTTAGAATCAGCTCCGATTCATAGACGACGGCAGGAGATGCGACAATCTGCGCGCCGGCCTCTTGATACATCTCATCGGTAAAACCGATCCTCTCTCCCGCCTTTGTCTGAACAAAAAGAGCGTGTCCCTCTTGAACGAGCGCTTTGATCATCGCTGGAGTTGCCCCAACACGGTATTCATGATCTTTGATCTCTTTTGGAATTCCAATCTTCATAGCTTTCCTCATATTTTTAATCATACAGTAATACACTGAACCTCTTTTTGAGAGAAATGGCCCTTAAAGACAAAAGTCGCGCCTCCCACCATTTCAATCTCCTCATCTCTGGACAGGCGAATATTTAACTCCTCTTTAGAGGACATGATCATTTTGATGGGGCTAACGCAGCCCAGCATCCGACAAGCCGCAAGGGCCGCCGCAGCGGCGCCCGTTCCACATGCTAAAGTCTCCGCTTCTACTCCCCTCTCATAGACGCGCATCTGCAGTGCGGAAGGGGCAAGCTCCGAAACAAAATTGACATTCACTCCTTGCGGCTGAAAGAGCGGATGCCAGCGGATCTCTCTTCCAAGCTCTTCAACCGCTATCTGATTCACATCATCGACAAAAACCACCGCATGAGGCACGCCGATGTGAATAAAGTGAGCTGTCATCTCTTTCCCTTCAAGAGAAAGGTTGACATTCCAAGAGACCTTCTCCGCTCTTCCCATCTGAACGGAAACCTCCTCTCCTTCAAAGCTGCATTTGTAGAGCTTTCCCCCTGCTAAAATAGAGTTTGTAGAATGGGCCAGCCCGAGGGCGCGCAAAAAAGTCATCAAACAGCGAAGGCCGTTGCCGCACATGGCGACCTCTTTTCCATCCGCATTGAAGATGCGCATCCAGTAATCGGCCTGTAAAGAGTTCTGCAGCAAAATGAGCCCGTCGGCGCCAATCCCCGTCCTGCGCCTGCACAAGCGGGAAATCAGGGAAGAATCCTCTGTGGAAAAACTCTCTTGACGATCGTCGATTAAAATAAAGTCATTTCCCAGGCCATGATATTTCGAAAAGGGAAAATGCATCGCTTATTCCACCCTCCGGTGAAATGTCAAGAGGGATCTACAGTTCAGTATAAGAAGAGATCACCCTGTCCAAGAGCCCAAAATGCTTGGCCTCCTCGGCTGACATCCAGGTATCGCGATCGATGGCCTTCTCCACCACGCTCTCAGCCTTTCCCGTCGCAGAAGTATAGAGCGCGACGAGCATCGAGCGCGTTTTAAGCATCTCTTTGGCTTGAATATCGAGATCGGTTGCCTGTCCTCTCATGACGCCTCCAATGGAGGGCTGGTGGATCATGATCCGCGCATACTTGGTTGCAAAGCGCCGTCCTGGGGCGGCAGAGAGAGACAAGACGGAGCCCATCGAGGCTGCAAGGCCGGTCACCAAAGTGGTGACAGGAGAAGAGACCATCTTCACTTGGTCCCAAATGGCGAAACCGGAATCGATCGACCCACCCGGAGAATTGATCACAAAGAGAATCGGCTTTCCGGGATCGGTTAACTCAAGATACCAGAGTTTTCGGATCGCGTCTCGCGCCGTCTCATCATCGACAGGCCCGGAGAAAAAGAGACGCCTGGCTCTTAAGAGCGCTTCATCGATCTTATCTTCAAGAAATCTAAATCCCATCTCCTCTTTGTCATTCTGCTTTGCCATCGTCTGCACCTTTTTAGTCAAGTCATGGATGAAAAAAGTATTATTGGCTGCTTTCCAATTAATTGCAACCTGGGAGCCGCTCTCCCGAAAGATGGCGTCAAAAAACGTACAAAGTCGAGCAAATGTCGAAAGCCGCTTAAACAACGATTTCAGGATAGAGGGGAAAGCGTTCCAAGAGGCCGCAGGCAGTAACGCGCGCTCTTTTTAACGCAGCAACATCCTGCTCATACAGCGCGCGGCTTTTAGGTGCGCTTTTACAGGCAGTTAGAAGGCCGTGAATCGCCTCTGCAATCTCTTGCATCTCTTTTTCTTTCATCCCCAGCGTCGTGACGGCGGGCGTTCCAATGCGAACGCCTGAGGTAAACCAGGGTCCCTGAGAGTCGCAAGGGATCATGTTTCTGTTGACTGTAAAGAGCGCCTCCCTCAGGGCATTTTCCGCCTGCCTGCCCGTCAGTCCATACGTGGCTGCGACATCGATTAGCACAAGATGGTTGTCCGTCCCGCCCGTGACAACTTTTGCCCCCCTCTCCATCAGCGCGGCGGCAAAGACGCGCGCATTGCCGACAACTTGACGGGCATATGTTTGAAACTCTGAAGTGCCGGCCTCCTTGAAAGCGACCGCCTTGGCTGCCATCACATGGGGAAGCGGCCCCCCCAGCACAAGCGGACATCCCTTGTCGACAGCCTCTCGATATTCTTTTTTGCAAAGGATCAAGCCTCCACGAGGACCTCGCAGCGTCTTATGCGTCGTCGACGTGACGATGTCCGCGTAAGGGATAGGATTAAACTCGTTCGTGAAGACCTTTCCAGCGACAAGGCCGGCAAAGTGAGCCATATCGACAAGAAGCACCGCCTGCACACTGTCGGCAATCTCTCTCATCCGAGCAAAGTCGATCTTCCTGGGATAGGCGGAGTAGCCTGCGACTAAGATGAGAGGTTTGACTTCCTTAACCCTTCTTTCAAGCTCCTGATAGTCGATGAGCTCTGTTTTAGGATTGACATCATAGGGGAAGCTCCTGAAAACCTTGGAGGAGACGTTGAGGCGATAGCCATGAGTCAGATGGCCGCCGCTTTGAAGAGAGAGACCCATCATCTTTTGATTGACGAGGAGCTGGCGCACGCGCTCATACTCCTCATCCGTCAGCTCATCGACCTTTTTCTTTCCTAACCGCTCGATCTCCTTGTCCTGGATGCGATGCACCAAAACGGACCAATAGGCCACAAGATTGGCATCGGCTCCCGAGTGAGGCTGCACATAGGCGTGATCACAGCCAAAGAGGCTCTTTGCCTCCTCAGAGGCAAGCTGCTCCACGCGATCTACCTGATCGCACCCCGCATAAAAGCGGTGATAGGCAGACCCTTCGGCATACTTGTCCGTAAAAAGATTGCCCATGGCAAGCTGCACGGCAAGAGAAGAGAAATTCTCCGAAGCGATCAGCTTCAGGTGGGAACGCTGATCCTTCAATTCAGAAAGAATCGCATCGGCAACCTCGGAAGAGACGCTTTGCAGATGGTCAATGGCCGCAAGATAGGCTATCGCCGCACGGCTGCGATTGCCTTCGGGAACGGTTTGTAAGTAGCGTGTGAGATGCGACATCGCTTCCAGATTGTGTCACACTTCGGAAAAAAAGCAAAACCCGATCGGATCTATACCGAACGCACTTCAAAAATGGGCATTTCGGCTGCGCCAAAGCCTCGCGGTTCGACGGCTCGACTCTCGCCCCATATTAGAAATATGGGGCGAGATGCGATCGTTGAACTGCGAGAGCTTTCGCGTCGGCCCAAATCCAATTTTTCAAGTGCGTTCGGTATATTCTCTCGACTCCAGGTTGAGAGCGGTTATACCCCGCGCTTTAGAAAGTTCCGTAACCACATTGTCTTTCGTAGAATGGTTGCGATTCCTCGGGATTTTTTGCCAAGAAGCCGTATCTCTCTATGACTTTTTTCGTCTTGGCTTCGTCTTTTAAAGGTTCTTTTATCACTTGGGTATTTGATTGAATCTCATGAGAGATTCGCGCCCAAAATGTTGTTGGTGCAGCCATTATCTTCTCCTTTGCATTAAGTTAATATTTACTAGATCGCAATAATATCATTTATTATCGCAAACTTAAGTAAGATTATACTCTACTTTTAATTAACATAAAATAAACAATTTAATTTAATGTAAACCCTTTCCCTTAAAAAAGTTGTAACCTCGACTTTGCACATTTTTTGACAGACGGATTTCGAGGAGGCGGCTTTCAGGTTGTAATTAATTTCGAAGGAAGGGTTAAATCAACCCTTCCTGAGAAATTAATTACAAGATGGGAGCCGCTCTCCCGAAAGACGGCCTCAAAAAATGTACAAAGTCGAGGTAACACCTCTCCCCTTCTCCTTCCTTCTCAAAGGAGCAGTTTTTCCTTGAGATAAATGAGTGAGTGGAGATAATTATCTTCGATTATCAATTAAAGCCACGCTAAGGATCCATGCAAGAGCAATTAAAGCCTATCCTTGAGATTCAGGAATATGACATGAAGATGATCCGTCTGTCGCGAGTCAAAAAAGAGCGCCAAACGGAATTGAAGCAGATCGAAGATCTGCGCCGCGATCTGAAAGGACAATTCGAGGAAAAGGATAAAGAGATTGTAACGCTCAATGAGGAGATCGAAGGGCAAGAGAAAAAGATCGAAGAGATCAATGCCAAATACAAAAAGCTTGAAGAGCAGCAGAGCGCCGTCAAAAAAGTGGATGAGTTCAACGCCCTCACTCAAGAGATGACTCAAACCGAGCGCGAGAGAATTGCCGTCGAACAAAAAGTCTCTGATCTTGTCGATAAACGGACAGGAGAAGAGGAGCTTCTGACCAAGATCAAGGAGAGTTTCGTCACTTCTGAAGAGAGCAGCCTGGCGCTGGAAAAGGAGATTCGCGATAGCATCCGCCTCATTAACGAAGAGGGGCAAAAACTCAAAAAAGAACGCGATAAACTCGCTCAGACCGCCAATCCGGAGATTTTACGCCTCTATGAGAGATTGCTTGTAAATAAAAAAGATCGCGTGGTCGTTGCCATCGAAAACCGCACCTGCAGCGGCTGCCACATCGCTTTAACCGCGCAGCATGAAAATCTTGTCCGAAAAGGAACTCACCTGGTCTTCTGCGAACACTGCTCGCGCATCCACCACTGGCCGGAAGAAAGAGAAGAGGTTGAAGGAGCCGCCCCCAGAAGGCGCCGTCGACGGCCAGCTTCGGCTTAAGCTATTTTATTCGGGAAAGCGTGCAATCGCTGCTTAAAAAGAGCAGAGGAAAGTCTGGACTTCACAGGAGAAGATACCAGCGAAAGGCTGGGGGCCGCAAGGCTACGGAAAGTGCAACAGAAAACAGACCGCCGTATCTTTTTTTTAGATGCGGACAGGATGAAAATACGGCCATCAGGTGGCCGTCGCACTCGAGAGAGATCCGAGGTGTTGTAAACCCTATCTGAAGCAAGAGAGAGAGGACAAGGCGCTCCGCCGGCGTCCGTCTCTAATAGATCGCTTGAGGGTTGTGGTGACACTACCCCTAGATGAATGATTGCAAAAAACAGAATCCGGCTTATCGCTTTCCCGAAATTTTCCTTTCTCTCGGATGGGATCTGACATAGACCTCCCGCTTCAGGCGCATGGAGACCTGCGTGTAAATTGTCGTCGTCGCTAAAGAGCTGTGGCCGAGAAGGGTCTGAATGGTCTTTAAATCCATCCCCTTTTCCAGCCAATGGGTGGCAAGGGTGTGGCGGATGGTATGGGGAGTGATCGTCCCGGCAAGGCCGCTCTTTAAAAGATAAGCTTTAAAGGTCCGGTCAACTGAGCGTACAGTGAGGCGCCGTCCCCATCGATTGAGAAAGATCGCCTTCCGGTCGACCTCCGAACAGTGGCGCTCGCCATCGCTTTGTCGTTCGGGGTGGTCAAGATAATCTGTAAGCCATTTGCCTGCTGTCTTTGTGACGGGAAGGAGCCGCTCTTTCTTTCCTTTTCCCCGAACCCGAAGGTGGAGATGCTGCGGGTCAAAGTCTTCCCGATTGAGAGAAACAAGCTCGGAAATGCGGAGAGCCGAGCTGTAAAAGAGCTCCAGGATGCACCGGTCTCGAAACCCCAGGAAGGTCTGCGTCTCCGGCTGAGAGAGGAGATGCTCGATCTCTCGGTATGTAAGCGAGCAAGGAATTTTTTTGTCGAGCTTGGGCCCTGCAATCTCTTCTAGAGGATTCTTCTCAAGAAGCCCCCTTTTACACAAAAACTTAAAAAAAGAGCGCAAAGAAGAGAGGCGCCGGACAAGGGTGCGCTTGGACAGCCCTCTTTGACTCAGCTGCAAGAGATAGGAGCGTATGCCATACTTGTCAACCTCGTGAAAGGAAAGCTTCATCTGGTGAAAAAAATGCTCGATATCCAGCTTGTAGTTGCGCACCGTATGCTCAGAGGCGTTCTTCACCAAGCTCATCTCCTGTAAAAAAGAATGAACGGGTCCGAAATCAACTTCTTTTAAACCAGGATCTCCAAACTCCGTTTTCATCGTCTTTTACTCTCTTGCCCTCTATGATTTCTCATGGTACAATGAGCAACACTTTTTTTATACTTTGAATCGCATTCGATAAACCATAAGATCCATGATTACACTCACTCACATCAGCAAGAGGATTGGAGGAAGGACTCTCTTTGAAGAAGTCACCATGACTTTTAATGAGGGGTGCCGCTACGGCTTGACGGGACCCAATGGAAGCGGAAAGTCTACCCTCCTGAAGATCCTCATGGGACTGGAGGAGTCGACAAGCGGTCATGTCTCCCTTCCAAACAGAGTGGGTTATCTTAAGCAAAACATTGAAGAGTTTAAAGACTATCTTGTCATCGACACCGTCATCCAGGGAAATGACCGCCTCTTTTCGGCTCTCCAAGAACGGGAAGGACTCTACGAAGAGGAGATGACCGACGAAGTGGGGGTGCGCTTGGGAGAGCTCGAAGAGATCATCGGCGAAGAGGACGGCTACGAGGCCGAGACAAAAGCCGAAGAGCTCTTGCGCGGAATGGGCATTCCGGAAGGGTTCTTTCGCCAAAAAATGGGGACGATTCCTCAGGATCTGCAATTTCGCGTCCTTCTCTGCCAGGCAATCTTCGGATCGCCCCAAGCCCTCATTCTCGATGAGCCCACCAACCACCTCGATCTCGAATCCATCGGATGGCTCGAAACTTTCTTGATGAACTACAGCGGCACGCTCATCGTAGTCAGCCATGACCGCCATTTTCTCAATTCCGTGGCAACCGACATCGCCGACATCGATTATGAAACGATCATCGTCTATCCGGGAAACTACGACGAAATGCTCGTCTCCAAGACCGCTGTGCGAGAGAGGACGGAGGCTGAGAACAAAACCAAAGAGAAAAAGGTTTCTCAACTGCGCGAATTCGTCTCGCGCTTCGGAGCGGGAACACGCGCCTCGCAAGTGCAATCGCGCATCAAGGAAATTGAAAGGCTTCAGCCGCAAGAACTTAAAAAGTCCAACATCGTTCGTCCCTACATTCGCTTCTACCCTCCCGAAAAGCAGTCCGGTCACATCGTCTTCAAAGTGGAGCGCGTCAGCAAAGCCTACGAAGGCCCCTCTGTAATCGACCATCTCTTTTTCGAGGTTCTGCGCCAAGATAAAATCGCTCTCATCGGAAACAACGGTCTGGGAAAATCGACGCTCCTTAAGATGCTTGCCCACGTGCTTCCCCAGGATTCGGGCCTCATCGAAACAGGTCACGGAGTTGAGATAGGCTACTTTCCACAAAATCATCTCGACCTCATCTCTAAAAGAGCGGACATGACAGCCTTTGAATGGCTAAAGGGCTGCAAAGAGCGCGTCTACGATCAGGATGTGCGCAGCATCTTAGGCAAGCTGCTCTTTTCCGGAGATGACGCCTTCAAGCCCCTCTCCGCTCTTTCCGGAGGAGAGAGGGCGCGCCTTCTGATCGGCAATTTGATGCTTTGCAATTTCAATACGTTAATTCTTGACGAGCCCGACAACCATCTCGATCTGGAAGCCGTCTCGGCGCTCTCTTGGGCACTTGAAGAGTATAAGGGAACGATCCTTTTTGCCTCCCACAACCGCGATCTGATCACTAAAACCGCCACTAAAATTCTCGCCTTCGAAAAGAAAAAGATCCGCCTCTTCGAAGGAACTTACGAAGAGTATCTAAGCGAGAAAGGAGATGCGCTGTGAGGCAAAGTTAGCTGTCTGCATAGCCAATAATCTCAGAGATTTTTATAGTAAAGGAAAGTCTAAGGTAACGATGGCCGGAATTTCACCCGTCGGGGGACCACCTTCCCCTTTCCCTCTAGAAGAAGGAAGAGAAAATGTGAAGCGTTCTCTTTTAAACTCCATCGCTCAATTTAGAGAGAGCCTCTCGACATTTGAGGGCGCTCCCCAGGAGGTCGCCTCTGCTATTATTAATCTGGCTCACTGCAGCCAGGCAGCTCAAAAAAGAGGATAAGAGATGGTTCGAGATAACCTGCAGAATACAGGAGAGAGTATTGAAACCATCTTAAACCAGCCTCTTCTCATTCCCGATCTTCCTCAAGATCTCACTCTGTTGCAAGCCGCCCTCTCCTTTCGGCAGGAGGAGAGCGAAACCTCGATGCTGAAAAAGGTGCTGGATTCCTTTAACGACTTTCCCGAGGCAAAAGAGCACCTTTTGAGAGAGCTGGACATTCTCTCCGAAGAGCTTAGGGGGGCTTCCTGATATGTCTATCCTCTCATTAGCTGACTTAAAACAGGCTCTGGACTCAGGTAAGCTGCCGCAAGCGGAGAGCTTCAACACAGAAGATGAGGAGCTGAGCAAGATCGAGCCTCTCTTTGATCGCCCGACTCTCTCTTCAGAAGCGCAGGAAGTCATGTCATCCGCTCTCGAGAAATCCATTTCTCTATGGCTGATGCAAAAAAGCCCTGCGTCAGAAGAGAGTCCCGCGCTCGCCTCCCTCAAGAATGAATTTCGATGCCTCCTCAAAAAAAGGCATGACCACTTTCTCGGCAAAGAAAAACAGAATCCAAAGATTCCGGTCTGGCAGCCTCCCTCGGAAACAGACGCTAAACCGCTAGGATGGAAGAGAAAGGGCAACTTTCATCCGTCCATCCTCCGGAACAACCAACCAATAGAACGCACTCCCTCCTTGTGCCGCCAAGACTCTCCCGGCTCCGGCTAGCGAGGAAAGGGAAAGACTTTGAGGTCTTCGGCCAAGAAAGTATTGGGGAAGATAGCCCGGGCCTCGCTGGCAAATTCCGAGAGGTCCTGATACCGGGCCGAGTAATGGGTAAGGATGAGTTGCTCAACCCCCGCCCGTTTGGCAATCTCTGCCGCCTCCCCTGCAGTGAGATGATGATGTTTTTTTGCGAGTTCTTTATCTCTTTCCAAATACGTGCTTTCACAGAGAAGGAGTTTGGCTCCTTGCGCAATCTCCACAGCCCGATGGCAATAGGCAGTGTCAATCACAACGGCGAGCGTATCCCCTTTGCGAATGGAGCTGACTTCGTCAAGAGCGACGCGGCGCCCGTTGATGTCCAACTCTTTTTTCTCCTCGAGCAGGCGGACGTTGGGCCCTTGAACGCCTAACGCTTTCAGCTTCTCCCCGTCAAATTTCCGTCTATCCCGCTCCGTGATTCTCCACCCCACATTGGCAACCCCATGTTGCAAAAAGGCGGCCTCGATGCGAAAGCGGCCGTCATCCTGAACCACTCCATCCTCTTCTACAGGATGTTCGATGACCTGGATCGTCTCATGATAGAGCGTGCCGTAGCGGAGGCGTTCAAAATAGATGCGCCCGCCCGCGGGATAGTAACAGTGGATGGGATGGGACACTTTGTCTAAATTGAGGCGCATGAGCATCGAGCCGAGCCCCAAACAGTGGTCTCCATGAAAGTGGCTGACAAAGATCCGATTGACGCAGGTAGGAGCAATGCCGGCAAAGATGAACTGCCTCTGCGTTCCCTCTCCGGGGTCAAACAAGAGCCCCTCTTCATTCCAGCGCACGAGATAGGCGCCGTGGTTGCGCTGCCGAGTGGGTTGCTGACTGGAACACCCTAAAATGGTGAGATAGCGCACGCTCATGCCGTACTTCTCTTCCTTGCAAAAAAAGAGAGCCTGCCCAGCCCGATGCCTGCAAGACCTCCGACAACGTGGGCCGTATTGGCGATATTTGGGGCAAGCTCGGTCACGCCGAGGAATTGCAGAGTAAGGGTAACAACTTCCAAGACGAACATCGCAATAATGAAGAGAAGGATAAAGATAAGCGTCGCTTTATTCAAGGGATACCCTTCCCAGGGCGCCAGGGTTTGACGCATCCAGATCAGCCCTGCCATCCCTACGACAACTCCTGAAAAACCGAGGAACAGGGGACCGCTCATGAGATATTGAGCGACATTGGAAATCACACCGACAATCAGAATGAAGAGAAGAATCTTCCAGCGACTGATACGCTCCTCGATCTGAAAGCCTAAGATCCACAGCCACGCCATGTTAAAGAGAAGATGGAGAAAGTCTCTGTGTAAAAAGACCGGAGTGATGAGGCGCCAGATTTCGCCTTCACGAATCTTTTCAAAGAAAGGAACGCTCTTGACCATCTCCCATTTCACTTTTGCGGGAGGAACGAGAAGGCTAAAAAGACCCTTCCAGGAAGGGGTCTCCTCCGACTTCAAAATCAGCATTTGGGCGCCCTGAGGAAGATCTTTAAGCTCTTTGACTCCTTCTAAAGGATATTCCAAAACCAGCTGTTTTAAATAGTCCATTGCCTGCGGATAGTCAAAGAGCAGCTCTTCTTGAAGAGGGGTCAAAATGATCTGCAATGCCAATCTCCCCTTCGCTTGCGCAATTTTTGCCTCCTGAAAGCCGTTCCAGAGATAGAGAAAGAGAGCCGTAGCAATGAGAAGAGTCGTCAGAGGGTGTGAAAGGGGCTTTCTTTGACGCAGCAACACCTTTACCTTTAAGCGGGGAATCTCCTCTTTGGGCTCTTCTATAAGAAGAGGCCGGGGCGGCTCAGGCGGAGGGAGGGACGCCTTCATCTCTGCAAAGGGAAGGCTCTGAGGATCCTTTTTGAATTCTTCCAGCCACAGTTGAGCCTTCTCGACCTGCTCTTCCTCATAGACCCAGATGTGATAGCTCTTTTTTTGTGAGAGCGGGTCTGCAAAAGGCTCATACGTGCTCTCGATCCCCTGTTTGGAAAGAAAAGAATAAAAGAGGTAGGCCTTCCTCTCTTCTTCGATATCTCCGACTAATCGCATTGTATCTTTTTAATCATTGCCGTTGTGGAAAGCCCGGGCACCAAAGAGACCAGATGCACTCTCCCTCCCCCCGCTTCAACTACCTCTTTTTCAATGCAGTTCTCTCCATACTCTGCACCATTGACATGAACATGCGGGCGGATTTTTTTAAGCAGCTCCCTTGGGTCCGTCTCCTCAAACCAAGTCACATAATCTACCATGACAAGAGAGCTCATCATTTGCAAGCGGTATTTTAATGGAATAATGGGTCTTTTTGGACTCTTATACTTTTGAATGGAAGCGTCGGAATTCAAGGCGACAATAAGAAGATCTCCTTGCATCGCAGCCTGGTCCAGAATTTCCAAATGGCCTGCATGGAGAAGATCAAAAGAGCCATTGAGCGTGGCAATCCGCTTCTTCATCCGTTTGAACTCTTCGACGCTCTCTTCGATCTCTTTGGGTAAAAGAAGCTTCCCTCGGCATCTGCTTAAGAGATCTTGTTCAAAAAAAACTTCGAGAGCATCCATCATGAACCTTTATACAATTAGCGCCTGCCGCTTTGGAATTCATTTATCGGGAAGGGTTAAAAAAGCGATAGGAAAAACTTGATCATAATGATCGACAAAGTGAACCGCGATTCCCTTCTTGAGATAGGGAGGGAGCTCATCGAAATCACGCTGATTTTCTTTGGGGAAGACGAGGATCTTCACTCCGGATCGCCTGGCGGCGATGAGTTTTTCCTTCAGGCCTCCGATCGGAAGAATGCGTCCCGTTAAAGTAATCTCTCCCGTCATCCCTAAATTCTCCCGTACGGGGACCTCTTTGAGCAAAGAGAGCAAGGCAGTCACCATGGTAATGCCCGCGGAAGGGCCGTCTTTGGGAGTGGCTCCTTCTGGAATGTGCAGGTGGACTAAAGACTTTTCAAAAAAAGGAATCCCCGGAGCATAGAGGCCTATCTTACTGTGCACATAAGACCAGGCGATCTGGGAAGACTCCTTCATCACATCCCCCGCACACCCCGTCAGCTTCATCTCGCTCTTTTCTCCGCTCTGCAAGACGGCCTCGACATAGAGTGTCGCCCCGCCAAGCGAGGTCCAGGCAAGCCCCATGCAGACGCCGACAGGCGTCTTTTTGTAATAGCGATCAGTTAAAAAGCGGGGTTTTCCCAAAAAAGTAAAGAGGTTGGACTCCCTGACTACCACTTTCTCTCTCTTCCCTGCCTTTTTCTCCTCTGCGCGCACCCGTTTCATCGCTGTTTTGCGCAAGATTTTTTTGATCAGGTTCTCTAAACTGCGCACCCCCGCCTCCCGGGCATAGCCATGAATGATCCGGTTCAGCGCCCGTTTTGTAAAAGAGATGTCGGACTCCTTCAACCCCATCTCTTTGCGGTGTCTGGGAATCAAGAACTTCTCTGCAATGGCGGCCTTCTCTTCTAAGATGTACCCGGAGAGGCGCAAGATCTCCATGCGATCTTTCAGAGGATCGGGAATGGTGTCGAGAACATTGGCCGTGACCAGAAAAAGGATATGGGAGAGATCGCATGGGACATCGAGGTAGTGGTCGAGAAAGTCGCGATTCTGCTCCGGGTCGAGAACTTCGAGAAGGGCCGATGCCGGATCCCCCTGATAGCTACTTCCCATCTTGTCCACTTCATCGATCATGATCACGGGATTCATGACCCCTGTCACCTTTAGCGCCTGAATGATCTTTCCGGGCATCGCTCCGACATAGGTGCGCCGGTGGCCCTTGATCTCGGCCTCGTCGCGCATTCCGCCGACAGAGAAGCGAAAAAACTTCCGGTTCAAGGCTCTGGCAATACTCTTTCCAATACTGGTCTTTCCTACGCCGGGGGGGCCCACGAGAGCGATGATGCTCCCTTTGACACCACCTGTCAGCTTGCCCACGCTAATAAATTCTAAAATACGTTCTTTGGTGTCCTCAAGGCCCCAATGATCCTCTGTTAAAATCTTTTCTGCACTCTTCAGGGTGGATGTCTCTTCGCTTAAAATCCCCCAGGGAAGAAGCGTCAGCCAGTCCAGATAGTTGCGCGAGACTCCGAATTCTGCCGAATGAGGCTCCAATAAGGAGAGCTTCTCCCTCTCCCCCTGGATCACTTTCATCACAGCCTCGGGCACCTTGCGACTTTTGAGCCGCTCCTCGAACTTTTCAAGTTCCTGACTCTTTTCATCTTTTTCTAGTCCCAGTTCCTTTTTGATCGCCTTGAGCTGCTCTCTTAAAAAGAACTCTCTTTGCGTCTTGGAAAGGGATCCTTCGATCTTTTGCGTAATGCTATTCTGAAGACGGCTGACATCAAGCTCTTTTTTCAAAAGCGTCAGCGCCTTATCGATGCGCCCGTGAAGATCAAAGGTCGACAGCACCTCCTGCAGCTCCAAGCGGCTTGCCGTCGTTAAGGCAACGGCAAAGTCAGCGAGCCTTCCGGGCTCCGTAAATTCAGAGTGGCCCAGGAAAATTTGAAGCTCCTCTTTAAAAAGAGGATTGAGCTTTAAGAGGTCTTTAATCGTGCTGATGATGCTGATGGAATAGGCTTTGAGCTCCTTCGACGTCTTTTCGTAAGGGGGTTCTTCATGATAGAGAATCGTCGCAATCAGCGCCTTGCCGCTCTTGACTGCTTTTTTGATGGAGATGCGTTTTTCCATGTTGAGAACGACCTGCGCCCCTCCCTGCTCCATAGGAATAATGCGCAAGATGCGGGCGAGCACTCCGACCGGAAAGATCCCCTCTTTAGAAAGCGTGTAGATGTCCGCCCCCTCTTCTTTTGTCAAAAAGAGTCCCATGCATTTGTGTTCGGTCTTTGAAATGAGCTTTAAGGCCTCAAAGTAGGGACCGGGTTCAATCACAAGAGGAGCTGCCATCCCCGGAAAGAAAGGGCGGCGCGTGAGCGGCAGGACAAAGACCTGCTTTGGAAGCTTCAGTGAGACATCGTGGCTATTCTTTTCAACCGTCTCCTGGATCTCGTCGAATAGAGCTTCCTCATTGTCCATTAAAGCGGATGGAGAGGGATCTTCAGTGTCGTCCAAGCGGGACCTCGTTAATTAAAAATTTTACAAATTAAAACGGACATATCTCGACATTGCAACTTTTTGGGCCCGAAGGCCTCGAGATATTTGCTCTCGGGGGAGTTATTTAAACCAGGAAGGGGTTAAAAACCCCTTCCTGGTTTAAAAAATCTCCCAGTTCGACCGTAGGTCGAACGTCCGAGAGCAAATAGACGAGGCAGGCGGGTCCAAAAAGTTGCAAAGTCGAGACATATACCTTGGCCAAAAGTATACAAAAGGATAGAAATTGACACTACTCGTATGTTATTTTCCCTTCCGATGAGGCCACGATGACTTTACAAAGCGCACACCATCAAAACTCCAGCTTGCCGCCCAAGTTCCAAAGTTGCAAGCCTGGAACCGCATTCCTTGTGGAGACGAGCAGGAAAGAGGGATTTGTTGCTCTTGCGGAAGGGCGGGAGCTTGTCGCCTTGCAGGTAATGCCGTCAAAAGATTTCTTGCTTCAGGCAGCCTATCTTCTCGCTGACCGCTCTCTTGGCTATGTGGCGGTCGGCATCGGGCCGGGATCTTACACGGGAACCCGTGCGGGAATCTCCTTTGCTCAAGGACTCTCCTTCGCCCTTCAGGTTCCTCTGATCGGCTTCTATTCTCCTCTGGCTTATTTGCCCAAGCGCCCCGGACCCTTTGCTCTTCTCTTGCCCGCCAAACAGGGCGCTACCTGCCTGCTGACCGGAGAATGCGACGCGCGCTCCCTCCTTTTTCATTCCCATCCCAAGCTCCTGGAAAAAGAAGAGCTGGCCTCCCATCTTTTGCCCTCCCATCTAAAAGTCGAATCCGAGACGGCTCTCCTCAACCTGTCCCACCTCCTGCCATACCTCCTTAAACGCTTTACACTCAAGGAGTACAACCCCATGCGCGTTGTGGAGGCTTCGTATCTTTACTCAATTTAACGACGCGACGCGCTTGAAATTTTGCTTTTCCTCCGGTATACTGCGCCATAGTCATTTAACTTCAACTTTTAAGGATCGATCCATGACTTGTGTAAAAATTCGCAGCGGAGATTCTATTGATAAAGCGCTCCGGATTCTCAAGAAAAAACTCGACAAGGAAGGCGTGATGAGAACCGTCAAAGCGCACCGCTTTTACGAAAAACCTTCCGTAAAGCGCAAAGAAAAGTCCAAGGCTGCCTTAAGATTTAAAAAGATCCGAAGGCCTTATGCCCCTTCGGGAATCTAAGTGTTCCAGGCTTCATGAGTGATTACTACGAGATCTTAGGCGTCAGCCGCTCTGCCTCTCAGGACGAGATCAAAAAAGCTTACCGTAAATTGGCTCTCAAATACCATCCCGACAAAAATCCCGGCAATAAAGAGGCCGAAGAAAAGTTTAAAAAGGTCTCGGAAGCCTACGAGGTCTTAAATGATGAGAACAAGCGCCATATGTACGACCAGTATGGCGCCGACGCCCTTCGCGGATCCGGGATGGGAGGGGGAGGCTTTAGTCCGGGCGGCTTTTCTTCCATGGAGGAGGCTCTGCGCACGTTCATGGGAGCTTTTGGAGAGAAAGGCGGGGGAGGAGGATCGATTCTGGATTCTCTCTTTGGTTTTGAAACGGAAGGGAGTGAAGCCGTCTTACGCGGCGCGAGCAAACGGATGAATTTGACCATCCCCTTTGAGGAAGCTGTCCTGGGAGCAGAAAAAGAGATTGCCTTAACAAATTTCATGATCTGCCCTCGATGCGACGGCTCGGGAGCTAAAGAGCGTTCCAGCATCAAAACCTGCTCTTCTTGCGGCGGAAGGGGAAGCATCCATCAGAGTCGCGGTTTTTTTAGCATGATGTCTACTTGCCCCCACTGCCGCGGCCAGGGAAAGACGATAGCGGAAAAGTGTCCCGAGTGCAGCGGCGGCGGACGGATCAAAAAGAGGCGAAAAGTTCAGGTCAAGATCCCTCCCGGCGTTGATACCGGAATGCGTTTGAAAATGGGCGGCTACGGCGATGCCGGAGAAGGAGGAGGCCCTCCAGGAGATCTCTTCGTCTACATCACCGTGACCCCTCATGACTTTTTCAAACGCGATGGAGACGATGTTTTAGTCGAGCTCCCCATCAGCTTTTCAGAGGCGGCTCTTGGTTGCAAGAAAGAGCTCCCCACTCCCGTTCAAGGGACATGCCGCCTGACTATTCCCGAAGGAACGCAAGGGGGGAAGATCTTGCGCATCCGCGATGAGGGGATGCCCAATGTCCACGGCCAGGGAAAGGGCGATCTTTTGGTTCACGTCATTGTCGAGACGCCGGTCTCCTTAAGTCCGAAACAAAAAGAGCTCCTCTTAGAATTTGCAAAGCTCGAAAAAGAGCAAAACTCTCCTCGCAAACGCAGCTTTCTCGATAAGTTGAAAACCCTCTTTTCGTAAATCTGGGCCAGAAGGTCCTTAGATTTTGCATGGGCGCAAAACCGGAGGTTACAGGAGCGGAGAGGATTTCCTTGGAGGACGGATGAAGACTCGAGAAGTCAAAGTGGGAAAGGTGGGGGTCGGTGGAAACAATCCCATCCGCATCCAATCCATGACGACAACGCCCACAGATAACGCTCAGAAGACTGCCGATGAGATCATGAAGCTCTCCGACCTGGGCTGCGAAATCGTACGCGTCACCGTGCAGGGGATGAAAGAGGCTCATTCTTGCAAGACGATCAAAGAGATCTTAGAAAAAAAGGGCTACTCCGTCCCCTTAGTAGCAGACATCCACTTCTATCCCAAGGCAGCCCTCGCCGTTGCCGATGTCGTCGACAAAGTGCGCATCAACCCCGGAAATTTTGTCGACAGGCGCTCGGCCTTTAAAACCGCGGCCTTGGATGAGACCTCCTACAACAAGGAGCTGGAAAAGATTGAAGCGGGGTTTGCTCCTCTTGTCGAGAAGTGCAAACAAAAGAAAAAGGCCATTCGGATCGGAACCAATCACGGCTCGCTCTCTGATCGCATCCTATGCCGCTTCGGAGACACTCCCAGGGGGATGGTCGAATCGGCGCTTGAGTTTGCAAGAATTGCCAGAAAGCAAGATTTTCACGATCTCATCTTCTCCATGAAGGCGAGCAACCCCCTTGTCATGATCGCCGCCTACAGACTCTTAGTACAACAGATGGAGCGGCTGGGATGGGACTACCCCCTTCACGTGGGCGTCACAGAGGCCGGGGCAGGAGAGGACGGAAGGGTCAAGTCTGCAGTCGGCATCGGCGCGCTCCTGCTCGATGGCATCGGAGATACCCTCCGCGTCTCATTGACGGAAGATCCCGTGTGCGAGATCCCCCCTGCTAGACACCTCGCTTCTTTTGCACAACCTTTTAGAGGCCGGCTCTTTTCCCCCTTTTGGGAAGAATCGCAAGCAGAACGTGAAAGAAGGGTCGTTTTCCCCCCTTCTCTTTCCTTGCACAAAGGAGGTTCTGTCCTCTTAGAAAAAGAGCCCCTTCTTCGTCCCCATGAGATGAAACCCGACCTCATCCTTCAAGATCAAGCAGGAATTTTTCGTGCGACAAAAGAAAAAGAGTGGGAAGAGATTCAAAGCAAACAGCCTCAGCTCATCCTCTTTGCACCTCTTCATGACCGCGTCGCTTCGGGCCGCCGTTTCTTCCGCTATCTTCACGATCAACACATTCTCACTCCCGTGATCTTAGACTTTTCCTACACAGGTTCTTTTGAGGATCTCATCATCGAAGCTTCGGCTGAGTGCGGCGCTCTTCTTGCAGACAACCTGGGAGAAGGGATCCTCCTTCGCGCTCCCCATCCTCCGGAAAAGCTCTCTTCCCTCTCTTTTTCCATTTTGCAGGCGTGTCGAAAACGCCTCACAAAACCCGATTTCATCTCCTGCCCCGGCTGCGGCCGCACCCTCTTCAATTTACAAGAGGTCGCAGAGAAGATCCGTCAAAAGACAGCCCATCTTCAAGGCATCAAGATCGCCATCATGGGCTGCATCGTCAACGGACCCGGCGAGATGGCCGATGCAGATTTCGGCTACGTCGGCTCCGGCAAGGACAAGGTCGACCTTTACGTCAAAAAAAAGTGTGTAGAGAGAGGAATCGACGCCGCTTTCGCAGAAGAGCGGCTCATCGCCCTCATCAAAAAAGAGGGGGCCTGGATCGAACCAAGATCATCTCCTCAAGTCGAGCTATTGACTTTTTTTTAATGGAACCGCAAGCTTTTTTAGTAAAAAAACCAAAGGATTCTCATGAGCCATCTCGTCTATCAAGGGATCAGAATGGGTGCAGGAGCCGCGTCCGGATTGCTCGTACCCGTCATCTCCGGCATTCTTGGTGAAGCAACCACCGAATGTTTCGGCACTATCTCCAGTACACGAGCAGTGTGGATCGGTTCCAGCACCTTCGGCACTCTCTCCTTTCTCCGTCTCATTGCCTCTCAGCCTCCGGCCTTTACACTTCCGGCCACTCTTTGTGCAACATTTGCCGCCATCGTAACAAGCGTTATCGCCGATCAGGAGACCTTCTCGCGAAGAGATCTTTTCTCCATCTCTTTAGCAACCGTTGCAGCCGGATTGTGCTCACCTTTTTCTCCCCTTGCCTCCGTCGTCGCCGGCGT
>MGME01000027.1 GCA_001796315.1 Chlamydiae bacterium RIFCSPLOWO2_12_FULL_49_12
CTTTAGTTGCCATGTTAACGAAAATGGCTCAAGGCACTTCTTTCGTGCCCGCGTCCGTGCCCGTGTGCGTGCCCGATCCCTTTCTTTCTTAAAAAAGGGGAGTGGTGAATAGTTACGGAAAAATGGCGCTTTTGGCACAATGCACTCTCTTATACAAAGAGAGCGGTGGTGAAAAAAAAGTTTAAGGTGGCCGCCCTAGGCTGCCGCACGAATCAGTATGAGGCCGAGGCCTTTCGGACGCAGCTTGAGCGAGCAGGCGCTCAATCGGCTCAAAAGGGAGAAGCTGCAGACGTCTGCATTGTCAACACCTGCGGCGTCACCGCTTCTGCCGCTCGAGATAGTATTGCCCGGGCGCGCAAGCTGGCCCAAGAAAATCCAAGAGCCGCGCTCTTTGTGACAGGGTGCCATGCAAAGGAGGTGGGCGAGGCCGTCTCGGAAAGACGGATCCTGGTCATCCCCAATGAAAAGAAGGAAGAGCTCCTCTCGGAGCTCTTTCCCAAGAAAGAGCTAGCTGGGTTTGCCATCGATTCCTTTGCAGAGCACACCCGCGCTTTTCTAAAAGTACAAGACGGATGCAACTCCTTTTGCAGCTATTGCATCATTCCCTATGTGAGGGGCCGCTCCCGTTCTCGTTCTTTGGACTCTATCTTAATCGAGTTAAGAGGGCTCCTTGCTCGGGGCTACCGAGAGGTTGTCTTGACGGGGATCAACATCGGAGATTTTGACGGAGGGGAACAAGAGAGCCTTGCCTCTCTTCTCCGGGCAGCCGATGGCCTTGAAGGGCTGGAGAGGATCCGCCTCTCCTCGATTGATCCCGAAGACGTAAGCGAAGAGCTGTGTTCCGCCCTTCTTTTTTGCAAGAAGAGCTGCCCTTCGCTGCATTTGGTCTTGCAGTCGGGATCTAATGTGACGCTCAAGCGGATGCATCGCTCTTACACCCGCCAGAGGTTCTTGGAGGTCGTTTCCCGCCTTAAAAAGGGGTGTAGCGATTTTACCTTTACCACCGATGTGATCGTCGGATTCCCGGGAGAGACGGAGCGGGACTTTGAAGAGAGCCTGGAGGTGGTGCGAGAGGTGGAGTTTGCAAAGGTGCACGTCTTTCCCTACAGCCCGAGAGAGCGCACCCGGGCCGCTCTTTTTCCCGACCGCCTGCCGCAAGCCGTTGTCTTTGCGAGAAAGAAAAGGCTTTTGCAGGAGGCTCAAGAGAGGGCTTTTTCTCTTAGAGAGCGTTTTGTGGGAAGGGAGATGGAGGTGCTCTTAGAGGGCAAAGCGAGGGGGCGTACGGCAAATTTTCTTCCCGTTCGCGTCGAAGGGAGACATCTTAAGCCCAATCAAATGGTCCCTGTGAAGCTGATTGCCAACGATCCAATGAGCCTTGTCGGGAGGGTGGCGTGAAGCCCTTTACCATCACGATCGCCCAAAGGCTTCGTCCCTTTTCCCACGCGGCGCGCTTTTGCACCCTCATTCCGAAAACCAACTGTCTGGCCGAAATCTTTCCCGCCCGGCTGGTTTTAGAAGAGTGGCAAGGAGCCCGTTTTTCTACTCTCCTTCCCCTGACGGGTCCCGTTGAACAATTTACCTCTCAGGTTGAAGGAGAAAAGGGGAGAGTCAGGGTCTTTGGGCGAGCGGCTCAAGGCTTTTTCTCCTATCTTCTCTTTGCACAAAGAGACGGGATCTACCTCTATCTCGAAAAGGGGCCGCTTCCTTTCCCTCTCAAACAAGAGCACAAACTTCTTAATATCTCCTCGTTTCATGAAGCGCCTCCAGAAGAGAGGCTCTCTTTGGGGATGCACCGCTCTCTGGAGTGGGAAAGCGTCTTAAGAAGAGGAGAGTTTCAAGAGATCTTTCCGGTCTGGCTACAGATGGGGCAGCTCCTGCCGCAGCCGGAGGAGAGAACGATGCCGGAAGAGGGCAACTTTTTGCTTTTAGAAAAGTGCAGAAAGGTGGTGGAGCAAAAAGAAAAGCTTCATGTCATTCCCGCCTTCCGCACCCTCTTTTTGGCAGCTTTTTCCTCTCTCTTCGTCCCCCATGTCAACGATCTGAGCTTTCAAGGGCTCTCCACTCCGACCGAGCAAGCGCTCTCTCCCTTGCCGCTTTTAAAAAAGAGCGCCCTTCTCATCCGCTCTCTCTTTTTTCAGGAAGAGAAAGAGAGCTGCGCGCTCTTGCCCCTTCTCCCTCCCCAGTTTCACTCAGGCCGCTTTTGCCATATCAAAACAAAAGAGGGAGATCGAATCGATATGGAATGGTCGAGCAAGCTCCTGCGCCGCTTGCGGATTCAAAGCGCTAAGAGCCGTTCTCTGCGCCTCATTGTGCAATCTGCTTTAAAGCGCTGCCGCGTGAGAACGAAGCTGCGAGAGAAGGGAAGGATGAGCAATTTGAATGAGCCGCTGGAGCTTCAAAGCGGAGTGTGTCTCTATCTGGATCGCTTTCAAGGATAGGCTGCAGCAAAGAGGACAGCTAATTTTTAGGAGCGGTTGCTTTATACCGAAATGACTTCAAAATTAATTGCAGCCTGGGAGCCGCCTCCTCGACATCCGTCTGTCAAAAAATGTACAAAGTCGAGGTTATATAGACTTTTTTTCGCAATTTTCATATGGACTTAAAAGAGGAAGAGAAAAAGATATGGTGACGGCAGAATCAGAACTGAGAATGCTCAACCGGGGGGAGGCGTACGACCCCCACCGCTTCCTGGGGATCCATCCGGGAGAAAAGGGGAAAAAGACGATTCGGCTCTTTCGCCCGGGGGCAAAAGAGGTTCACATCGAGGTCTTGGGCAAGGTTGTTGAGATGTATCCGGTTGACGCTTCCGGCCTCTTTGAATACGCCGTCTCCAAAAATGTGACGTCTCGAGATTACCGCGTCTATCACCAAAACGGGATGCTGGCCCACGACCCGTACACGATGGTTCCGACGTTTGGAGAAGTGGACGCCCACCTTTTTGCTTTGGGAGTCCACTACAAGATCTACGACGTCATGGGGGGGCGCCTCTTTGTGCATCAGGGATGCTCCGGGGCGAAATTTACCGTTTGGGCTCCCAATGCCAAGAGTGTCTCGCTTGTCGGAGATTTCAACTACTTCGACGGAAGAGTCAATCCCTTGCGCAGCATGGGGATGTCCGGAGTGTGGGAGCTCTTTGTTCCCGGCATCCGGGAGGGAGAGAAGTACAAATTTGAAATCCGTACGCAAGAGGACGCCCTGAGGGTCAAGGCAGACCCTTACGCCACCTGCAGCGAGCTGCGCCCCGGGACGGCGTCTGTCATCTTTGACGTAAGCCGCTTTGAATGGACAGATAGTGAGTGGATGGAGGAGAGGAGGCTGCGAGTTGCGAAAGACTATCCCATGAACGTCTATGAGGTGCATCCGGGCTCCTGGAGGAAGAAAGAGGGAAGATTTTTAAACTATCGCGAGCTTGCCCACGAGCTTGCCGCCTACTGCCAGAAGATGCACTTTACCCATGTCGAGCTCCTTCCCGTCAATGAACATCCCCTAGATGAATCCTGGGGCTATCAGGTCACGGGATTCTATGCGATCACAAGCCGTTATGGAACTCCCGGGGATTTTCAATACTTTGTCGATTACCTCCATCGACAACGGATCGGAGTGATCGTCGATTGGGTGCCGGCCCACTTTCCCACAGACGACTTCTCTTTGGCTCGCTTTGACGGCACCTCTCTTTACGAGCATGTGGATCCCAGAAAGGGATTCCATCCTCATTGGAACACAAATATCTTTAACTACGGAAGACGCGAGGTCTCCAATTTTTTGTTGGGGAGCGCTCTTTTGTTGTTCGACAAGATGCACGTCGACGGCCTTCGAGTCGACGCGGTTGCCTCCATGCTCTATCTCGACTACGGACGCAAAGAGGGAGAGTGGATTCCCAACCCCTACGGAGGAAGGGAAAATATCGAGGCGATTGAATTCTTGAAACACTTAAATTCCGTCGTTCATGAGCGCTACAGGGGCGTCTTGACGGTGGCCGAGGAGTCGACCTCCTATACGGGCGTCACCCATTCTCTGGATCAGGGAGGACTCGGATTTGATTTTAAATGGAATATGGGATGGATGAACGACACCCTGCGCTACTTTTCAAAAGACCCCGTCTTCCGCCACTACCACCACGGACAGCTCACCTTCGGTTTGCTCTACGCCTTTTCCGAAAAATTTATCCTCGTGCTCTCTCATGATGAGGTGGTGCACGGAAAGGCGAGCCTTCTCTCCAAGATGCCCGGGGATGATTGGCAAAAGTTTGCCAACCTGCGCCTCCTCTACAGCTACATGATCTGCCAACCGGGGAAAAAACTGCTCTTCATGGGAGGAGAACTGGGACAGTGGGAGGAGTGGAGCTGTCATCAAGAGCTCCCCTGGAGGCTTCTCGACTACGAGCGGCACCATAGGGCGCAGACCTTTGTGAAGGAGTGCAACCGATTCTATCTCGACACATCGGCCCTCTGGGAAAATGATTTTGATGGCAAGGGGTTTGAATGGATCGATTTTTCCGACCATAAGAGCTCTGTAATCAGTTACTTAAGAAAGGGAAGCCTCTCATCCGTCGTCTGCGTGCATAACTTTACCCCTCTCTATTTTAGCGACTACTTCATTCCCCTTTCCAATCTTGCCTACGTCAGTGAAATTTTTAATTCCGACAGCGAGCAGTTCGGAGGGTCGGGCAAAGTCAACGCCACGGCGCTCCTTGTCAAAGACCAAGTGGGCCACCCCATCGGATTCTCCATCCGTCTCGCCCCCCTCGCGACGATGATCTTCCAGGCGAACTGGAATTTGGACTGATTTCACTCGCTGACACTCGCGAAATCAGAGGACGATCCGGCCTTTCTCCGCTTTTGCGTCCCGCTTGTCCCCAAGGCGATTTTCCTCGAGCCGGCTTAACCAGAGGTCCTGTTTTTTAACTCCCTTGTAGGGAAAAAAAGAGGCCCTTTGGTATCATTTCCACTCTATACACAAGTGACTCAAGAAGCGGTTTTGGGCCAGCGCGAAAGCTCTTGCGATTTGACGATCGTAGGCCGCCCCATATGTTCTAAAGGGCAGAGGATGTCTCAAAAAGAAACCTATCACAAACTCATTAAAGAGATCCGCCGGCATGATCAGCTCTACTATGGAGCGGCAAAGCCGGAGATCTCCGATTACGAATACGACCAACTGATTAAAAAACTCGAGGAGATGGAACGGCAGCACCCCGAGTGGGTGACGCCCTCCTCTCCCACGCAACGGATCGGCAAGGCGCTCACCAAAGGCTTTCAAGAGGTCGTTCACTCCGTGCCCATGCTCTCTTTGGCCAACACCTATTCGAAAGAGGAGGTGGCCGGCTTTATCAAACGCATCCACAAGCTCACTGAGCGCAAGGAGATCGCCTTTTGCGCGGAGCTCAAAATGGACGGCGTTGCGGTCTCCGTGCGCTATGAAAAGGGAGAGTTTTGCCAGGCCGCCACGCGGGGAGATGGAAAGAAGGGAGACGACATCACGCACAACATGAAGACAATCCGTAACCTTCCCCTCTCGTTGGAAGGGAAGCATCTTCCCGAGATCCTGGAAGTTCGAGGCGAGGTCTTTCTCCCCATCCGGGAGTTTCAAAAGCTCAACGCAGAGAAACAGGAAGCCGGAGAAGAGGTGTGGGCCAATCCCCGTAACGCCGCAGCGGGTTCGTTAAAACTGCTGGATCCCCGGGAGGCGGCAAAAAGAGACCTTGCTTGCGTCTTTTACGGGGTTGCCCAAGACGCATTGCACTCCGTCAAAAGCCAGGAGGAGACCCATCACTTTCTTCGCATGCTCTCTTTGCCTGTCTTTGAAAGCCGCCACCACAGACTGTGCCGCTCTCTTGAGGAGATCATGGAGTTTGCAGAGGCGGTGGAAAAGGAGCGCTCGCGCCTTCCTTTTGAAATCGACGGGATCGTCATCAAGGTGGATGAGCTCAAGTGGCATCCCATTTTGGGCTCTACGGCAAAATCTCCCCGCTGCGCCATCGCTTACAAATTTGCTCCCCAGCAGGCAAAAACGGTGATTCGAGACATCACGGTTCAGGTGGGAAGAACCGGCGTGCTCACCCCCGTCGCCGACCTTGAGCCGGTCTTTGTTGCGGGAAGCAAGATCTCACGCGCTACTTTGCACAACCAGGACGAGATTAAAAGAAAAGACATTCGCGTCCACGACACCGTCGTGATTGAAAAGGGAGGGGACGTGATCCCGAAGGTGGTCTTGGTGGACCTCTCGCAGCGCCCCAAGGACTCCAAGCCCTGGAAGATGCCCAAGCAGTGTCCCTACTGCGCCTCTTCGACAGAACAAAGAGAGGGGGAGGTCGCCGTACGCTGTCCTAACTCCAAGTGCGGAGTTCAATCCCTGCGCCGGATCATCTTTTTTGCCGGTAAAGGGGGGATGGACATCGACCACTTGGGAGAGAAAGTGGCCGAGCGGCTCTTTGAAAAGGGGTTGGTGCGCCACTTTGCCGACATCTATACCTTGACGGCCTCGGATCTCGAGCGGCTCGAAGGGTTTAAAGAGAAGTCGATTCAAAATCTCTTAAACGGCATCAGAGCCTCGCGCCGCGTCTCTTTGGCGCGCCTCCTCGCAGCTCTAGGCATCCCTTACGTCGGAGCGGGAACGGCGGATCTTTTGGCGGAGAAGGCAGGGGAGATCAAGAGCCTGATGAAGATGAGCAAAGAACAGCTGCTGGAGATCGAGGGGATCGGAGAGACGGTGGCTGAGAGCGTTCAGGGCTTTTTCTTCGATCCGAAGAATCTGGGCGAGATCGAAGCCCTGCTGAACGCCGGCGTTGAGATCGAAAAGCCCAAGAGGATCCCAAAAGAACACTCCTTCTTCGGTAAAACCTTTGTGCTTACGGGCTCTTTGAGCGGGCTGACCCGATCGGAGGCATCGGCGCTCATCAAAGAACGCGGAGGGAGAGTCTCCGGCTCCGTCAGCAAAGAGACGGACTATGTGCTTGTCGGCGATGAGCCCGGGTCCAAGTGCGAAAAAGCAAAAAAACTCGGGATCAAGCTCCTCGATGAAAAGAGCTTTAAGGAGATGTTATGACGCAACCTTCCGAGAGTTCCGGCTTAAGCTTTGCAGGTGTTATCCCGAGAAGCATAGAGAGCCTTTCCCCGATTGGCAATGGCGATGAGGAGGAAAGATTTAACGCAGCCGCAGCCGATCAACTGACAGACGTAATGGGGAACTCTCACGGTCGAAGAAGAGCACAGGCTCGCCGCATGCGCGATGCGTTTTCCTCGCACGTCTTTGGATGCCCCGAACAGAAACAAGCTCCTTCCGGGAATCTTGCAAGGGAGACGCCCCTTTATATGAGAATCTTTCAGCCGTCGCCTCAAGTTGCCAAAAAAGAAGAGGAGAGAGTGGGGCGCCAATTGGAAGAACTAAAGGCCCTGACCCAAACTCTCACACAAGATCCCTATTCCCTTCATCAGTGCCGGCTTGATCTCAACACTATTCGCCTAAACCTTTTTAATAAGGAGCTGTCTTTGAAACTCAAAAGAGCCCGTGATGAGTATCTCGTTGCAAAAACGAAAGCGGAAGCGAGCGTTGCCGCAAGAGAATACAATGAGAAAAAAGAGAGCCTGCTGGCGCAGGGCCGCGCCTTTTTGAGCTCTTTGCAACAAGAGGGGATCCGAGGCGATCACATTCAGGTATGGAAGAGAATTTATGATCTTTTTGAGATGTTGCGAAAGCATCCCGCAGCTCCCATCCGCGATCATTTTCTCGGCCGTTTTGTCGATGGGAATCAAACAGATCCGGAACTCTTTTCGATGATTAAAGAGCTTCAAGAAGCTCTGGAATGTACATTGGTGCTTCAGAAAGAGCGCCTGAGGGTCAACTTTTTGGAACTGGCCGACCTCTCTCCCTACTTTTATCAACTTGTCTTTGGAGCATTTAACGAAGCGGCGGCTTTTCGGGAAGAAAAAACTCTCTTTTTGAAAGACATTTCAAAAAAAGAGCTGGGATTCCTTCTGCAACTGCAATCGAAAGAAGTGGTCGCCAGCCAAATTTCCTACGAGTTGCACCTCTCTCTTTTTGAATATGCCGATTATTTTCATTGCTTGATAGCCAAAGAGGAGATTGAGCAATACATTTCGCTTGAAATCGATCACAACACCTGGTGGGAGTGGTGTTATGCCGCCCTCAGCATCTCTTCCGGCACGTTAAAAAAACGCTGCCTTTCCTTCCATCAGGCAGCCTTAAAAATTGGAAAAAAGGAGCTCTTTCGCTTAAGGGAAGAGAGCGAGTCTTTCGATGAGTATCAATCTTGCGCGCGCTCCCTTCAAGACGCGTTGAATGCAGTCGAGAATCAATTCAAACGCTACTCCGCTCTCGAAAAGAGGATTAAAGACGCAGACGAGCTTGAGGCCCTTCGTCCCTTTATTGAGGAAACAGTGGAGATTCTACAGCAGTTGCGTCAAGGGATCCAATGTGCAAACGAAAAGAGCGCACTCCTGAAAAAGGAACTCGAAAAGCCTCACATAGAACTTGCCGCGCGTCCCGACTATTTTATCAATCCTCCCTTACCGGCCAACTGGCGCCTCCATCCCGCTTTTATTCGGGTCAATGAGCCGAAGTTCCCCTCCGAAGATTCTCCCTAAGCTGGCTTGCAACAAATCTTTGAGACGAGTATGAAGAAAGAAAAACTTTTAATGATGAGGGAGGCTCTATGAAGACGCTTTTGCGTTGTGCGATTTTGGGTGGACTCATTGTCTTTTTGTGGGGGACCTTTTCGTGGACGGTCCTCCCCTGGCACCAAAACTCTTTTAAGCAGTTTAAAAACGAAGAGAAGGTGGCCAATGCCATTCGGGAGAATGCCGTTGAAGAGGGGCTCTATCTTCTCCCCTCAATGTTTGCCTATGACAAGCATGAGTCAAAGGGCGAATCGAAGCAGAGAGCCGCTGAAGGGAAAGATAAGATGATGAGGGGGCCTGTGATGTTTGCCTCCATCAAGCCCTTTGGAATCGATCCGAATCTGGCGCGTCCGATGTTTGTCGGCGTCCTGCTCAATATGGTTGGAGCCTTTCTGATTTCTTGGATCGTCTCTAAAATAAAGAGCGATTTTTGGGGATATACGGGCTACGTCACGCTGATCGGTGTCATCGTCGGCATTTTAAGCTTTTTTCCGGAATGGAATTGGTGGAACTTTCCTTTAAGCTATGCCATGGTCGGCTTGATGGATCTTTTGATCGGCTGGTTCTTGGCGGGAATGTTTATTGCCAGATTCCTTTCGAAGCGAGCTATTTAACCCGAGCCTAAAAACAGGTGACAAGATACGCTGTGAGGCAAAGCCAGATCGATTCTCGCGAGGAATAACATTCTTGAATACGAAGGATTCCGAGCGAGAATCGATCTGGCAAAGCCGCAACAAGCAGATTGTCACCTGTTTGAGGCTTGGGTTAATAACCGGCCTTGCAAGGTCTGGTGGCTTAACCCTTCGATGCGGATCGTTTGAAGCGAGCCGAGAAGGTTTAATGAGCCGGGGAAGATGACCTTTTTCCAGCAGCGCGTGCGACCTTTCAGGAGGCCCTCTTCGGGGAGGGCCTCCTCAACGAGGACCTCGGCCTCTTTTCCCATCCATCTTTGGAGCTCTTGAGAAGAGATCTTTTCATGAAGAGCGAGCAGGCTCTTAAGCCTTTCTGCTTTCACGTTTTGGGGAACGTCGTCGAGCCAGCGGTGGGCAGGAGTTTGCTTTCTTCTGCTATAGGCAAAGAGAAAGCCCACGGAAAACCGGATCTGCCGGTAAAGATCGTAGGTCTCTTGAAACTCCTCTTCCGTCTCGGTGGGAAAGCCGACGATGATATCGGTCCCGAGAGCGACGTTTGGAACAAGGCTGCGCAAAGAAGCGACCTGGGCCAGATACGCTTCTTTCGTGTAGATGCGGTGCATCTTGCGCAGGATGCGGTTCGATCCGGCCTGGAGTGGGAAGTGGACAAATTCACACAGAGAGGGCAGGTCTCGGAGGGCTTGCATCAACTCCAAAGAGATGTCCACGGGGTGGCTTGTCATAAAGCGGATGCGCTCCAATCCTTGAATCTTGTCTAGCTGATAGAGAAGGTCGTGAAAGCGGCAGTTCCACTCCGGGCGGTCCTTTCCGTAGCTGTTGACATTTTGCCCAAGAAGGGTGATCTCTTTGTAGCCTTGATCTCTGAGATGGAGGGACTCTTCAAGAACGCTCTTCGGAGGACGGGAGACCTCTTTTCCCCGGGTATGGGGGACGACGCAATAGGTGCAGGCTTTGTTGCAGCCCCGGATGATCGAGACGTAGGCTTTGACGCGGTCATCTCTTTTGGCGATGAGGTAGTCGAGATCTTCACGAAAACGGCTGTCTACGCGAATGGGGAGGGGATGGCCTTGGACAAGGGCGTCTAAGACCTCGTCTAGATCGGCAATATTGTTCGTTCCTAAAATAAAATCGATAGAGGGAAGTTTTTTAAAAAGGGCCTCGCGCTTGGCCACCGCCATGCAGCCGGTGACGCCGATGAGCGGCCTGTATCCCGCCTTGTTTAGTTGGCCGATCTTTCCTAACACTTTCCTTTCTGCAAGATCCCGGATGGAACAGGTATTAAAAATTAAAAGGTCGGCCTCCTGTTCTGTTTGTGCTCGAAAAAGGCCCCGCCTTTCGAGCAACCCTCGCATCATCTCCGAGTCAAGCTCGTTCATCTGGCAGCCATAGGTGCGAATCCAGTAGGATTTAGGGTGTTCTCTCAGCATGACGAGCAAGAAGTCTATCCTATTGGGCCAGCTTTCTTCAAGACAACATTTGCTTGGCAAAAATAGGGGGCTTTGAATAGAATGTGAAATTCTACTTTAAGCGCGAGGCTTGAAAAAAGCGATGTCCGGCAATCGAAAAAACAGAACGACACTTTTGACGAAGGAAGAGGCCCATGCGGGACGCAAATGGTTTGTTTTGGACGCTCAAGGGAAGATCTTGGGCCGCTTTGCCGCTGAGGTGGTGAAGATCCTGAGAGGTAAACACAAAACCACATTCACGGCGCATGTCGATGCAGGGGACGGTGTCATTGTCATCCATGCCGACAAAATAGAAGTGACCGGAGCTAAAGAAGCCCAGAAGATCTATCGTCATTATACAGGATCGATGGGGGGGATGCGCGAGATTCCCTACCGTGTGATGAGGGAGCGCAACCCCGAGGAGCTCATTCGCCGCGCTGTAGCCGGCATGATGCCGAAATCGAGGCTGGCAAAGGCTCAACTCAAGAAGCTCCGGATCTTCAAGGGAGAACAGCATCAAATGGAAGCACAACAACCTCAAACCGTGGCGATTTAGAATGGGAACTACAGAATTTGTTGCGACCGGAAGAAGAAAGAGAGCGATTTCAGGGGTGCGTTTGCGGCCTGGAAGCGGACAGATCGAAGTGAATGGAAAGAAATTCGAGGAGTTTTTTCCTCTGAAAATTCAGAGAGAGATGATTCTCTCTCCCCTAGATAAAATGTCTACTGTCGATAAGTATGACCTCATTATTCGCGTCAAAGGCGGCGGAACGGAAGGACAAGCTGTGGCGACCCGTTTAGGGATTGCCCGCGCTCTTGTCTTGGAAGATGGAGAGCGTCGCCAGGAACTGAAAAATTTGGGGTATCTGACGCGTGACCCCCGCAAGAAAGAACGGAAGAAATACGGCCTGAAAAAGGCGCGCAAGCGCTTCCAGTTCTCGAAGCGATAAGAGTGCATCAATTTCCTCCTTGTTGATAGGGAGCTCCTAGGGAATTCGAATTTTCCTGGGAGCTCTTTTTTTTTGAGGAAAAAGAGATGAGTCTGACACGAGAAGCGGTAGACGGATTTTGTACGGAAGGGGGGAGTTTTCACATTTCTTGGAATGTGATCGTGGATGCGGATGGCGAGGTTCATCCCGTCGGAAATGATCGTCGTTGCCTGCAGTGTGCAAGCCAGACCGGACACGTTGCGGACAACGCCCGGTTTTTCTTAGCGGACGTCATGACCATCGACTGGCCCAATAGAGGCCAGGGGATCCTCATTCGCCGCTACAAGATTCCGCCAAGCGAAGGCATGGAGTTTTGTTATCGATGGGCGACGACCGAATATGAGCCGCTTTTCAAGATAATCCAGGTCGCAAGTCTTTTTTTTTTTAAACAGAGCTCCGAAAGCCGCCTTTGATACCATCAACCTCTTTTCCGGATGATGCCGGATTCATTCCTCCCATTACAGGGCGCACTCTCTTGTGTAGCCGGAATCACAGTTCTTCTTATCCTCTGAGGAGTCTTCCTCTGAAACCAGCGGAGGAACATTTCGAAATAGATCTTTTTGGCGGGCTTGAAACGGGGCAGCATCATTTCTTTGCACAGGAGGAGCGGGGGAAAGGTGCACGGCTCCTTCTTCGGAGGGATAGCAGAAACGCCTTTCCGACTGATCGTAAAAAAACCAGGCTAGATTGCCGATGAGAAGAACGGTTTCCAGCAATCCTCGGCAGATGTTGGCAATGCCATGCGCTGCATAAGTCCATCCCGGGGAATCGAGCTTAAATTGCGCAAGATCCGCCAGGCCGATGAGTGACCCGGCTAATAATTCTACTTTGCCCATGATCATTCTGAGCGATCCGGAAGCCATCGAGATGCCCGGAATCCATCCGGCATAATTTAAATTTTTCTCGGTATTAGAAAGAATTTCATTTAATCTATTCATATTAGTCCTCTTTTATCCTCTTAACAAAGCGAAAATAAATGTAACAAAGTCAGTCATTTATTTCAATCGATGTTTAGTAATTTTAGTGTTCAGTCATTCCCGAGAGTTTTCTAAATCTTAAAGTTTTTTTACTCTCATGGAGAGAAAGCGAGAGAATTCTGGATGCAATTATTAAAACTTTATGCTAACATTTCATTAAAATTCATTAAAGGTGGCATCAAGATGATGAGGATGCTCTCTTGTTTCGGCTGGATCGGAAAAAGAATTGTGGATGGAGCCGGTACCTTTATCGATCGTCAATTCCAGCAGGTCCATGAGACGGTTAAAGAGGTCAACGATCGCTCTTGTAAGACAGTTGAACGTACGGCTGACCGTGTGAGTGATCGCATCTGTAAAACAATCGAACACGTCAGTGCTCACGGAACAAACAGCACCCTTTCGACGATTCAACTGATATACGAAAGATCCATGGAGAGGCTTTCAGAGATTGCAAAAGAATCATCCAAACTCATTATTGGATCTGCCATTGCGCTTTCAACTCCCCTAATTATTGATTACTTGAGCAAGGATCAAAAAGAGGCTCTTTTTTATCGTGCCGTTCACAACATAGCCTTGATCGGAACGGTCATTTTGATGGGAAGCGCCGTCTTTACCGTCAGCAAAAATCTGATCGGAAAAAGAGAAACGCCTTTTTCAAATACCCAAGAGACGTTAGATCCAGCTGCGCTGCATAAGTTTCTCTTAACGGCTCGACCTGATCATGAAACCTGCACTCTTTTAATGAAAGCGGCCTTTGCAGGAGATCAAGGGAAGATCTGCTCTTTGCAGCGAGAGGGCTTCTTTCTGGATGAAAAAGACCATACGGGAAAAACGGCGCTTCATTGGGCAGCGATCGGACAGAAACAAGAAGCAATTGAACGGCTGTGGTTCTTTGGTTGCAATTGCAATCACTTAGATAGCGATCAGCGTTCTTTTTTCCAGTTTATCAAAAAAGAGACTCCTCTTTATCGGTGGTGTGAGAAATTGGCTAAAATGAAAAACCGGTTTGATTTAGAACGCCCACTTTATCTTTTTTATCCTCCGGAAAACCTCGTCTTCCAAGGAGGGGGTGCAAAGGGTATCGCCTATGTCGGCGCTCAGTATTATCTGGAAAGACATCGTCTCCTTCGCGAGGTAAGACGTGTTGCCGGAACCTCTGCAGGAGCTATCCATGCCATGCTGGTTGCCTTAGGTTATTCTGCCTCAGAGCTTAAGGAAATTTTAGGAAAGACAGATCTTAAGGATTTTTTGGATCACTCCTATCAGACGGAGCAGAAGCTGGCGGCAGGAATTCATTCAATCGTGAATGATCAAGCTTCAATTCGAGAATGCCTGGATACGGCACAACGGGCTTTTGATTGGTGGAATTCTTCTGAAAAACAAGACCATTTAAAAAATTTAATTGGTGTCTATCAAACGGGCGGCATGTGCAAAGGTGAAGCATTCTTAACCTGGATTGAGAAACTGATCTCCGACAAGACTGCAATAAATTGTTGTACTTTTGGAGAATATAAAAAGATCCTCGCCGATAGACAATTTAAACATATCTTTTTTTATGCGACGCAAATAACTCCTGAACCAAAAATTGTCTGTTTTAATTCTGAAGAGAAACAATGGGAATCTGTGATTATTGCAGATGCGATTCGGGCCTCCATCTCCATTCCTCTTGTTTTTACCCCACATACTTTGCGCATTAAAACAGAAGACGGAGAGATCAGATCTGCACCGGAGCTAGGGACGTTTGTAGATGGGGGGATAATAAAAAATCTTCCCATTAATCAATTTGATTTTAAAAAATATGGAGCTACAAATTCTCCCGCTACGGATCTTTTTGAAAATCGACAAACGCTGGCATTTAATTTAGTGGATCCTCTTAACGAAAAAAAGAGCTCTCAAAACAAGGCAAGCACTCAACACGCACTGGTCGAAACAGAGGTTTCTTCTCTTAATGTCTTATTTTCCTCTGAAAAGCTGCTCTTACAAGAAAATGCAAGCTATCGCAATCGATTGGTCTCTATTGACAACGAGGGAATCTCCCTGCTCTCGGGCTTTTTTATAACGATGGAAGAGAAAGAGAAACTCATCAGTTCCGCCGAACGAGCAACAAAGAAGTTTTTTATAGAACAGAAGAAGGCGGCGCAAGAGAATCGAGAACATGATCCCTCGCAACTCTCCCTATTTTTACAGGAGAGGCCAACACTCTTGTCCAGCGATGATGACCCGGATTCTGAAGCGGCCTTATCGAAAAAGAACAAGACAGTGATGCAAAAGGACGTTCACTCTTTTCAACGACGAGAGAGGGATCTATTTCGAAATAGTCCCTTTACCTGGTTTGATTCCCAGGAAGAGCCGTACTATTCGGATATGGCAGGATCCTTTTCATCAGATGAGGCAGCTCAACATGCGCGTGTAGACCAGTTCGATACTTTACTTTTAACACATAGAAGAGGTGTGTTGAAGAAATAAAAAAGGAAATTTCTATGACGGCATCAATTGATCAAGAACAACTTTCTCTAATAGCATGGCCAGCCGGAGAGGGAAGTTCTTATAGAGTAAGATCTGTAAAAAACGGTGATGGCTTGCACCAATTTCAACTATTCGATGGGAACACAATCGTTTCTTGCCAGACCATTCCTATTCCGGAAATCGGGCATTGCTTTCAACAATGGACTCACAAGAATCATAGAGTGAATGTCAAAATGTTCGCGACGGCAGGAAGAGTCCATATCTATTTTGTGGTGACGGATTTAAAGCACAAGGAGATTGCTGTCTACCCGGAGTCGTTGAATGAAAAGCAGTGGGATCTGCGGTTGTACGACGAAGAGCCAAATTTGCAGCGCATTCCTGTCGTGACGATTTTTAACAAAAGCCATTTGCCGAATTGGATCGGATGGCAAAAGACACGTAATGATGGCGCTGGAGAGTGGATCAAAACTTATGAAAAAAGTGAAGTTGGTTTTGTAAGAAAATACAGCGTTTATAATCAAGCAATTGAAGATAGGGTGTTATTTGCCACATTTGGTGATTTTTGTATTGAGAGAACAAAACAAAACAATTGGACAACTGTTCAAATCATTGAAAGGAGGTCGGGTCAAGAAATCAAAAAGATAGGCGTCGTATTTGACAAGGACACCTATCGGACTCATGATGCCGCCCTTTTTAATGAAAACGAAATTCAAATCTCCGGCTTAATCAGCACTCCTCACATTGCTTGTTATTCTTTAGACAGAGCAGCTCACACCATGGTGGCAATTTCTCCTATTGATGAACGAGCCATGTATGCGAAATTCATGGAAGGCAGAGACTTAGATCAAGTCGCGCCAAAGGAAATTTTGGAATATGTTCGCAATAGTTGTCTTGTGGTTAAAGAGGGAGAGAGAGAAATCGAAACGACTTACAAGCAAGAGAATATTACTGTCACAAAAGAAGCTTATGCATTTCAGGTGCGGAAAATCACATTGCCGGTGATTCACATTCACTTGGGACAAGCCTTTTTAAAAACGGCGTTGAAATGCATGAGAGTCTTCTTTCCTTCTGGAGGTGGTGAAGAAGGGAGTGCGAAAGAGACCGAACTTTATAGAACAAAAATTAACGAAGATGCCGTAGAAGAGACCATCCTCTGCCCGGACTCAAGTTCAGAAAGAAGACAATTTGGCATTCAGGAATTGGATCGAGCTGTAAATCGTTCTGCCGATGTCGATGTCTTCGTGAGTCTTAACAGAATGTGTGGAGAGGTAAAAGTAGATCAAACGATCTACAGGGGCTACAGGTTTAGAAAAACAATCTCAGAGATCGCAGAGATGCATTTAAGAAAAAATGAGTCAGCAATAACAATAGGACAATAATATGAGTATGAAGCCAATTGGAAGTGTTCAACAAACTCCCTTAGAGGCTGAATCTCAAAGCTGGAAATCGGAAAGGGGGCAAGAAGATGCAGTCATTCCAAAGAGATTTATTGATTCTCTGCAGCCAACTTTTGACAGCTCTTCTCAATTTTCACGTTCAATAGAACCCCAAGCTCGAGCGAACTCAAATGAACGCAGCATCACAGAAATTCTAACAGCAGTACAGCATGCTGTATCCACTCCTGTCGCTAGTGGAGCGGGTAACATTCCCGTTCTAGATGAGGATGGACACTATCTCAGATACTATTTCCCAAACTTTACCATGTTGAATTATTGGAATGTTTCTGAGGTTAGTCAGTTTTATAACGGGAAAGGAGTTGCCTTGCGAGATTATGATCCATCCATTGGTTGTTTTGCAATGATTGGATTAATAAAAACACGAGAACAAGCTGAGGACGACTATGAAGACATTTTAAAAGAGTTTCCGGGTGAAAGACATCCAGTAAACACAGACATAACAAGAGATTACGGAACAGTCCTCTATAGAAAATTTCATCCTGAGGAGTATGCGCAGTGGAGCAAAAAGAGAAGAGAACAGCAATTGGCAGGACTGCAAAAAATTGTAGATAGATGGAAAAAGACAGGCGAATTTGAAGATGTTTTTGTGCCGAGCAATCGTTTTCTCATAGAAACATTAAAGTTCTTTCCGGAGAATATAACTGACGTGGATAGAATTATTCTTGTATTTAAGAAGCTTCCGCCAGAAAAGCTAGTGCCCGGAGTCGTTCAAAAGGTTTTTCCCATCCTGCCCTCTATCGAACAGTGTCAATTGGAAGCGCGTAGGGAGAATGACTTAAGGAATCGCTCGCTTGTTTCCACACTTTGGGGCTCTATACCCTCCTTGCCCACTCTCCCGCGATTCTTCTCTGCTGACAGAAGCGATGAGCCGGGATCGGCTGCAGAACATGCTTTAGAAGATGAGGGCTTCGGGGTATTCGAGGAAAAAGAGAAGCCAAATCCGGCAGCTTCCCAAGAGAGTGAGAGTAGCGCCTCTTCTTCTTCTTTTGAAGATGTGGCTGAAGAGAGCGCAGCTTTGCAGTTGCCGCAGGATCAGGGTTGCAAAGAGCCGGTAGCCAAGCCGGAAGGCCGATCTTCCCTTTTTTTTTTCGCACTTTTGGGATGTGTAAACAATTTCTTTCTATTCCTTTCCAACTGTTTGCGCGTCTGTTTTCAACAGTGGGTGATGGGAAGGGAGCCCCAGTAGAGAGGGCCATCAAGAGCGGTGCAGGTGATAGAGGGAGGAGTATTTCTTCTTAAGATAGGAAAGGAAGGGCTCTGTTGAAAGGGGTTGTCCGGAGGCCTGCTGAATGAGACGGGCCGGAGGGTATTGCCGCCCCCATTTGTGGACCTTGTCTTGCAGCCATGAGGAGATGAATCCGAGCGCTCCTCTTTTAACCTCCTCTTTCCAGTGGGGAAAGGCAGTTTCAAAGGCTTGAAACAGCTGTGCGGCATAGAGATTGCCCAAGGCGTAAGTGGGGAAGTAGCCCAGCGCTCCAAGCGACCAGTGGATATCCTGGAGGCAACCTCTGTCATCGGTGGAAGGGGAGATGCCCAAATAGGCGCGCATCTTTTCGTTCCACACCTCGGGGATGTCGCGCACTTTGAGGTTTCCCTCGAGGAGCGCTTTTTCCATCTCAAAGCGCAAAAGGATATGCTGGCAATAGGTGACCTCGTCCGCTTCGATGCGGATGCAAGAGGGAGCCACCGTATTGATGGCTTTGAAGAAATCGTCTAAAGAGACGGCGCTCAAGTTTTCGGGAAACTCCCTTTGGAGAAGGGGGAAGCAGTGTTCCCAAAAAGGATGGCTGTGTCCGATGAAGACCTCCCAAAAGCGCGACTGGCTCTCATGAACCCCCAGGGAAACTCCTTCACACAAAGGAGAACCGAAGTGCTCGGCGGGGAGGTTCTTTTCATAGAGCGCGTGCCCTCCTTCATGCAAAACGGAAAAGAGGTTGGAAGAGAGGTTTTCAGGGTGGATGCGGGTGGTGAGCCGAAGGTCATGAGGGGAGAGAGAGAGGCAAAAGGGATGCGCCGAGAGATCAATGCGCGAGGAGTCGCTTTCAAGCCCCATCGCCTTGAGAAGCATCTTCCCCACCTCCAGTTGTCTTTTGGGCTCGTACTCTTGATGAAGAAACTCGGAAGGAGGCTGCCCGCACCCTGAGATCTTTTTGAGAAGCGCCGTCAGGTGGATGTGCAGAGAGCCGAAGAGTGAGGTGATCTGATGGGTCGTCATCTCCGGTTCATAGAGATCCAAAAGAGCGTCATAAGGGTGCTCATTGAAAGAGAGATAATCGGCTTTTTGACGGCAGAGAGAGACAATCTTTTCCAGATGGGGAGCGAAGAGTTTAAAGTCGCTTTTTTCTTTTGCCCTTTGCCACACCTGCTGGGCGAGAGCCGTGGTTTTTGCAAAGAGTTTGACAAAGGAGGGAGGGAGGCGAACCTCATGCAAGTAATCCCTTCTCCATTCTCGCAGAGCAGCCCTTTTTTCAAAGGAGAGCGAGTCATCGAAACACTCTCCGGTCTCCAGGTCGACGAGTTGAGAGAGAGCCCTTCCAAATTTTTTGCTCGTCATCTCCCGGTGGACGAGATGCGCCATCAAGGCCGTCTCTTCAGCTCTGAGATCAATTCCCCTCAGGGGCATGTAAGTCTCTTGATCCCAATGCAAAAGGCCCTTAATGGAATCAAGAACTTTTGCTTTGCGGGCGCTTTCAAAGATCTTTTGGTACGGATTCATCCCTCCCCCGTTGGGAAACTCGGCCCTTAAGGGCCGGGTATTTTCAAAAGACAGGTTGGACCGAGTTCAAAACTCGGCCCAAAACACCAAAAATTCTCTGGGCCTTAAGGCCTGAGTTCATCCCTTGCTCCAAATTCTAGTCTTGCCCACTTCCGCTTTAGACGCAAGAGGAGGATGAAGCTCTTTTCCAAAAGGTTAGAGAGAGTGTGAAAAAGGGGAGAGCAGAAGAGCCAGCTTAAAAAGAAGAGGACAATGGAGGAGCTGCCCACGAGGATGTCCGAAACCCAGTGGGCTCCCGTGATGAGGCGGGGGAGGCATAAAAGCGCGGCGTAAGCGGCTGCGAAGAGCGCAAGGCGCCCTCGGACGAGGTAGCCATAAAAGGAAGCAAAGAGAAGCGCCGTTGTGGCATGGTCTCCGGGAAAACTTTTCAAGGAGGAGTCCTTGATGGAAATCCAGGGAATCTTGTCATTGAGATGGATGGCGTTTTCAAAGAAGGCTGATGGACTCGGCCAATAGTAGTGCAGCTGCTCGCGGATGAAGAGTCTGTTGAAAAAGTAGATGACGGCAGCGCTGTAGGCGGCGCAAAGTAGAAGCTCGGCGAGCCGCCTGGGCCGGACAAAGGGAGAGCCCGTGAAAAGATAGGCGGCGAAAAAAGAGAGGATGCAAAGATCTTCCAGCCAGTCGGCCCAAGGGTGGTTGGCCGCCGCCCAGAAAGTCTGCCACCACAGGGGGCCCTCGAGCGTGGAATTCAAGAGATGGAAGAGGGTGGTATCCAGGATTTTCCACAGAGCCTTTGTCGGAGGAAAAAAGAGGGATGCAAAGAGAAAGAGGATCAAAAGATGCAAGAGAAAGAGGGCTTTTAGGTTCCACCTTTTCATCTTGGAATTGAGGGAAGAGGAAAAAAGTTTAGGATAGCTGTTCACTTATGTCACCTCGTTCTTAAAAATTTCACTCCAAATAGGGCGCCGCAGAAGAGGAAGGGAGCGAGCAGAGCTGTATAGGGGGAGACGACCCGGTTCTCTCCCAAGATGATGGAGGCGTCGATCAACGTGAAAAAGGCGATGAAGCCGAAAAGAGAGACGCTGTAAATGAGAAATGGAGAATAACGGCGGGAATAGCGGATGCAATAGGGGGCGACGGCTACAACGGCAAGAAGAGAAGAGAGAGGCATCAGGCATTTATATAGGAAATGGGTGGCCAGTTCCGAGGAGTGATAGGAGTTAGTCACTCGTTTTTTGGTCAAAAACTGAAAGAGTTCCCGGATCGAGCGGTTTTCAATTGGAGTCTTTCCTACCCGCGCCATTGCCGGGCTCCATTTGAGGTCTTTTAGCAAAAGGTGGTCGTACGAGGCTTTTTTGCTTAATACTCCTTCTGAATTGCGCTGGATGTGATCGACAAAGAAAGCTTGAGGATCCTTGGGGTCGGCTTTGAGATATTTAATCCTCCAGATCTCATCAAAAGAGCGGACCCAGAAGAGGTCGAAAAAGTATTCCCTCGAGGGCGTCGTCGTCTGGTAGATAAGCCTGGAGTTGTCTTTCAGGTAGAGAATGTGCAGAGGCTCTTTGCGGTTTCCTCTGTAGGAGTGCTTTAAGTGCGATTCGTAAAAGTTGTTTAAGAATCCGACAGCCGGAGGGTAGAAGAACTCATAGTTGCAGTAGAGGAAGAGCGAAGAGAAAAGGGCGATCTGAAAAAAAGGACGGAGAAGGGTTTTGGTGTTCATGCCGGAAGTTTGGAGGGCGGCGAGTTCTCGGTTGTTGTTCAAAGAAGAGAGGACTTTAATGGTGGCAACCATGACAGCTAGCGGAATGATGAGATCGGCATATTTGATGAATTGATAGAGATAATAAAGGACGATGGAGAGGAAGGAAAGGTGCGATTCGCGGATGAAGTCTTGGATATGGGCAGAGGCATCTAAAACGGCAAAGATAAAATAAAAGGAAAAGAGAAAGAGAGTAAAAATTCTTAAAATTTCTTTAAAAAAGTAGCGCTGCCAGATCTTGGTTCCGATCATTCAATCCCCCTGGAGATTCTCCTTAAGAAAAATAGGCAGCTCAGAATCACCAGCGGGTGGGGAAGGAGGTAGACAAAACTTGAGGCGAGAGGGGAGTGGCGAATGGATTTGGCCGCTAAAAAGCAGATCAGGGTAAAGGATGAGAGAAAGAGAGCGAGAACGATCCCCCTTTTTTTTCGGTCGCGTCCGATCTGCATGCCAAAGGAGACTCCAATGAAAGTAAAAGTGAAGGCGGCGAGGGCAAAAGAGAGACGACGGATGATTTCCAGGTGTCCCCTGCTTAAGGTGAAGTTGTAGTGATCTCGTGTCTTGAAGAGCTTTCTTGCCAGGATGAGGCGCAGCGGCATGTAATCATAGTTCAAGCTCCCTTCCAGATTCTGGATGAAGGGAGCCAGATTGGCGGCCTTTGTCGCCATGGTCTTTTGATTTTCGATGATCAAATGGTCGTAGATGTCCTCCTGTTTGGGATCGCTGCTCGTGATTAATCCCACCTTTTCTCCCTTGAGATAGTCGTGATCTAAATAAAGCCTCTTTGCAAGGAACAGGGCGGATCTTCCATTCGTCCGGTTGTTGAAGAGGACAAGCGCGCCTTTTGCCTCTTTTCCCGGCTCGAAAGAGTGGATGTCAAAAAGAGCGTCGGGGATGCGGATCAAAGACTCTTTTTGAGTTAAAAAAAGAGGGTTGTCTGCCGTCATCTTGTAGATCAGGGTTTTGGAAAGGGTGCGACAGTGAGGGGAGAGTTCGGAGACAAAGGCAAAATTGAGAAGCGTTAAAAAACCTCCCGCCAGAAGCAGGGGGAAGATGATCGGCTTTAATCCCAGTCCCGAAGCGCGGAAAGCGGTCAGTTCATGCGTGTGGCTTAAGCGTTGAAAGAGAAGGATGGGGGCAATCAGGCCGGAGATCGGAAGCGCTATGGGTAAGATGTAGGGGATTTGGTAGAGGGTGAAGAGGACAACCATTGCAAAAGAGGAGCCGGATGAGGCAAACTGGGCGATCTCTTTAAAACGGATGATGAGAAGGATGGAGATAAAGGAAGTGAGACAGAGGATCAGGACTTTAAAGTAGTTACGTAGCAAATAACGCCAAAGAACAGGCATAAGACCTCTCCCTTGAGGAGTTTATACGAGGGGAAGATAAAATTGGACAGAAAAATACAACAGATCGTGAAAGGGTTCCTTCGGAGGTACTATACCGCCGGCCGCCCGCTGCTCCTCGGTTTTTCAGGAGGACCCGATTCGACGGCCCTTTTGCTTCTTCTACAAGAGTGCTCCCGCTCTTTTCCCATCCCTCTTCATGTCGCCCATCTCGATCATGGATGGAGAGACGAGAGCGCTCAGGAAGCAGAGGAGCTAAAAAGAAGAGTGGAGGCGCTTGGATTGCCGTTTCATATGAAGAGAATTAAAACTCCAAGGGGAGGACGCAATCTTGAAAAAAAGGGAAGGGAGGAGCGCCTTAATTTTTTTTCTGCGCTATGCCGTCAGGAGGGATGCCAAGCTCTTCTCCTCGCCCATCAAGCAGAAGACCAGGCGGAAACCGTTCTCAAACGGGTTTTAGAAGGGGCAAGCCTGATCCATCTGGGCGGAATGAAAGAGGTCTGTCATCTAGATGGGATGGAGATCTGGCGCCCCCTTCTCCGTTTGAGCAAAAAAGAGATCTGCACATGGCTGAACGCTAGAGGGACGCCCTATCTTCTGGACCCCGCCAATGAAGACGAACGGTTCTTAAGGGGAAGGATGCGCTTTAGGATCTTTCCCGAGATCAAGAAATCGTTTGGCAAAGATGCCGCCCTTCCTCTGGGTCGAGTGGGGGCTGCAGCACAGGAACTCAAGGAGTATTTGGAACGAAGGGTAGCTCCCTTTTTGAAGAGATTGGAAAAAAAGAGCGACGGGTGGGTTTTAGATCTCAATCCGTTTTTACCCTTAGAGAAGATCGAGCTTTCCGCCTTGGTGCGCATCCTGGCTCAAAGAGAGGGGTGCTTTCTCTCTTTTGAGGCTGTGGAAGCTTTGTGTAAGTCTATAAACGCCAAGGGACTATGTAAAAAAAAGGCTTCAAAGAGAGGGGAGTTTCTCTCAGGGCGGGGCGTCCTTGCGATGAAGAACCTACCCCAATAACTTATTCTTCTGTTATGATGATGACAGGGTCTAAGGGTAGGTTGACCGGTGCAGATACTCTCTTTTTGGACCTTTGCCAGCTAAGCGAATGATGACAAATCAAAATAAGCCAAGTCCTATGAAAAAGCGGGGATTCCCCGGGAGTTTCCTCCTCTTTTTATTAGTCGCTCTTCTCATTTTTTTAGCTTTCCACCATTTGACGGAAGATCAGGGCGGCAAAGTCTCCTTTAGCCATCAGGTCGAGCACCTCGTCAATCTTGACCTTATCAAAAAAGAGGAGAGCCGCAAGATTGCCTTAAATGACAACCTTGTCTCCTTTAGCGGGAAATTTCGCGATCGCTTGACGGAAGAGGCGCAAAACCGCTTTCGGTATCTCGAACTGCTCAGTAAAAATCACCAATTTGTAGACGAGGGAAAGAATCTTGAACAGGATCTCTCTTTGCTCCGCCGCCATGCAAAAGAGGCCGCGGACTGGTTTTTACATCTGAGCGGCCTTCCCGTCCCCGAAGGGGGATACCGGGTTGTCGGAAATATCTACGATACCCCCTCTGAAGAAAATGCCATTGTCATCACTAAACTCTCTCCCAAAAAGATTTTGAGCCTCCCTGACATCCGGGAGAAATTTACTGCTCTTTATCCCAATCCGACAGCGGCGTCTTTGGAAGAATTTAATAAGGATCTGCTCACGCTTATCCAAGAGTTTCGCTCTCCTGCCCTCGGCATCGGCAGCGAGGCAATGAAGCAGCAGCTCAAGACGCTTCAAGAACAAGTCGTTCAAGCCTCTCAGATCGGACGGCAGCAGCAGCTCGCCCTCTATCAGGAAGCGCTTGTTTCATTGGGAAATCTCACCTCTGAAATCGATCGCGAAGAGAGCGGGGGCGTACGTCTGATCCAATTGCGCAGCGTACGCAATTACAAGGCCGATTTAGAGCAGTCTCACCTTCTTACAGAGGAATTGGAGAAGAATACGGCGCAGCTAAATAAAGCGCGCTCTTTGGTCGCAGGGGTGGTTTGGTATTTTAACAACCAGGAGCTCTCAACGCGCGCCTTAGAGAAGCAAGATCCCGAGGTCTTCAATCAATGGGTTGCTCAAGCAAAACAGGAGTGGGACAATTTCAACTACAATAAGGGAAGCAGTTTCAAAGCGCCCGACCAGCCGCGCAATGTTGTTTTGGAGCGCACTTTTAAAAGTGAAGAGCCCGCTCCCAACTATTTTAGTTATTTCTTAACCCTTCTCCCCGTCATCCTTGTCGCTTTTCTCCTCTACTTTGTCTTTTCACGGCAGATGAAAGGAGGAATGGGGGCCGGAGCGATGACTTTCGGCAAATCGCCGGCTCGGCTCATGACAAAGGAGCAGAATAAGACCACCTTCAAGGATGTCGCAGGCTGTGATGAGGCAAAAGAGGAACTCAAAGAGGTGGTCGATTTCTTGAAAGATCCCTCAAAATTTACGGCGCTTGGCGCCCGCATCCCCAAGGGGGTGCTGCTCTTTGGAGCTCCGGGAACCGGAAAGACCCTCATTGCAAAAGCCGTGGCCGGAGAAGCGGACCGTCCCTTCTTTTCCATTTCGGGATCCGATTTTGTTGAGATGTTTGTCGGCGTGGGAGCCAGCCGTATCCGCGACATGTTCGATCAGGCCAAAAAACACGCTCCCTGCATCATCTTTATGGATGAGATCGATGCTGTAGGAAGGCATCGTGGCTCCGGCATCGGAGGGGGGCATGATGAAAGAGAACAGACTCTCAACCAGCTCTTAGTTGAGATGGATGGTTTTGACACGAGCGAAGGGGTCATCCTGATCGCCGCCACCAACCGCCCCGACGTTTTGGACAAAGCACTCTTAAGACCCGGACGTTTTGATCGCCGCATTGTGATCGATCTTCCCGACGTGAAGGGACGCTATGAGATCCTGAAAGTGCATGCCCGGCGGATCAAACTCGATCCTTCCGTCGACTTGATGAAGATTGCGCGCAACACGCCCGGTGCTTCGGGCGCCGACTTGGAGAACATCCTCAACGAAGCAGCCCTTATGGCAGCGCGAACGGGAAGATCGGCCGTTACGGTTGCAGAGACCAATGAGGCGTGCGATAAGGTGCGCTTTGGAAAAGAGAGAAGAAGCTTAGAGCTCGATGAGACGGAAAAGAGGACGACCGCGATCCATGAGTCGGGACATGCCATGGTCGCTCTTCATGTCGAGCATGCCGACCCCGTCGATAAGGTTACGATCATTCCGCGCGGATTTGCTTTAGGGGCGACCCATTTCATGCCCAAGAAGAATCGCGTCAATTATTGGAAGAAAGAGATCCTCGATCAGCTCGCCGTTTTGATGGGAGGGCGCGTTGCCGAGGAGATCTTTGCGGCAGACATCTCCAGTGGCGCACAGATGGATTTTTCTCAGGCGACCAAACTGGCCCGCAGTATGATCTGTCAATGGGGAATGAACGACGCTTTAGGCCAGGTCAGCTATGACGATCAACTGGAAAACGGTTTTTCGGGGTTTGGAAGCCATCCCGAGAAGAAATATTCCGAAGAGACTGCCAGGCAGATTGACGAAGAGGTGCGCAAGCTGCTCAACGAAGCCCATCAAAGAGCTCATGAGATCATTTTGTCCCACAGGGATCAGGTGCAGTTGATGGCCGACATGCTCATGGAGTTTGAAACCCTCTACAAAGAAGATGTCGAGGAGATCATTGCCGGCAAGTGGGATTCCGAGAAGAAAAAAGAGCGTATCAAAGCGCTCGATGAAAAGTATCGCAAGCGGCCCCCTCCGCCCCCTCCCGAGCTTGTGAAAAAAGAGGATCTCTCTTCCCTTTCGACAACGGATGATCCCTCTCCCCAGCCTACCTGAGGCTATTGAAGGTTGTTCCCGGTTTCGTAACTATTCACCACTTCCCTCCTTTTTTAAGAGGGGATCGGGCACGCACACGGGCACGGACGCGGGCACGAAAGAAAAAATAGCTAGAGAGAGCCTTCATGCAAAGCCGACAGCAGTAAAGTTTTTATTCCTCATACAAAGGGGCGTGATTTACTTATGCGCATAGTTGCCATGTTAACGAAAATGGCTCAAGGCACTTCTTTCGTGCCCGCGCCCGTGCCCGTGTGCGTATGCATGCCCGATCCCCTCTTAAAAAAGGAGGGAAGTGGTGAATAGTTCCCCAGTTTCTATGCTTGTTCCGGAAGATGTCTTAGCATTTTCAATTGCGCACGTTCCCGTTTAGCGGCTAGCATCTTTTCCTTAGCTTTTCTTGAACGGCGCCGCTTTTGTCTTCTCTTTTTTTCAATCAATTTCTCTTTTTCTGTTTTGATATGCGCATTCTCTTTTTCTAAAAGTTCGCATAACCGGAGCCTGGCATAATAGCGATTCAGTTCTCGCGAGCGTTCTTTATGGCATTTTACCTCGAGTCCTGTCGGCTCGTGCCGTAAATAGACGCAAGAAGAGGTCTTGTTCACCTTTTGTCCGCCTGATCCGGATCCAAGAATAAATTTCTCCATCAAATCAGTTTCCTGGATCCCGAGGTTTTTCATGCGAAAAGCAAGTGCAGCCTGTTTTTCTTTCAACATGAGTTGTGTATCGTTTTCAAGAACGCCTGCTGTGCTGGGGCTCATGTTCTGAAGGAAGCAGAGCTTTGCGGCTTAAGCGGATCTGTCCCCTGTCGTTGATTTCCAAGACCTTGACTTCCATCTCATCTCCTTCTTTGCAGATCTTGCGGATGTCGCGGACATCGTTGAGCCTCTCATGGGAGAGCTGGGAGATGTGGCAGAGCCCTTCTTTGGAAAAGATGGCGACAAAGATGCCAAAGTCGACAATCGAGGTGACCTTTCCAACATAGGTTTTCCCGACCTCCACTTCTGCAGTGAGGTCGTGGATGATCTTTTTCGCCTTCTCCAAGGATTCCGCGTTGTTGGAGACGATGCTGACAAAGCCGCTGTCGTCGATCTCGATTTCAGCTCCGGTCTCTTCCGTAATGGCGCGGATCTGTTTTCCTCCGGGACCGATGATGATGGCGATCTTGCTGGGCTTGACTTGAATGGTCTGGATGCGGGGGGCATAGGGTGAAAGATGTTCCTTGGGACGGGGGCATGCCTCCATCATCTTCTTTAAAATATGGAGCCTGCCTTGTTTGGCCTGCGCAAGGGCGACTTTCATGATTTCTGCCGTGATTCCCTCGATCTTGATGTCAAGCTGAAAAGCAGTGATCCCAAAGGAGTTTCCCGCCACCTTAAAGTCCATGTCTCCGAGCGCATCTTCCGCTCCTAAGATATCCGAGAGGACGGCAAAATTCTCTCCCTCGAGGATGAGTCCCATGGCAATTCCCGCAATAGGGTGTTTGATGGGCACTCCGGCTTCCATGAGGGCAAGCGTCCCTCCGCAAACGGAGGCCATCGACGAAGAACCGTTGGATTCGGTGATGTTTGACTCAAGACGAATGGTGTAGGGAAACTGCTCTTTGGAAGGGATGGTGAGCGCCAAAGACCTCTCTGCCAGCTTTCCGTGGCCGATCTCTCGACGGCCCGGAGCTCCCATTCTGCCCACCTCTCCCACGGAGAAGGGGGGGAAGAAGTATTGCAGGTAGAAACGGCGGCTTCCTTCGATCTCAATTGTTTCATACCGTTGCGCCATGGCCTCTCCGCCCAGCGTGCAGACGGAGATAGATTGCGTCTCTCCGCGTGTAAAAAGGGCGCTGCCGTGGGTGCGGGGAAGGAGCTCTGTTTCGATTTGAATGGGCCGTACCTCATCGCATGTTCTTCCGTCGATACGGCGGTTCTCTTTGAGAGCCATCTCTCGAAGGAGGCGGGCTTCCAAGGTTTTAATGGCTCCCTTCACATCTCTTTTTTTATAAGATGTTTCCACGCCTCCGGGAATGTAGGTTTCCAAAATGGAGTCTGCAAAGGCATGAAGAACCTCTTCTCTCTTTTTCTTCTCCGGAGTCTGGAGCCTTTCATACACCTCTTTGGAATATGTTTTGTCTATTTCCGAGACGAGGCCGGCAGGAGGAAGAATAAGTTTTAGACTCTCTTTGGGTTTTCCAATCTCTTCTCTCCACTCTTTTAAAACCCGGCAGATCTGCCGGATGGCTCCATGACCTTCTTGCACCGCTTCTAAGATCTCTTCTTCAGTTAGAAAATCGGCGTAACCCTCAATCATCATGATCGCCTCTTCGGTCCCCGCCAGGATGAGATCGAGTCGGGACTTTTCCATTTCGGCAATTGTGGGATTGACGACAAAGCGGCCGTCGATCTGTCCCACACGCACTGCGGCGATGGGCTTCAAGAGCGGAATATCGGAGAGAGTAAGGGCTGCGGAAGCGGCGCAGATCGCAAGGGGATCCGGAGCATGGATGCCGTCATAGGAGAGGACATAGGCCAGGATTTGTACTTCCTTGTAATAGCCTTCCGGAAAGAGCGGTCGCAGAGGACGGTCGATTAAGCGAGAAAGAAGGATCTCTCTCTCTGTGGGCCTTCCTTCCCTTTTGATGAATCCTCCCAGAGTCTTTCCCGTGGAGGAAAACTTCTCTTGATAATCGACGCGTAAAGGAAAAAAATCAATCCCCTCATCGGCTTTTTCGGCTCTACAGGCAGTGGCGAGGAGGACGGTTTCTCCCGCTTGCAGCGTCACGGCGCCATGGGCCTGCCTGGCGATCTTTCCCGTTTCAAATTTGAGATCTCTTCCGTTAATCTCTACGCTCTTCGAATGGGTCTTAAACATGATGAACTCCTAGGTAGTGTGAAATTAGAGGGGGAAACAAACGCTTTTGAGTTTATTTGTATATCAAAAGCGGGCCTTTACCTCCTCAGGAAAAAAAAGAGAGTATAATTCCCGGATGAATAAAGGCAAAAGAAGAACTGCTTTACTTGCGTAGGTTAAGCCGGCCAATCAAATTCTGATAGCGCTTCGTATCTGTAGAATTGAGATAATCGAGCAGTTTTCTCCTCTGTCCCACGAGCTTGAGGAGGGCCAGGCGGGAGCTGTGATCTTTGGGAGCTTTTTTAAGATGCTCGGTGAGCTCCGTGATCCTCTCAGTTAAAATTGCAATTTGAACATCCGCCGAACCCGTGTCCTTCTCGTGAAGTTGAAATTTTTTTGTGATCTCTTCCTTGGTTCCTTTATCTAACGACATGGAAAACTTCTCCATCATTGACTGCGTGACAATTGGCAAAAGGGTACAGCATACAGGATTTAATTTCTAGTGGCTTCCTTAAAGAGGAGTGCGCTAAACTGCCCACAAAATCATTCTATCACAGCTTGGGAAAATTGAGAATACGAAGACATTATTTGGATCATGGCATTTGAAAAAGATATTTTTTTTATTAATGAAGCTTTAATTGAGGCAAAAAAAGCTTACGAATGCAAAGAAGTGCCCGTGGGCGCCGTGCTCGTCTTTGAAGAGAAGGTCATCGCCCGGGCGCACAATCTCGTAGAGGCAAAACAGGACGCCGCAGAGCATGCGGAGCTCGTCTGTTTAAAAAAAGGTTCTGTCTATTTTAACAATTGGCGCCTTCTCAAGACAACTCTTTACTGTACGCTTGAGCCGTGCGCCATGTGCGCGGGAGCCCTGCTCCTCCATCGCGTGGAGAGGCTGGTATGGGGAGCGCCGGATCCCCGTCAGGGAGCCCATGGGAGCTGGGTCGATCTTTTGGGCATCCCCCACCCCTTCCATACGCTCGCCGTTTCGAGCGGCATCCTTGAGCAGGAATCCAAAACATTGCTTAAAAGCTTCTTTCAATCAAGAAGGAGCTCTTCTTAATAAAAATGGAAGAACTCTCCCTTGTCCGGAATCGGCCCATGTGGTTTAATTCTTCTTCATACGATAAAAGTTAGGAGTTGTGTTCATGAAAAAAGAGATCCATCCCGCTTATCAAGAGATTTTGTTTGTCGATTCTTCGACGGGATTCAAATTTGTCTGCGGGAGCACGCTTAAGCCCAAAGAGAAAGAGGTGTTTGAAGGCAAAGAGTATCCCGCCTACCGTGTTCCGGTCTCCTCCTCCTCCCATCCCTTCTTTACCGGGAGCAAGCAGTTTATCGATACGGAAGGACGCGTCGATAAATTCCGCAAGCGCTATGCCCAAAAGAAGCAGGAGGCCGCGGCCGAAGAGGTGAAAAAAGCAGAGAAACCCGCTCCCAAAAAGCGTAGAAAGACGACAAAAAGTTAAGTTATGAAAGAGAAGATCCTCGGACTGCTGGGGCGTCTTGAGGTCGTCGAGGAGCTTCTCGGCCGGCCGGAAATTCTCTTAGATCAAGCGCAGTATCGCATCCTTTCTCAGGAACATGCCCGGCTGCAGGACATCAAGGAAGCGTGGGAAGAGTATGCCCGTGCGGAGGAGGATCTTTGTACAAACCGAAAACTCTTAAGAGAGGAGAAAGATCCTGAGCTCAGCGCCCTTGTCCAGGAAGAGATTGCCCTCTTAGAGCCCAGGCTCGAGGCGGCGCAATTTGCATTAGAGAGCCTGCTAGTTCCGCCCGACCCGCGCGATGATCGTCCCATCATTTTGGAGCTAAGAGCCGGAACGGGAGGGGAAGAGGCGGCGCTCTTTGTCGGGGACTGCGTTCGGATGTATATGCTTTTTGCCGATACGATGGGGTGGTCCTACGAGCTGCTCTCTTCCAATCCTTCCGATCTGGGCGGCTTTAAAGAGTATGTGATGGGCATGAGGGGGAAAAATGTCTTCCGCTTCATGCAGTATGAAGCGGGGACCCACCGCGTCCAAAGAGTACCCAAGACGGAGGCGCAAGGAAGGGTTCATACCTCAGCGGTCACGGTGGCCGTTTTGCTCGAGCCGGGAGAGGATGAAAAAGTGGTTTTAGATGAAAAGGATTTGAAGATCGACACCTATCGGTCGTCCGGGGCCGGGGGGCAGCACGTCAACACCACCGATTCCGCCGTGCGTATCACGCACCTTCCCACAGGAGTCGTCACCTATTGCCAGCAGGAGAGAAGCCAGCATAAAAATAAGGAGAAGGCGATGCGCCTGCTGGTTGCCAAGATAGCCGAAGAAAAGCAGCGCAAAGCTCATGAAGAGATCGCCGGCTTGCGCGCCTCGCAGATCGGCACGGGGGATCGCTCCGAGAGGATTCGCACCTACAATTTCCCCCAAAATCGCATCACCGACCACCGAATTGACCTCACCCTCTACTCGCTCGACCGCGTCATGGAGGGAGATCTGAAGGAGCTTTCGCAAGCGCTCGTGTCGCATTACTATCAGCAGCGCCTTTCGAAGTGACCCCGGGCCTGAAGGCAAGGGGATTTTGTATGGTTGGGCTTTGCTCCCTCGTCAATCTGAAACGCACGGTCTTTGAGGACCGGATTTCCGCCGGAGGACGGATGAAAACGGTACAAGAGGTTCTCACGCTCTCAGCCGCCTACTTAAAAAAGAGCGGACTTCCCTCGGCGCGGCGCGTCTGTGAAGAGCTGCTCTCTTCGGTCCTGAACTGCGACCGCATTGCCCTTTACATGCAATTTGACCGCCCTCTTGAAGAGGGAGAGCTTACGCTCTTTCGCCGGCACTTTTCAAGGGCTCTTCGCAAAGAGCCCTATGAATATATCTTGGGCGAGATCTCTTTTTTTCACTGCAGGATTGAAGTGAATCCCTCGGTCCTTATTCCGAGGCAGGAGACGGAAATTCTCTTAGAAAAGGTGTGCCAAAGGGTAGGGGCGGCAAGAAAAATAGCCTGGGATCTCTGTACGGGATCGGGTTGCTTGGGTATCGGACTTAAAAAAATAAGGCCCCAGCTTGAGGTGAGCCTCTCCGATATGTCGGAATGCGCCCTTGCAGTCGCTTCTTGCAATGCATTAAAAAATCAGGTTGAAGTAGAGATTTGTCAAGGAGATCTTTTAGAGCCCTTTTTAGGAAGGAGAGCCGATCTGATCCTCTGCAATCCTCCCTATGTCTCGGAAGCGGAATATCGCTTGCTTGCTCCTTCCGTGACGCTCTTTGAGCCTAAGATGGCCTTAGTTGGCGGCAAGACCGGCCTTGAGTTTTACGAGCGCTTAAGTCAAGACGCCTCTCGTTTCCTTAATCCCGGGGGACGCCTCTTTCTGGAAATGGGGGCGACGCAAAGAGAGCCTCTCTTAAAACTGTTTTCTTCCTCCTTTTGGAAGAGTAAGGAGATTTTTCAGGATTGGGCCGGAAAAGATCGGTTTTTTTTCCTTGAAGCTCACTCATAACTTGAAATATAATTGCCTCTGATGTTTGGAACGATAACAGAAAAATTTCAATCTCTATTTGCCTCTCTTTCCGGCACAAAAAAATTGAGTGAAGAGAACATTGCTCAGGCTGTCCGGGAGGTGCGTCTTGCACTTTTGGATGCGGACGTTCACTACGGCGTGGTCAGTCAATTTGTTAAACGAGTCAAAGAGAGGGCATTAGGGGTGGAGGTGCTTAAGGCGCTGAAGCCCTCCGAACACTTTATTGAGATCGTCCATCAGGAGCTCGTCTCCTTGATGGGAAGCGAGCCTCCTCTCCTGCATCTTTCCCGCACACCGGCCGTCATCGTGCTCTGCGGGCTTCAGGGGTCCGGAAAGACGACGCAATGCGCTAAACTTGCGCACTACTTTCAAGGAAATGAGCAGAAGAAGCGCGTTCTAGTGGCCGCCTGCGACTTGCAGCGCCCTGCGGCCATTGATCAGCTGAAAACGCTATGCGCGGCGATCTCCGTCCCCGTCTTCTCTCTTGGCGGGCAGAGCGATCCTTTGCTCGTCGCTACAGAGGCTCTGGAGCGTGCCAAAAAAGAGGCCTTTGATATCCTGATTGTGGATACGGCAGGGCGTCTCCATGCAGATGAAGCCTTGATGGCAGAGCTCAAAGAGATCAAAAGAGCGCTTAATCCCCAGGAGGTTTTCTTTGTTGCAAGCGCTGCCACGGGACAGGATGCCGTCAAGACGGCTCAAGAGTTTGATCAGAAAATTGGCATCAGCGGCTCCATCCTCACCATGCTGGACGGAAGCGCGCGCGCAGGAGCGGCCCTTTCCATCTCTCAAGTGACGAAAAAGCCCCTTTTCTTTGAAGGCGTCGGAGAGAAGATCGGGGATCTTCAGCCCTTCAATCCCCGGTCGATGGCGGACCGCATCTTAGGGATGGGAGATGTCATTAACCTCGTACGCAAAGCCAAAGAGCAGATGGACGAGGAAGAAGAGAAGAAGCTGGAGAAAAAACTTAAAAACGCCACGTTCACCTATCAGGATTATCTTCAGCAGATGAAAATGGTCAAAAAGATGGGCTCTTTTAAAAGCCTCTTTAAAATGCTTCCCGGAGCAAGCAAGTTTTCTGAGCTGGAGCACTCCGATCAGGAATTTGGAAAGATGGAGGCGATGATCCTCTCGATGACCCCCGAGGAGCGATCCGAGAGAGTCGATCTCATCTTTCCCCGTCGCTGGCGCGTGGCAAAGGGCAGCGGAACCTCTGTAGATGATGTCAACCGCATGGTCAAAGGGTTTAAAAATCTCAAGCAAATGATGAAGCAAATGAACAAAGGAAAATTTAATAAGGAGAAATTACTATGGCGGTGAAAATTCGCTTAAGACAGCTGGGAAAAAAGAATCGACAGACCTTCCGTCTCGTTGCAATCGACGGCAAGTGCCGGCGCGACGGAAAATATCTGGAAAATCTGGGTTGGTACCAGCCGTGTGAAAAGGAAAATAATCTTCATGTGGAGGAAGAGAGAGTCGGTTTCTGGCTGGGAAAAGGCGCAGAGCTCTCCGAAAAGGCAGAGACCTTGCTGAGTCGGGCCGCTCCCGCTTTGCTCAAAGAGCTCCGTGCCAAACGAGCGGCGAAGAGGGACAAAGTGCGCACTCAACGAAAGGGCAAAAAAGAGGGAGCCTCTGCTATAAAGGCTTGAGGATGCGCTACTCCATCCTCTCTCTTTTTCCCGATTACTTTACATCGCCTTTTAGCGTGAGCATCCTCAAGAAAGCCCAGGAGAGAGGGCTTTTGGAAATTGAGCTTGTGGATATCCGCGCCTTTGCTTTGGGCAAACACAAAAAAGTGGATGACCGCCCTTACGGGGGAGGGCCCGGAATGGTCCTCATGCCGGCTCCCGTCCTTGCTGCGATCCGCCATGTGAAACAAAAAGAGAGCCGGGTCATCTATCTTTCTCCGCAAGGGAAGCCGCTCACAGCGGCGCGCTCTGCGGAGCTTGCAAGGGAAAAGCACCTCATCTTGCTGTGCGGTCACTACGAGGGAATCGATGAGCGCATCCTGGAAGCGGAGGTGGATGAGGAGCTCAGTATCGGCGATTACGTCCTGACAAGCGGCGCTCCGGCCGCAATTGTCGTCGTGGACGCCGTCTCGCGTTTTCTTCCCGGCGTTTTGGGGCATGAAGAGGCCGCTTTTCAGGACTCCTTTCAAAATGGGTTTTTTGAGGCCCCGCACTACACTCATCCCGAGGAAATTGAAGGGATGCGCATTCCCGAAGTGTTGAAAAGCGGGCACCATGGGGAGATTGCTGCCTGGCGTCAAGAGAAGGCCAGAGAAAAAACCAGGCAGGTGCGGCCCGATCTTTCTGATTGAAAATTTCCTTCTCTTCCGCTATGCTTTTTTCCATATTAAAAGGAGACGGGTCATGCCGAAGACCAAACTCATTGAAGCGATTGAATCTTCCCAGCTCAAGAAGGAGATTCCCGATTTTCGCGTGGGAGACACCCTCAATATCTACTTTCGGATTGTTGAGGAAGAAGGAAGCAAGGAGCGCACGCAGCTCTTTACGGGAACGGTGATTGCCAGAAAAGGGCACGGCCTCTCTGAAACGGCGACTCTTTATCGCGTCTCGTACGGCTCCAGCATGGAGCGGATCATCCCGCTGCATAGCCCGAAAATATCCCGCATTGAAGTGGCCCGGCGCGGCAAGGCGCGGCGCGGAAAGCTCTACTATTTGCGGGGTAAAAAAGGAAAAAAGTCGCGAGTCCAGGAAGAGCTCTTTGGTGTCGACGAGAGAGCGCTGCCGCTTGAAGAGAGAGCATCGCCTGCAGCTGAATCTTTCCAAGAATAGTTTTTTTTTTGCAACCGCCTCTTTTTCTTTTACCAAAAATCCCGTCTTGCTAAGAATGCTCCTCTAAACTCGACTTTGCAACTTTTTGGACCCGCCTGCCTCGTCTATTTGCTCTCGGACGTTCGCCCTACGGTCGAACTGGGAGATTCTTTAAACCAGGAAGAGGTTTTTAACCCCTTCCTGGTTTAAATAACTCCCCCGAGAGCAAATATCTCGAGGCCTTCGGGCCCAAAAAGTTGCAAAGTCGAGCTAAAGAGAGGGGAGTAGTGTCCAAGCTATCCAAACCATCTTTTACCTTTGAGAAGCGGGCTCGATCGAATGGATTTTCTCTTATTGCAGGATTAGATGAAGCGGGACGCGGCCCTCTGGCAGGCCCTGTCGTTGCAGCTGCCTGCGTCCTGCCGCTGTGCAAACCCTTCAAAGGCCTTGCCGACAGCAAACGTCTCACATCCAAGGAGAGGGAGGCGTGTTTTAAAAAACTCGTCTCCCACTCTTCCGTCCACTATGGCATCGGCATTGTCGAAGCAGATCAGATTGACAGGATCAATATTTTGCAGGCGACTCTTCTTGCCATGCTGCGCGCCTTAGAGCAGCTTTCCGTTCTTCCCGATTATCTGTTGATAGACGGCATTCACGCCCCGAAGACAGAGCTTCCATTTGAAACCGTCATTGAGGGAGATGCCCGTTCCTATTCGATTGCTGCCGCCTCGATCCTCGCCAAGGTGACCCGCGACCGCCAAATGATTGCCTACCATGCGCTCTATCCCCGGTATGGCTTTGACCGGCATAAGGGCTATGCGACGGCAAAGCATCTTGAGGCCATCCAAAAGTGGGGCGCCTGCCCCCTCCATCGAAAGAGCTTCGATCCCATCCGCGAGCTTGCCCAACTCAAATTCCTTTAGAGAACCTCTTGTCCCGTTTTCCCAGCTCCCGCTTCCAGCGGGAGCTGCTGTTATCCCAGCGCCGGGCTTGCAATTTTGCAGTTTGGAGCGGTATATATACACAAGTTAACTCAAGAATCGGCTTTGGGCCGCGCCAAAGCCGATTCTTGAGTCAGCTTGTGTATAAGACGCTTACTGGAGGTAATCGATGATTCCCCTTTTGATTCTTCTTTTTTTCTCTCCTTTCTCTCTTTTCTCATGTACAACCATGCTCTTTACCAAGGGAGCTACGGAAGACGGCTCTGTGATGGTCAGCCATTCCGACGATAATGAGGTGGGAGATCAACGCATCGTCTATGTCGGAGCAAAAACCTATCCAAAAGGAGCGAAGCGTCCTGTCTTCTTGGAGAAGCAAATGTTTCCCCGCTATGTGGGAACGGATCGCGGAGATGCGTACAATATCGAGGGATACCCGCCGAGTAAACCTGTGGGATTCATCGATCAGGTAGAAAAGACCTACGCCTATCTGGACGCCAATTACGGCGTCATCAATGAGCATCTTTTAGCCATCGGCGAGTGTACAAATTCAACCCATTTCTATTTTGCCGCTCCCGGACCGACGCGACTGTTTGGCATCGCAGAGCTCTCAAGGATCGCGTTAGAAAGATGCAAGAGAGCTAAAGAAGCCGTTCTTTTAATAGGCAAGCTCGCTGAACAAAGAGGCTACTATGGATGGGGAGAGACGCTGCTGTTGGCGGATCCCGATGAAGGATGGGTCTTTGAGATCAGCTGCGCTCCGGACGGGAAAAGCGCTCTTTGGGTCGCTAAAAGAGTGCCTGACGGAGAGATCTTTGTCGCGGCCAACCAGTTTCGCATCCAAGAGATCGATCCTCAGGATCCTACTCTCCTCTATTCCTCCAACCTCTTTCGCATCGCCCAAGAGCAAAACGTCCTTGAAAAGGGAAAGCCCTTAAACTGGCTTCGGCTCATTTGTCCGGGTGAATTTGATCATCCCTATTACAGTCTGCGCAGAGTGTGGCGCGTTCAAAGCCGCTTGAATCCCGACTTGAACCTCTCTCCTTGGGTTGAAGATGCTTTTACCTCCTATTATCCCTTCTCCGTAAAGCCTAAAAAAAGAGTCAGAGTCGAAGAGGTCTTTGCGCTCTATCGGGACCATTACGAGGGAACGGAATTTGATCTCACAAAGGGTGTTGCGGCAGGGCCGTATAGCTCTCCGGCGCGCTTTATCGGAAGCTATGATCGCACTGATTTTCCCAATAAAAGAAAAACTCCCTTGCCAGGGGCGTGGGAGAGGGCTATTTCGATCTACTATACAGGCTATACCTACGTCGCCCAGTTGCGAAAGGAGCTGCCCAAAGAGATAGGCGGCGTGGTCTGGGTCGGGTTTGATGAACCGTATACCAGCTGTTTTATGCCCATCTACTCCGGAGTGAGCGATCTTCCCCGCTCTTTTCAATACGGCAGTCCTAAGATCTATACCCCGGATTTTGCCTGGTGGCCTTTTAATTTCGTTGCCAATTGGATCCGCTCCATCTACTCCTATTCTGTGAAAGACGTGGTCAAAAAACAAAAAGAATTAGAAGACAAAGAGAGAGAAGAGGCGCTTAAGCTTGAAAAGGAGCTCGCGACACTTTGGAAGAAGCAGCCCGGGAGCGTCAAAGAGAGAGCGACACAATTTTGTTTAGAGAATGCTCAAACTATTCTCAAACAGTGGAACTCTCTTAGAACGGATCTCATTGAAAAATATAATGACGGCTATGATAACAAACCCGAGCCCGGCGGGATGATAGGCTACCCGCAAGAATGGCTTGATCGGGCGGGATATGCCAAAGGGCCCATCTCCTATCAAAAAGATGCAGGCGGAGACAAAGAAAAAGTTCAATGAACTCGGGCCTTAAGGCCCGGGAATTTTTTTTGGGCCGAGTTTCGAACTCGGCCCAACCCGCCTTTTGAAAATACCCGGCCCTTAAGGGCCGGGCAGCCCAACGGGGGAGGGATTCCCCTCTCGGGCAAGCAGTTTTGAATCTCTCTCTTTTCTCCTTGACATTCAGAGAGTTGTTAAGAGAAAATAGCTTACATTATGATTCGAAGCATGACGGGGTATGCCAAAGCCGCTGGGGTCGTTTGCGGCGGGCATGCCGTATTGGAAATCCATTCCATCAATAAGCGCAATCTGGAGATGCACATCCTGATGCCGCACGCCTGTTTGCAATATGATCTTCTCTTAAGAGAATGGATCCGCCGGGCAGTGACCCGCGGCCAGCTGACTGTGCGCCTGCGCGTGGAATCCCGCGAGGGGGCCCTACCTGAGAGCGAGCAGACGGAGACGTCTCTTAAACGCCTGAAGAGGCATTGGGAAAGAGCGGCTGCAGCGCTTGGCTACGATCCTCAGACGGAAGTGACTCTTGCTTTTTTACTCAAGCAAGAAGCTCTGTTTGCAAAAGAAGAGATCAAAGAGGCGGAGTTAGAGGCATTGACGAAGCGGGCGTTGGGCGCTCTTTTAAAGATGAAAGAGCGGGAAGGGGCGGCTTTGGCAAGAGATCTCAAAGGGCGCATCGAGGGGATGAAAACAACGCTCAATCAGATCGAAAAGAGAGCCCCCCGGGCGGCTTGCCGGTTTGAGGCTCGTTTGAAAGAGAGACTTCAGGGTTTTACTCTTCCCGATCAAGAAGAGAGGATTGCACGCGAGGTCGTGCTCTATGCAGACAAGGCGGATGTGACAGAGGAGATCGTCCGTCTTCGCTCCCATTTTGATCAGTTTCTTCTCTCTTTGAAGGCAAAAAAGACGCAAGTCGGCCGCACATTGGAATTTCTCGCTCAGGAGATCCTTCGCGAGCTTACGACCCTCTCTTCAAAGGCGTCCGACACAGAGATGGTACAACAAGCCGTTGAGATGAAGAGCGAGCTGGATAAAATTCGCGAGCAGGTCCAAAACATCGAATGAACCCGGGTTTTGAAGAGCCGGGTTTCTCCCGGAGGAGGGATGAAACAAAAACTCTTAGGTAATTTAAAAGAAGGGCTTCTTTTTGTCGTGAGTGCGCCTTCCGGTGCGGGCAAGACGACCCTCGTGCACATGATTTGCGAGGAGTTTGACGCTGTTGTAAGGTGTACGACCTGTACCACCCGCCCTCCGCGCTCTGGAGAAGTAGAGGGCAAGGATTACCATTTCATTACTGCCGAGGAGTTTCAACAAAAAGAGAGGGCGAAAGAATTTCTGGAGTCTGCCCAAGTCTTCAATGATCGCTACGGGACGCTGAAAGAAGAGGTGTACCGAGAGCAAAAAAGAGGCAAGCACGTCATCTTGGTCATCGATACGCAGGGCGCTTTTCAATTGAGAGGCAAGATCCCCGCGGTCTTTATCTTTGTGGCCCCTCCCTCGCTTGGAGAGCTTAAGAGGAGGTTGATTGTGCGCAAGACTGAGAACGAAAAGAGCATTGAAGAGCGGCTCTCCTGGGCGGAGCGAGAGATAGAAGAAGGGAAAAAATTTGATTATTTTATTTTTAATGAAGATTTGAACTTGGCGTATCAGGTTCTTCGTAGTATTTTTATTGCCGAAGAGAGACATATAAGGAGATCGCTATGCCCATCAATAAAGAACTGACAACGGAGCACGTCCGCTCCCTCTTTCCCAACACCTTTAAACTGACCAATTATGCCATTCGCCTGGCCCAGTTTTATATCCGCTCCGGCCAGGAAGTGAGCTCATCCTCTCTGGTCAAGGAGGTGGCGAAGCATCCTGACGAATCTTATCTTGAGACCTTAAAGAGTTTGGAGGAAGAAGAGAGTGAAACATATCCTGAAGAGCTGCCCTCGGAGTCTTGAGTGAAAGAAAAGATTCTCGTGACCGCCGCGCTTCCCTATGCCAACGGAGCGCTTCACTTTGGACACATCGCCGGCGCTTATCTTCCCGCCGACTGCTATGCGCGCTTTCAGAGGCAGAACGGCAAGGATCTTCTCTTCATCTGCGGCTCGGACGAGTACGGGATTGCCATCACCTTAAGTGCGCAATTGGCCGGCCGCACTCCCAAGGAACAGGTCGACCATTTCCATGCGATCAACAAAGCTCTCTTTGCTCGCCTGCAGATCTCCTTTGACCACTACTCCAGGACCACCTGGAGCGGCCACGTCGAGACTACGCAGGCCTTCTTCAACGATCTTTTGGCCAATGGCTACATTGAAGAGAGAGAGAGCGATCAGCTCTATTCAGAAAAAGAGCAGATGTTTATGGCGGACCGCTATGTCCTGGGGATCTGCCCAAAATGCAGCTTTGAAAAGGCCCGCGGAGATGAGTGCACGCGCTGCGGGGCGAGCCTGGAGGCGACCGATCTCAAAGAGCCCAGGAGCGCGGTGACCGGCTCACCCCTTCTTCTCAAAAGAGCCCACCACTGGTACTTGCGCTTTGACCTCTTTAAAGGGAAGCTCAAAGAGTGGATTTTCACGCGAATGTGGAAGGCCAACGTCCTCAACTTTGCCAAAAACTACATCGACGACCTGCGACCCCGCGCCATCACGCGCGACTCCTCCTGGGGCGTTCCCGTTCCGCTCAAGGAAGCCAAAGGCAAGGTCTTCTATGTCTGGTTTGACGCGCCCATCGGCTACATCTCCGCGACAAGAGAATGGGCTGAACTCCAAAAAGAGAGCGAGGCCTGGAAGAGATACTGGTGCGATCCCAAAACCAAGCTGATCAACTTCGTCGGCAAAGACAACATCCCCTTCCATGCCGTCTTTTTCCCTGCCATGATCCTGGGGCAAAATCAGCCCTACAAAATCGTTGACGAGCTTCCTGCCAACGAATTCCTCAATTATGAGGGAAGGCCCTTTAGCAAATCCGAAGGCTGGACGGTGGATCTTGATGCCTTTTTCAAAAAGTTCACCGTGGATCAGATCCGCTACGCTTTGGCTGCCAACGCTCCTGAAACGCAGGACTCCGAGTTTACCTGGAAGGATTTTCAGATGCGCTGCAACAGCGAGCTTTTGGGAAAGTGGGGAAATTTTGTCCATCGCACCTTAGTCTTTGTCAAGAACCACGCTTTTGGAGAGGTCCCCGACCCCGGCCTTCTTGCCCCTGAAGACGACGCCTTCCTGCACAAGATCGACGCTCTTGTCCAAGAAACTAAGGCTGCCTATGAGGGTTTTCACTTGAGAAAAGCCTCCCAGCTTGTAATGGAGCTGGCGACGGCCGGAAACGTCTATTTCGATGCCAAACAGCCCTGGAAATGCGTCAAGGACGAAGCTCTGCGTCCCTTCCTCCATCATGCCCTTTATTGTAGCCTGCAATGCATCCGCTGCCTTGCCTGCATCTCCTTTCCCATCATCCCCGCAGCCTCCGAGCGCGTCTGGATGATGCTCGGCGAAAAGAAGCGCCTGTCTCAGCTCTCGTGGGACGCTCTATTAAAAGAGAGAATCCGGCCGGGGCAAAAGATCTTGTCTCCTCAGATTCTCTTTGAAAAGGTTGAAGATGCCGCCATTGAGGAAGAGATGACTAAATTAAGCGGCTTGACCCAAAAAAAGAGTTGCATCTATGCTCCTCTCAAAGAAGAGATTTCTTTCGACACGGTGCAAAGCCTCGATCTGCGCGTTGCTCAAATCCTTACGGTAGAGCGCATCCCCAAGAGCAAAAAGCTCTTGAAGATTGCTGTCGATTTAGGCTTTGAGAAGAGAGTGATCGTGGCGGGGATCGGAGAGAAGATTGAGGATCTCTCCTCTCTTCTTGGAAAAAAGATCATCGTGGCGGCCAACTTAAAAAGCGCCACCCTGATGGGAGTCGAGAGCCGGGGGATGCTGTTTGCAGCCTCTCTGCCTGATGGCCTGGAGGTGCCCTTTTTGCAGGATGCAGAGCCCGGAGCTGTCGTGCGGTAAGAGAGAGTTTGAATGGGAGGTCGTTTGACTGTGTTGCGTGTGGCCGGGCAAAAGCGGTTTTTTCTCTTTTTCCTTTTTTTAACTCTTTCCTTGCAGCTGCATGGGACAATCATGTGGCTGTCGCAGGCCACAAACCTCGCACCGAACGTCGCCTCCTCAGTCATTAAAAAGCCCGGAGAGTTGGCTGATGTCTCCGTCAACGACAGCGGACAGGCGATTGTGGTCTGGGTGGAAAAACCCTCTGCAATTATCTGGACCGTCAATTACGCCGCCTTTACCCCTCAGGGAGGGTGGTCGGAGAGTCGTGTGATAGCGACCCAAACTCTAGACGTGGTAACCGACTTCTTGAATCTCCCTCGAGCCTTTCTCAATAACTCCGGACAGATCCTTGTGGTATGGAGACGCTTTATTGATGGAGACAGCAGGTTGTTTTTTTCGATTAATCGCTTTGGTCTTTTAAACGCCGCTTCTTGGAGTGATGCGGCCCTGGTAACCCCGGATCGGCTAAACCAAGCGACATACGGCCTAGACATGAACAATCTGGGTCAAGCGGTGGTTTGTTATGATTATCACACTGGTAGTGGTCCAGCCTCAGAAGCTCACTCTCGCTTTTATTCTTTTGGGGAAAGCAGCTGGAGCCCAGTGACTCCTTTAGTGTTAGATTCTCTTGGACAAGTCTCTCTCTTGATCAAGACAGCAATCAATGACAGAGGGACGGTGCTCGCGACGTTTGATTCAAATCAAGTAGGCGATGAATCACTCAGCGGCCCCGATGTCTTTGGATACGCCTCTACGTTTTCCGCATTAAGCACGACGGGATGGGGTACCCGTCAGCAGTTAGAGACCCTAAATAATGGAATCAACATTCCCTCTCAGCTGGGACTCAATGCCAATAGTCAGGGGGTCTCTGTAGGAGCTTTGTCTACCTATGCCCTTGCAGCGACGCCGTTTACGGGAGGAAGCTGGCAGTCTGCAGTGACTGTCAAGGCTGCAGGAGGGGTTCCCAATACGAGTTTGCAAGGGACAATTGATGATACGGGGCGCATGGTGGTGGCTTGGTCGGAAGGGACGGGCTCTTCTTATGCCGTAAAAGTGGCAACCGCTATGGTAACCGATCCTTCCAACTGGACAACCACTACGCTTGCGACCTCTTCCAATGTTTTGGAAGACGTTGTCCTGGCCGTCATGCCCAACGGATCTCGCGCTTTTGTGCTTTGGGAAGAAATTGTCGGAGGAAACGGCGTCATCAAAGCCACGGATTTTGTTCCGAGCGCTCCTTTTCCCTCAGTTGTCACGCTCTCCTCTCCTGCAAGTTCTGACTGGGAGGGACAGGCGAATGCCATCAATGCGCAAGGCCTTTTTGTCGGAGTGTGGAGCAACTCGCTCTATGCCCAGGCGGGGCTGACGACGGGAATCCAGCTGAGCGGCAAACAGAAAACCAACCGTTTTCTCACCCAAATCGAATATTACAACCACCTCTTTTGGAACTCCGTCCTTTACGCCTCCTACCGCCTCTATGCCAACGGTTCGCTTGTCGAGGGAACCACGAATACCCGCCTAGACCACCGCGGGCAAAAGAAGGGACGCCCCGTTTCCTACTCGCTCTCCCTGGTGGGTCCGTCCGGGATAGAGAGCGAAAGAAGCGCTCCCGTGAACGTCCCTTAAAAGGTGTGATCCGAAACGTCCGCTTTACGCGTTTGCCGCACGTGATTAACCCGAGCCTAAAAACAGGCGGCAATCTGCTTGTTGCGGCTTTGCCCTATCGATTCTCGCTCGGATTCCTTCCGTATTCAAGAAGGTGATTCCTTGCAAGAATCGATCCGGCTTTGCCGCGCAGCGCATCTTGCAGCCTCTTTAGCCCGTATTTCTTCCCATAGCTCCAAGAGGCGTTCTTTAAGCCCCGTGTGGCGCTCTTTTACGTCTGCATTGCGGGTGGCGATGGCGACGGCTCTTTTACTTCCGATGAGAACGACCAGTTTTTTACCGCGCGTGATGCCCGTGTAGAGGAGATTTCGGCTGAGCAGCTTGAAATGGCTCAAGTGAAGCGGAAGGATGATGCAGGGGCACTCGCTTCCCTGAAACTTATGGATCGAGGCGGCGTAGGCAAGAACGATCTCATCGAGGTCGGAAAAGTCATAGGTCACGCTCATGCCGTCGAAGCTGACCTTGAGTTCCTGCTCTGTAAGATCGATGGCGATGACGCGCCCCACGTCGCCGTTGAAGACCTTTTTTTTGTAGTTGTTCCGGATCTGCATCACCTTGTCGCTCACTCGAAAGCTTCTTCCCATGCGGCTCAAGGATGTAGGCGAGGGGTTCAGGGCATTTTGGAGCTCCAAGTTGAGATTTTCAATGCCGACGACTCCTCGTTTCATGGGAGAGAGCACTTGGATCTCATCGAAGCAATGAAAGCCGTAGGAGCGCGGCAGGCGCAAAGTAGTAAGTTCTATGATCTCTTTAACGATCTCTTCCTGATTCTCTTTTTCGATGAAGAGAAAGTCGCTTTTGGCCCTTGGAGCAAGGTCGGGGAAGATACCCTGATTGATGCGGTGGGCGTTGGTGACGATGCGCGAGCCCTTAGCTTGGCGGAAGATCTCTTTGAGACAAGTGGCAGGAAGGAGGTTTGAGGAAAGGAGATCCTTTAAGACATTGCCGGGGCCGACGCTCGGAAGCTGGTCGCTGTCTCCAATCAGGATGAGGCGCGCTGCAGAGGGGATCGCTTTCAGAAGATGGTAGAGGAGTTGGGTGTCGATCATCGACGCTTCGTCGACGATGATCAGATCGCAGAGGAGCGGGTTGCTTCTGTTTTTCTTAAAGCCGCCCTTAGAGAAGTCCATCTCGAGCAGGCTGTGGATCGTCGATGAGCGGCGCGAGGTGATTTGAGAGAGGCGCTTTGCGGCCCTTCCGGTGGGAGCTGCGAGCAAGATGCGCGAGGTGAGCTTCTCCGCGATGGCGAGGATGGCCCGTGTGATGGTGCTCTTTCCCGTTCCGGGCCCTCCCGTCACAATGAGACACTTATTTTGCATCCCCGAAGAGACGGCTTTTTGTTGTTCCGGAGCCAGGGCGAGCCTGAGTTTTTCTTGAACCCAGTTGAGAGCTTGTTGCGCTTTTACCGGACGCAAGGCGCAAGGGGCAGTGCTCAGGCGGAAGAGCTCGCGTGCAATCCCTTGTTCGCTCAAGAAAAGAGGCTTGACCCAGAGTGTTTGTTCCTTCTGGACGATGACTTGAGCTTGTGCAAGGGCAAGAATGCGCGCCTCGATGCCCTCCTTTGGGACGTTTAGGATCGAAGAGGCCTCGTCCAAAAAAGGAGAGAGCGGATAGCAGACGTGGCCTTCTGTGCTCAGCTCCCACAGGACGTGTTCAATCCCCGAGTCGATCCGGATGGGAGAGGATGGAGGAATGCCGAGGTTGGTTGCGATCTGATCGGCTGATTTAAAGCCGATGCCGTAGATCTCCTTGGCAAGGGCATAGGGGTTGTGTTTTACGCGTTCAATGCTTTCATCTCCATACGCCTTGTAGATCTTATGGGCAAAGGCGGGGCTCACTCCATGCCCGCGCAAAAAGATCATCACTTCGCGGATCGAGCGCTGCTCCTCCCAACACTTTTTGATCTGCGCTGCACGCTTCTCTCCGATTCCCTTAACTTCGATCAGCCGCTCCGGATTTTCATCGATGATCTTGAGCGTCCCGGTTCCAAACTTCTTTACGATCCATTCGGCAGCGCCTTTTCCGATTCCCTTGATCATTCCCGAGGCGAGATATTTGTGGATGCCGACAAGATCGGAGGGGGGTCGCGCCTCAAGCTCTTTGACTTCAAACTGCCGGCCGAATTTGGGGTGGTGTTTGAAAAGCCCCTTGCAGCGCACGGTTTCGCCTCTTTGGAGATGGGGCATGACGCCGACTAAGGTGATCAAATCGCTTTTTTTCGGTTCCTTGAGGCGCGCAACGGTAAAGCCGCTCTCATCGGTTGCAAAGACAATCGTTTCAATGTATCCGAAGAGTTCCTCTTCCATATCCTCCAAATGGTATACTACGAGCAGAGGATTTTGTGAACCTCATGTTGTCTAGAAACGGCAGTTCGAGATGAAGTCGAGGTTGTGTAAACTCTCTATCTGTTTGAGGAGGGGAGCTCTTTTCTTGTGAAGAGTTGAGAAAAGGCTTCCTGAAGAGAGTGGAGTAGAGCGTGTAGTGAAGGGAGACGGAAGCGAAATTGAAAGAAAGATGAGAGAGTTCTTTGCACTTTGGATGGTTCTGAAGGGATGT
>MGME01000028.1:0-2620 GCA_001796315.1 Chlamydiae bacterium RIFCSPLOWO2_12_FULL_49_12
AATTCTTTTGGGGAATATGTCTGTTTCATTAACACATATTGGTACATATGCGTATGTTTTTTATCAACTATTAATTACTCTTCGTTGGGAGGCGGGAGCGATGCGGAGCTTGTTTCTGTATTTGGCGACCGTTCGCCTTGCGATGTCACATCCTTGAGCGGAGAGTTTCAATGAGAGGGTCTCATCGGAGAGCGGGGCTTGTTTATTTTCCCGTTTGATGAGGTCGCGAAGGAGGATGGCCGCTTCTTGTTTTCCAGAAGAAAAGAGGCTCCTTAACAAAAAGAGGCCGGCGGGACAGAAGAGATATTTATGAGCAACGGCTCGTGTGATTGTGGACTCATGCAGACGGAGGTCTTGAGCCATTTCCTGAAGGGTCATGGGAGTGCAGATACGCCGGTCTCCCAGCAAAAACCTCTCCTGCTTTCGGATGAGAAAGTCTGCAATGCGTCTTAAGGTCTTTTCTCGTTTGTAAAGAGCGTTGATCAGCCACTTCGCTCGAGCGAGATCATTGCGGATGAGGCTGAAATCTTTAGGAGGAAGGCGTGAAGGGCCGGCGAGGCGAAAGGGAGGAATTTCTTCATCGGAAAGACGGATGGTCCACTTTTCCCCGTCGTGATCCAAGAAAAGATCGACCGTGACGGGCTTGTTGATTTCGGAAGAGAAGAGGGCTCCGGGTGAAAAATTTAAAGAAGCTATCAGAGAGCGCGCTTTTTGCAGCTCATGTAAAGGACAGCCGATCTTTCTTTGAAGGAGGGGGAGGTTGTTTTTCAGGAGAAGATCGTAATGACGGCTAAGAAGAGAAGTTGCAAGACTCTCTTCTTGCCCCTGCGCTCGAAGTTGAAGGAGGAGGGAGTGGCGCAGGTTTTGTGCTCCAATTCCCGTCGGATCGAAGGTTTGGATGATCTCCAGGACGGCCCTTTCTCGTTCTTGAGTTAAGGGGAGGTTTAAAAAACCCCGCTCGTCGAGATTGCCCGCGATCTTTTCTGCGATTTTAAGATCCTCATGCGATGAAAAAGAGAGGTGGGCCTGCTGCATCACGTGTTGAAAAAGGGAAGGGCGTTCTCTAACAAGAGACTCTCTGTAAGCTCTCATCTTTTCTTCCTCTTCTTCTTGGGAAGGGTCGCGCTCCTCCCGGAAAAGTTCTCCTTCCTCCCATTGTAAAAGAGAATTGTCTTCTACCTCTTGTGCCACATACTCTCCGAGCTCGAAAAGAGGAAGCTGCAGCACATGGAGGGATTGCTGCATGGCGAAGGTCTGCATCTGCTGCTGATTCTGTTTTCCCTTAAGGTAGAGATCTGGTATGAAGGATAGGTTCATACTTTTTCTCTAACCTAAAATGAAAAAGTAGTAAATGAATAAAAGAGCCGCAGTATTTAGTTGTTTAGGTCTTGGTGATGGATTAATTTCTTTAGTTTTATCTAATAATTTAAAGCTCAACGGTTTTGATGTCACAACCTACCATCCCTCCTTGGCTTCCTTGCAGAAATGGTTTCCCGGCCTTCCCATTCTGCCGTTTCCGTCTTTAGGCGAGCTTGCCCGTTTTGATTCTCTCTTTCTTTTCTTTGAAAAGAGCCTTCAAATGCAGGCGGTGATCCAAGAGTGCCAAGCGCATTTCCCCGAGAGAACTCGCATCCTAAATCCCATCGCCACCTCCAATCGCGACTACCCCTTCTGGGAAGGGGGGAGATTTGACGGCCGGACTCCCTTTGCGGAAAACCTTGTCCGTTTTTGCAAAGAGCGTCTGGGATTTTCTCGCCTGACAAAAGAGTGCGGGATCGTTGTCCCCGAAGGAGTTGCGAAAAGAGCCTTCCCTCGGCGCGTTGTCATCCATCCCGCCGGATCTCGTCTTGGAAAAGAGTGGTTGCCAAAGAGATATGATGAACTGGCGGCGGTCTTGCAAGCAAGAGGCTGGGAACCGGCATTTGTGATGAGTCCGAACGAGAGGGCTCCCTGGCTTCATCAACAGCCCCCTGCGCTAGCTTCCTTGGGCGATCTTGCAGCTTTCGTGGCCTCTTCTTCGGCCATGATCGGCAATGACTCCGGCGTCGGCCATCTTGCCTCGGCTCTGGGGCTGCCCACCCTCACGCTCTGCCGCAGCAAACAGGCGGGGGCCTTTTGGCGTCCCTGTTGGAGTAGAGGCTTTGTCCTCTATCCGCCATCCTACATCCCTAACTTAAAGGGCGTGCGTTTGCGAGACAGATACTGGAAAGAGCTGATTTCGGTGCGGCGAGTCTTAAACGCCTTTTTAGAATTATTAACCCGAGCCTAAAAACAGGCGACAATCCGCTTGTTGCGGCTTTGCCCTATCGATTCTCGCTTGCGATTCCTTTTTCTTATCCCATATTTTTCTTGCAATGGCTCGGCTTTTTTGAGACCATCTTTTCTTTGTTTCGTTCCTAAACAACCGATCTGATCGGGTTGTTCTTTGTTTGGGAGGAGTGTCCGAGCGGCTGAAGGAGCTTGCTTCGAAAGCTAGTATACGCCACAAGCGTATCGTGGGTTCGAATCCCACCTCCTCCGTCTTACGGAAGAGGGGGATGAGAACCCACGGATTCGACCGGAGCTTCGACGGGGGGGGGTTGCGCGGCAATCAGCCCTTTAGGGCTGAAGCTTTTGCTCT
>MGME01000028.1:2635-5631 GCA_001796315.1 Chlamydiae bacterium RIFCSPLOWO2_12_FULL_49_12
ACGGTTGATTGGGAGAAAAAGGAGATAGCATGAAAAAAATCGTTCATTTTTTGTTCGCAATTTTGTTTTTTCTGAGTGCTCAAGGATACGGCGATGAACTGATCGAGTTCTCCATTCAGGATTTAAATCCCGCAGCTCTGGAGTCGTTAAGGAAAGGAGATCTTGAGGGAATACTAGGTTTAGAAGCAGGCGATAAGATTCCTTTTATGCTCTCTATGGAGGGAGATGTCGTCTCCTTAAGTCATGAGACTCCTCCTGTTTTCAATTTGCAGGTGAACAGGAAGGTTTATATGAAATTTTACAAAGGGAGCTTTTTATTTAGCTGCGATAAGACAACTTGGAGCTCGTTTAATGACCATTTTAAAGGGATGCTTGATGTGGAATATGGAGAGGGCAATGTTGGTCCCGTCAAAATTTCACTGAAAAATATCAAAAAGGGGAAGTTTGACGGGGTGATGGAGCTCGATGAAGGAGCAACGGTTCCTTTAGCCTTATCACTTAAAGGAAATCTTTTTTCTTTTAGTGATACTGTTCCTCTTGTGCATGTTGAAGTCAGCAAGAAATTATATATCCAAATGCTCAAAGACGATGTCTTGTTTAGTCTTGACAAAGTCACTTGGAAAAGCGCTCAAGAGCAATTTAAAGGGATGCTCAACATTGCCTTTGCTCAGGAAGAGTTTGGCCTTTTAGGCTCTCTCTCTGTCAAGTAAATGATAGGTGATAAGAAAGAGCTTTTGATCTTGAGGAATTGTATAATTGTAATTTTAGTTGTTAGTTTTTTTAATCTGTGTTATAGTTAATAAAATTTAAATAAAATGTCTGTTATAAGCTGCGACCTGCCGTCAGAAGCTTCGAGGGATAGCGTTCTTGAGTCGTCTCCATTGGGAATGCCCCGATTGCCCCCGGAACTTATGCAAGAGATCTTTTCCTGTCTCTCTTCCCGGGATTTGGCGGTGGCTGCGCAAGTCTCTTCCTATTGGTCGGACAATGCTCTTAGAATCATCGAAAAACGTGAGTTTAAGTTCTTGAAAAAGAGCATCTTATCTCTTGGAGAAGAGCTAGCTCTAAAAGAGGGGGTTGATGTCGTTCTCAAGCTGAGCTCTGTGATGAACCGCAGCGATTTTGGGCATGTGGAGAATTTTTCTCAGCTTAAAACAAGAGTGGAGGGGATTCGAAACAGAGTGATCGGCGTTTTGAAAAAGGCGGACGCCGCTTTATTGGATCGCTTGACCTCCTGTTCTTTTGTGCAATGGGCTAAAATCCATCAGTTTCTCGACGAGATGGACAGGAGATGGTTATCTCCCCATGCAAAAAGCACTGAGCTTTGGGATTTCTCCAGAATTCTGCTTGAGGAAGGGGAGATCCGGGGCGCTCTTGAAGTGGCGAACAAAATTAGCATTTGTTCTGCCAGGAGTTGTGCGCTGTATGAAGTGGCTTTGCAGTTCCTGAAGAGAAATCAGGTTCAATCAGGGCTTGCAGTTGCTCGAAATATTCCCAATGAACGGATCAAAAATAAGATCTTAGGAAAAATAAACTCCAAAAACAACAGCTCAACTTGATCTCGCCGGAGTTTACAAATTCATTGTCGGAATCTGACGCAATCTTTTGTCCTTCAATGAGTTGCTTTTTTTCGCGCTTAGCCGGTTGGGTAATACGCTCAAAAAAGCAACTCATTGAAGGACAAAATCTTGCATCATCTACCGACAAGCAATTTGTCAACTCCGGCTCGACTTTGCAACTTTTTGGATCCGATAGGTAGCGATCTCAATGGACGCGCTTACGATAGGCCAACCCCGGGGCTTTGGCGCGGCCCAAAACCGATTCTTGAGTCTTGTGTATAAAGAGATCTCTCGCACTTTTAACCAAGCGGTATTATCTCAATCGGGCAGAGACGTCGGCGGCTTTTTCAAATCCGGAAAGCTCCAGTTGTTTGATCGTTTTAGCGTTAAGGTCAAACTTTTTTAAGTCGACAAATTTAATCGTCTGATCGTCGTAAGTTTTGTAATAATAAATCAGCGCTTGAGGATCGCGTACGCAGGTGCTCGACGTGAAGTCATAATAGACGACATTTTCTGTTTTTTCACGAGCGACACCCATAGGAATATCAAACTGGTTTAAGATATGAAAGGCTTGAAAGACGGCTTTTTTTGCATCCGGGGAAGGGAGGGCTGAGGTGGCAAAGATTGTTGCGCGGATAAAGCGCGAAGGCGGCGTAAAATCTCCCGGAAGTCCTACCATGCCGGAGCCCTGTCCGAACGGAGCGAAGACCATTCCGTTGTATTGAAGGGGCGAAGCGTTTTCTGTCTTTAAATTGATGTAATTCCTCAGGTTCGTCAGATGCCAGAGAAAGTCCGGAGAATTGGTGATCACTCCGGTGGGGTTGTCATAAGTGATCAGCTGTCCGTTGATCGGTTCGATGACGAGGCTGTGCCCCGCTTTATCGTAAACGACGTAGTGAAAGGGAGGCGGCTTGCTCCCCCAGCCTTTGCAGACGGCGGGGGCAATGACGACTTGCGACAGGGAGGTTTTTAGCTCGTCGAGAGTTTCAAATTGCGTGAGAACCCAATTTGAAAAATCTACGGGAGATAATGCCTTGGCCTGATTGTCGGATGAAAGGGCGGCATATCCTGCAAATCCCGGGAAATAAAAAGTGCCGACGGCTAACCCCTTTTCATTGATGCCGTCCATGATGGCGGGAACGCCGAAAGCAAGCGTTCCGACGGATGCATATTTTGTTGTATAGGACAGGCCCGGGCCTTGGGGAGTGGTTCCTGAAAATTTGTATCCTCTGGGGATGACTGCGATGGAATAGGGGATGGGCATCCCAAACTCAGAAGTGCGTCCGTGAACAACGGAGCCGTCTTTTGCTACCAGTTTGATCCCCGTGCACGCATCTAAAAAAAGCGTCTTAGCAAACAAAAAGAAAAAGAGTGCACAAACAATCCGGCAAGCCATTTTACACCTCCAAGGTTTTCAACTATAGTTTTTAGTCTGCT
>MGME01000029.1:0-10869 GCA_001796315.1 Chlamydiae bacterium RIFCSPLOWO2_12_FULL_49_12
CTCAGGCGGGGGGGCATGTCCATGTCTCGTCGGGAGAGCTCTTTCGGGGGCTGTCTGCGGATTCGTCCGAGGGGAGGCTTTTTTTAAGCTACGCGGAAAAAGGTCATCTGGTTCCCGATGAGGCGACGGTTAAAATTTGGTATGACTTTGTGCTGGGGCTGATTGCGACGCATCGCTTCCATCCAAAGAAGCAGTTCCTTATTCTCGACGGGATTCCCCGGACCGCTCTTCAGGTGGAGCTTCTCTCCGAATATGTCGATGTGGAGCGGCTCATTGTGTTGGAGGCAAGAGATCTTGAAGTCTTTGTCGGACGTTTGAAAAAACGCGCCCTGATTGAGAAGCGGTTCGATGACGCCGATGAAAAGGTGCTGCAAAAGCGCATGCAGGTCTATGAGAGGGAGACGGCCTCCTTGCTCCGCCTCTTCCCCCGGGAGCGGATTGTCCGGGTGGACGCAACAGAGGCGCCGATTCAGGTTCTTCGCGACATTCTGATCGCAGTGGCGGATCATTTGGTCGTTTCCTAGAAGAAAGTAAAATTTTTACTTATACCGAACGTACTTGAAAAATTGGAATTTCGGCTGCGCCCGGGGTTCGACGATCGCAAGCCGCCCCATATGTCTCATATCGGGCGAGATGCGATCGTCGAACCGAGGGAGCTTTCGCGTCGGCCCAAATCCGATTTTTGAAGTGCGTTCGGTATAACTCTCTAACATGTAAAGTTTTTTTTACGTTTTCTGTAATAGCATATTTATTTATAATTGAATTGATAAATATTTATAATTTAATAAAAAGTAATTATGTTTTAACTCGACAAATTGCGTAAAACGCGGCTTTGTGCGGTTTTTAACAGCCGGATTTCGAGGAGGCGGCCCTCCCGAAAGATGGCGTCAAAAAACGTGCAAAGTCGAGGTAAAGTCGAGCTGAAAGCATCTGTCAAGGAAGGGAAATGAGTTGTGTCAGGCCGGAGGGCCAACAGAGAGATGAAAAGGGGATTTCGGTCCGCGCCGGAGGGATCTACGGAGACGGCATGGCGCGCTCTATGGAAACGGAGGCGGCCAAGGTGAGCAACATGATGGTTCAGCTCTCGGGTATTAGCGGGGATGCGATCGGCGTGGTGAAAAATTTTTCGAAGGCGATGGAGTGGAATCCTAGAGGCGCTGAAAAGGGCTTTGATCTTCAGGGCGGCCTCTGTAATCTTGTCGGAGGAGTTCCGGGGATTATGGTTGGACTCAAGGAGGAGAGGCTGGCGAAGCTCTCTGACGACAAAACGGGGCAGGCTGTTGCAAAGTGGCACCAGAGGATCGGAGGATTTCTTGTCGCCGCGGGATGTGCGAAAATAGGATCGGTGGCGATGGCGTTGTTTCACGGCGCACGTCTTCTCCCCGAAGCTCTAGTTCCCCTGATGGAGGGGATGGGAATGGCAAGCGGAGGATTTTTTGCTCTGATATTTCTTGCAATCCTTGGAGACGTCTCTTGCGTGGAAAGAGAGGGAAAGGCTTTTTGTTTGGGCTTTAGGGAAAAGCTCATCGCCGTCCTTAGGGAACATGAAACAGAGGTCAATGATCTGGCCGTGCCGCTCTCTTTGCCCAAGGGGGCGTCCCCACGGGAGTTGTATGAACGCGCCAAGGGGCGGCTCAAAGAAGAGATCTTAGCTCCCGCTCTTGTGCAAAAGATGCGCTCATCGATGACGTCTTTGGAAAGAGAGGATCAGATCCGCAAGGCGTTGTTCGACTTGATTGGAAAAGAGAGATTTACTCAGGAACAGTCTCTTTGTCAAAAAGAGACGGCCGAGCTTTATGAGATCGCTCTTCAAAATCCGCAGCGGAGAATTTTTCGTCAAAATTTGGAACGGAATCGAGACGAGTGGAATGAGAAAATCAATTATGAGCGCATGGTGGAGCGCGTTGTAAAGGGAGATGTCGTGAAAGAGATCAAAGAGGGGAATCAGGGCGTTTTGGAGCACCTCTTTAAGAAATGGGAGGTGAAACGAGTCTGGAACCGCATGATGGGAGCGGTCTCCCTTATCTCGCTTGCGGTCTTGATTCCGACAGTGTTAGCGGGCGTCATGCCGATGGCGGCTCCGATTCTTCTTGGCGTCGCTATTGCCTGGACGGCGCTCTCATTGGTCTACGCGATCTTTGACGGTAAAGGGTATCTGGAGGCGTTTCGCAGTAAAAAGGTCGGAACTTGGGACCTGAAGATCCTGCTTGCAAAGACCGCGGCCGTGCTCGCCGTGACGGTGACTTTCTCCGTTTTGACGATCGCCTCGGGCGGCGTTCTTCCGCTTCTTTATTGCCTGATTGCCGGAGGGGCGGTTCTTGCTCTTCAGCTTGGGGCATGGGGATGGCTTGCAAGCCGCCTGAAAGAAAAAGAGCTGGCGAAAGATGAGGAGCTCTTGGCTCGAGAAGGGACCAACGGCGCGGACGACGCTGTTTTTTCGGAGGATGAGGCCGGCTCCATCTGTTCCGATGCCGTAGAGGAGGATGAGGCTGGCTCCATCTGTTCCGAGGCCGTAGAGACGGATCTTGGTGATGAAGAGTGGCCTCCAGAGGAGACGGGCAGGGTTGCTCTTTAACGGCCGCTTTCCTATCGTGGGGATGTGAAACGGGAAGTGGACGTCTTTTTGTCTTACGCGGCAGCAGAAAAGGGGCTCTCTTGCAATACTCTTCTTGCCTATGGAGGGGATCTTCGGCGCTTTTGCCGTTTTTTGGAAAAGTCGGGAACTCTCTTGTGGGAAGACGTCTCCCGCGAGGTCATTCTTGACTTTCTTGCCTGGGCTAAGGAGCGCTCCTATGCGGCAGCCTCGCTTCTTCGCCTGCTCGTCTCTTTGACTCTTTTCTTTCGCTTTTTGAAACAGGAGGAGCGTATCCGGTCCGATCCTACGCGCTATCTCGACCGTCCGAAATTGTGGAAGCTTCTTCCTGAGGTCTTAAGCGAAGAGGAGATGGATGCGCTTTTAACCTCTTGCGACGCCGGCACGGAAGCCGGGGCGCGCGACCTTGCGATCATAGAGGTCCTGTATGGATCGGGGCTTAGGGTCTCGGAGCTCTGCGCCTTGAATCTCTACGACGTCTCGGATGAGGCGGTCCGGGTCAAGGGCAAAGGGGGGAAGGAGCGGATCGTTCCCGTCTCCACAGCAGCAAAAGAGGCGATTGACCGCTACCTGCTCTTCCGCAAGGGAGGAGACGAAGGGAGCGCGCCCCCTCTCTTTGTTTCCAGGGGAGGGCGCCGAACGGGGCGTTCTTTTGTCTGGAGGCGCTTGAAGGAGTATGCGGCAAAAGCGGGGATCGTGCGCCGGATCTCTCCGCATACACTCCGCCATACCTTTGCCACCCATCTGCTCGAAAATGGGGCGGACTTGCGCGTCATCCAGGAGCTGCTCGGCCACGCAAGCGTGGCCACGACGGACCGCTACACCCAGGTCAGCCAAAGGCGTCTAAAAAACGCCTTTCTGGAGTTTCATCCCCGGCCTTGACGCCGCTTGAAAAGAGAGGCGAGTTTTTCCATGTAGATGTAGACCACGGGCGTGATGTAGAGGGTAAGGAGCTGCGAGAGCAGGAGGCCGAAGACGACGACAAGTCCCAAGGGGCGCTTGCCTGCGGCGGTAACGCCGCCGATGCCGAGCGCAATGGGCAGCGCTCCCATGAGGGCTGCGAGTGTTGTCATGACGATAGGACGGAAGCGCGTGGCGGCGGCGTGGAGGACGGCGTCGCGGGAGTTCATCCCCTCTTGGGTCATCGCGACATGAGCAAAATCAACTAAGATGATCCCGTTTTTTAAAACGATGCCGAGCACCATGATCAGGCCGACAAAGGCATAAAGAGAGAAGGAGTAGCCGGCGGCAAAGAGGATGAAGAGCCCCCCCAGAGCGGCAGCGGGAAGGGTGGACATGACGGTCAAGGGATGGAAAAAGTTCTCATAGAGGATGCCGAGAATGATGTAGATGGTAAAGAGGGTGATTAAGAGGAGGAAGTTGAGGTTGGAAAAGGAAGCGGCGAAGACGTTCGCTACGCCCTCCAAGGCGCCGGCGACGGAAGGAGGGAGGCTCTTTTTTGCGAGCCCCTCCAGACGGGAGACGGCGGAAGAGAGGGGGAGGCCGTGGAGGTTGAATGTGATCGTAACCGAGGGAAGGCCGTTCATGTGGCTGACCGTTAAGGGGCCGACGTCTTCTTCGATGGTGACAACATTGTCGAGCCGGATAAGTTCTCCCTTGGAGGAGCGGACGTAGAGCTGGGAGAGGTTGTTCGGTTCCCTGTAAAAGGCGGGGAGGGTCTCGAGAATGACTTTGTATTGGCCGTCGGGTTTGTTGATCAAGGCAAGGTAGGCTCCGCTGTAGGCAAGTCCCAGCGTGCTCTCAATGGCTTGTGCGGTGACGTTAAGCGAGGAGGCCCTGTCCCGGTCGATCTTCAGATGAAGCCGCGGCTGGCTGATGTGCATGTCGCTTGTGACTTGCCGGAATCCGGGGAGGGTTTTCATCCTGTCGATAAAGGGGACGGCGGCGCGGTAGAGCTCGTTTAGGGAGAGGCTTCTTAACGTATATTGGTATTGGCCCTGGGTCGCTCCTGTCGCAACCTGGAGGTTGATTAAGGGATAGGGCTTGAAAAAGACTTGCAGGCCCGGGAGGGAGAGCAGGGTGTGGTAGAGGGAGGCAATGACGCTTCCGATGGGCGGGCGCTCATGCGGCGGTTTTAGGGTGATGAAGAAGAGGCCCTGGTTGTCCTGGGGGATCGCTCCAACCGAGACCAATGATTGAAAGGAGGGGTTGTCTTTGATGAGTTCGGTGGCTCTTTGCTGGAGTTGGGCCATCTCGAAGGGAGAGGTTCCGTCTTGCGTCAGAGTAAAGCCCTGGATGCTTCCGATGTCGTCATCGGGAAGGAAGTCTTTGGGAAGAGTGAAAAAGAGCAGAAGGGTTAAGGCAAAGGAGGCGGCGCCGACGGCAAGAACGCTCTTTTTATGGTCTAGAACCCAAGAGAGAGAAGCTCTGTAGTGTCTGATGAAAAAGGCGTTGATATGCTCGGAAAAGCGCTCGACCCGTCCTCTTTTTTCTTCGGGGCGCCAGGGCGGGATCAGGCGGCTTGCGAGCATCGGGGTTAAGGTAAGAGAGATGAAGCCGGAGAGAAGCGTTGCGCTCATGATGACGATGGCGAACTCTTTGAAGAGTTTTCCGATGACGCCTCCCAGAAAGGCCATGGGGAGAAAGACCGCGGCAAGAGAGAGGGTCATGGAGAGAATGGTGAAGCTGATCTCCCCGGAGCCCTTTAAGGCCGCCTGGAAGGGAGTCTCTCCCGATTCGACATGGCGGACAAGGTTCTCCAAGACGACGACGGCGTCGTCGACGAGGAAGCCGATCGACAAAGTGACGGCGAGAAGGGAGAGGATGTCCACGGTGAAGCCGAAGAGGTACATGACGGCAAACGTGCCGATGACGGCCAAAGGGAGGGCGAGAATCGGGATCAGCGTATTTAGAAAGCGGCCCAAGTAGATGAAGATGACGGTGATGACCAATACGAAGGCGATCAGCAGGGTAAGCTCGACGTCTTGCACCGCTTCTTTGATGAACTCGGTCTTGTCCAGGAGGGTATGGAGGGCAATGGAGGCGGGGAGTTCCTGTTTTAAACCCGGGAGGATGGCGTTGATGTTGTTGATGACGCCAAGAGCATTTTCGCCCGGCTGTTTTTTGATGGCCATGACGACGGAAGGAGAGATCTTTCCCCCTTCGGCATAGGAGAGATAGAACTTGTCGTCCGTGAGGCTGTTTAAGGCTCTTCCGACCTCGCTTAGGCGCACGATCTGTCCGTCTGTTGTTTTGATGATGAGCTTTTCATAGCCCGAGGCCTGGAAGATCTGTCCTTCAACCGAGATTGTGTACTCGCGCCGCGGGCCGTAGAGAAGTCCCGTGGGTTGGGAGGGAATGCTCTCTTTAATGGCGGCTCCGATATCTTCAAAGGAGAGGTTCTTGGCGGCAAGTTTTTGCGGATCGATCTGCACCCTCACCGCCCATTCCGCTCCGTAGACGTAGACGTTGGAGACGCCTTGGATGATGCTGATCTGTTTGGCCAGGATGTTCTGTGCGTAGTCGTAGAGATCCGCAAAGGTCATGGAGTCTGAGGTGAGCGCATAAAAAAGAATGGGGTTCTCGGCGGGATTGGTCTTGGAATAGATGGGGGTATAGGGAAGGTCTTTCGGAAGAAAGGGCATCGCTTGATTGATCATGGCCTGGACGTCCTGAGAGGCTTCGAGCATGGACTTGTCCAGGCTAAATTGCAGGGTGATCGATGTCTGGCCGGTGCCGCTGGAGGAGGCAATCGAGGTGATCCCTGAAATGGTCATGAGCTGCTTTTCCAGAGGCGTTGCCACATTGTTGGCCATGGTCTGGGGATCGGCTCCGGGAAAGCTCGTCGAGACGGTGATGGTCGGGTAGTCGACGTTCGGAAGGTCGCTCACCGGGAGGGCCTTGAAGGCGAGGATTCCAAAAAAGAGAAGAGCGAGCATCACGAGCGTTGTCATGATGGGCCGGCGGATGAAGGGCTCGCTTACATTCATTCAGGACACCCCTCTCCTTTATTTTTCAGCGGGAGGCTCTCTTCCTCTTTGATAGCGACCTTTGTCCCGTCCGAGAGATTGATCTGCCCCCTCAGCACGACCCTCTCTCCCTCCTGAAGGCCGCAGTCGATCAAGGCGAACTCCCGATAGCGCTTTTTGGCCGTCACTGTGCGCAGTTCCACCGTGTTGTCCTCTTTGATGACGAAGATCTGATCTCCTCTTTGCGTCTTGACTAAGGCCTCTTCGGGAATGAGGAGCGCATGTTCTGCAACTCCGTAAAAGAGGCGTGCGACGAAGTATTCGTTCGGCCACATGGAGAGGTCTTCATTTGGAAACGTGGCTTCTAGCCAGATAGTGCCGGTTTTACGGTCGATCTGATTGTTAATATAGGCAAGCGTTCCTTCATAGATGCGCTCTCCGTTTTTTAATGAGAGCGCCTGAACGCGGACGGCCCCCTCATCCATCAGAGAGCGGATCTTTGACCACTCCTTTTCGGGGATGTAGAAGTCCAACGACATGGGAACGGCTTGCTGGAGAGTGACCAAAGCGTCCGGGCCGCCGACGGGGACATAGGTGCCTGTGCTGATGTTCGAGATGCCGGGAAAGCCGGTCACGGGGGCGCGAACGGAGCACCAGCTGACTTTAAGTTTGGAGAGAACGATGTCGGAGCGTGTCTGCTCTGCTTGAGCCTCGAGGGTAAGAACGTCGGTGAGGGACTGGTCATAATCAAGCTGGGAGACGATGTCGTCTTTGATGAGCTGGGTGTAGCTCTCGGCTTTCTCTTTTGCCATCTTCAATTTTGCAGATGTCTCCTCTAGCAGGCTTTCTGCCTTTTGAAGATCCGCGAGATAGGGCCTGGAGTCGATATTAAAAAGAAGATCCCCCTCTTTGACAAGCGCGCCTCCAGTGTAGTGCTTGGAGAGGATTTTTCCTGCAGCCTGCGAGTAGATTTTTACGGTGGAGTTGGCCGAGGTGTGCGCGATGTAGTCCTGAAAAAGCGGGACGGTTTGGCAAAAAGCGCGGGTCTCCGTGACGAGTGGGGGGATGGCCTCGCGCGGCTTTTCCGGGCCGCATCCCGCCGCCAAAAGAGCGAGGAAGAAAAGAGAGAAAAAACGATTTTTCACTGAAGCGCCTCTTCTGGTTTAAAGGTGTAATAGCCGGCGGCGTAGACGAGGTTGGCAAGGGCGGTGTACCATCCTTGCTCTGCTGCGGCAAGACGCGAACGGGCGTCGGAAAGCGAGCTCTGTGCGGAGACGACGTCGATGATCGTTCCAAGCCCTGCGCGGTATTTGCGCAAAGAGACCTCGTACTGGTCATTTGCAGAGTCGAGAAATTCCCGGGCGAACGCAATGGTCTCTTTGGACTGCACCACGTCTGTGTGCGAGATGGTGATTTCTGCTGTGATGGAAAGCTCGTTTTGTCTTAGCGCGGCAAGAGCGCTCTCTTTGGCCGCTTTCGCCTCTTTGACGGCGTTGACGGTCGAAAATCCTGAAAACAGCGGGATGCTTAGCGAGAAGAGGGCCGTCCAGTCGTTCTTGTCGTGAAGTCCTCCCTGAAAGTAAGTGCGTCCGTAGTTGAGCTGCGTCGTTAATGCGGGGAAAAATTGGGTGTAGGCAAGGGAGATCCGACTCTCTTTCTCTTGGACGAGAGCCTCTTGCGCTCGAAGGTCGGGGCGCAGGATGAGGGCATCGGCAATAAGCTCGTCAACGCTTTTTAAGAGGATATCCGTCTCGGTGTGCTCAGGCAGCTCTTCGAAAGAAAGAGAGGCGTCGGAAGGGATTCCCATGTCTTTCAGAAGAGTGGAGAAAGCGATCTGAAGGAGTTTTTTTTGGGCGGCGGAGTTGAGCTGGGTTTGCAACAGAAGGGTTTTGGCCTGCAGCACGTCAGAAATGTCTTTGACGCCGCTCATCTTCTCTGCAAGGGCGGCGTTTAAGGTGGTTTGAGCGGTCTCTATGTCTGCCTCGATCGAGCTCATCAGATGTCTTTGGAAGAGGTAGAAATAGTAGTCGTTGCTGACAGTTTTGACAACCGCTTGGAGAACACGGTTGTGGGACCAGTCGGCAAAATAGAGGCTGTAGCGGGCAGCCTCGGAAGTTGCGCGCCTCTGTCCGAAATCCAAAAGGGTGTAGGCGAGCTGGAGTTGGGGAGTGGCCGTGGTGGAGAGGGAGGTGGCGACAGTGTCGTTGACCAGAGCGGGAATTTTGGCTCGGGTGTAGGTTCCCACTCCCTCAATATCCGGAAAAAAAGGCGCTTGGGAGGAGCCGTAGGCGGCGGCGGCTTTTTTTGCGGCTGCCCAGGAGAGGGTGGTCGCGGGAGTGTTCCTTAAGGTAATATCGATGATCTCGCCCAAGCTTAAGGGGTGGTCGGAAGGAGGGAGTTCGGGGCGTGTGATCTCTTTGGTCTCGCTTCCCGTTTTTGGGGGGAAGTAATAGGAGTAGGGAGTGCGCGGCGCAAAGGCGTTCGGATCCCAGAGTGCTTGATTGACAGAGCAGCTGCTAGAGATGAGCAGCAGCAAAAGCGCTGCAAAGCGGTACCGCATGGTATGGCGCGACCTCCCCCTTAAGCGCAGTATAGCGATTGGAGTTTTTTGGTCAAAAAGGATGAGGGAAGATATTAAAAAAAATTATTTCTTATTATTGATAAATTAGATGTGGTTATATAATATCGTTAATATAAATTAAGGAGACGAAAGATCTATATGAGTATAGAAAATATAAAATATTTACCCTTATATGACCGGTATTTTCATGAAAATCAGCCGGAAAACGGGCGTCAGGATCTTGAGGAGGAGGGTTTTGCAAGCAAAACTTTTAATCTCCCCTTATCCAAACTTCCTGTAGATTTTTCCATTCAAGATCAAAGTTTAACCTTAACTTGGCAAGAAGCGGGAAAAAGAGTCGTCTTGATTGTTTTAAAGATGATCCTTTTTCCGTGGGGACTTTACGAACTTAGTAAATATACTCTTCAACGCCTCATCATGATTCCGATTTACCCCGCCCAAAGTCGAATCATAAAAAGTCTCTTTCCAGAGTTGAACGGCAAGGCTATAGATCAAAAGAGGGCAGCTGCGGTTTTAAAATTAAACCGTTCTTCCTATCTCGTCCGTGAAGTTGTAATGGAGAAAAACGGAGTGCGTTACAACGGTCTTTTGATTGGCCGTAGAGACAACTTGCAAAACGGGCGGTGGGTATTGCAGGCTACGGGGAATGCTGAGCCCATTGAATCTTGCGCCCCAGACTATTCATTTGATCATGCGAGATCGCATTTCAATACCCTGCTCATCAACGGCCCCTCCGTCGGCAAGAGCGAAGGCACCGCTACTCCTGATACGATAGGCGATGCGCAAGAGATCGGACTTTCCTTTTTGGAAACGGCGATAAAAGCCCATCATATTGTGATGGCCGGTTTTTCCTTAGGTGGAGCTGCAATCGGATTGGCAATCGAGAAACACTCCTTTAAAGACAACGTCCGCTATTTGGCTGTCCGGAAGATGACCTTTGGTCGTTTAAGCAGCATGGGAGAAGCCCTGGTCGGGACTCTTGGGAAAAAGATCATTAAATGGGCGGGTTGCGAAATGGACTCGGTTGCCGCCTCGAGAAAGCTCGCGGCCTTAACTATTAAGGAAGTCATCGTACAGGCCGCATCGAGACCAGCAGGATCCCTTCCTACAATGGAGGATTTTCAACATGACGGCTGTATCTTGCCGCAGGCCAGCTTGGGTTACGCCTTGATCAAAGAAGGTGTGACAACAAACAAAACCTTTGTATGCTTGCCCAGAGCGGCCCACTGCTCTATGAGAGCAATCTATTCTGCCTCCTCATGCATTCAAGAGTTTGCAGCAGGCGGATCTGAAATCAATCTCTCTTGAGGCGCTCTTTTAAGAGCCGGTTAACAACGGAGGGGGAGGCCTTCCCTTGAGTGCGTTTCATCACCTGGCCGACGAGAAAATCAAAGGCGCGCGTTTTGCCGGATTGCAAGGCGGCAATCGAGTCGGGGTTTTCGATTAAGACCGCATCGACGACGGCGCCAATCTCTTTGGAGTCGCTTAAAGGTTGGTAGGCAGAATTGTCACGCACGATCTCTTCAGGGTCGAGCCCAGGGGCGAGGAGCATCTCGTCGGCGACGTTTTTGGCGATCTTTCCCGTGATCGCGCCGCTTTCAATGAGAGAGACGAGCTTAGCGATATGCCGCGCGGGGATTCCCATCTCCGGAAGCCTTTTCCCCGTCTCTTTTAAGCGTCCCACGAATTCGACGGTGATCCAGTTGCATAGATGAGTCGGATGCGCGCAGTGTTTAAGTCCCTCTTCAAAGTAGTCGGAGAGGGGC
>MGME01000029.1:10907-28458 GCA_001796315.1 Chlamydiae bacterium RIFCSPLOWO2_12_FULL_49_12
GCTTGTCGTTAATGAGAAGAGAGGCATTGTAGGGAGTTAATCCTAAGCGGTTAACGTAGCGCTCATAGCGTTGGTGGGGGAGTTCGGGAAGGGAGCGGCGCACCTCTTCGATGAAGGCGCCGGAAAGGTGGAGCGGAGGAAGATCGGGCTCGGGAAAGTAGCGGTAGTCTGCGGCCTCCTCTTTTGTGCGCATGCGCACGGTCTCTTTTTTTCCCGGATCGAAGCGGTAGGTTCCTTTGTCAATGGGGTCTTTGTCGTGCGGACGCAGGGCGTAGGCGCGGATTTGACGGCGGATTTCTGCTTCAAGAGCGAGCTCCATATTGGCAAAAGAGCTCATGTTCTTGATCTCGATCTTGTCATTGAGCCCCTCTTTTCCCTTCGGGCGCACCGAGACGTTGACGTCGATGCGTAACGAGCCCTCCTCCATGTTGCAATCCGAAGCGCCAATGTACTGCAAGATGGCGCGTACCGCCATGGCGTAGGCTGCGGCCTCTTTGGGAGAGTGCATGCAAGGCTCCGAGACGATTTCAAGGAGCGGGATGCCGGCTCGGTTGTAGTCGACGCCTCCAAACGCAGGAAAGTGTTTGAGCATGCCTGCGTCATCTTCCAGATGGGCGCGGTGGATGCAAAAGTGCTTGGTCCCTTCTCCGACGTCGGCAGCGACGACGCCTCCGAGAAGGAGCGGCTGATCGTACTGGGTGATCTGAAAATTGCGGGGACTGTCTGGATAGAAGTAGGATTTGCGGTCGAATTTGCTCAAAGGAGCAATGCGCGCCCCGACGGCCAGACCAAAGAGGACGGCTTTGCGCACGGCCTCTTTGTTGAGAACGGGAAGCGCGCCCGGCTGGCCTGTGCAGACGGCGGAGATGTTGAGGTTGGGCTCGTCTCCAAAGCGGTTCGGGGCAGGGCTGAAGAGCTTGGATGCTGTGCTTAGCTGGACGTGAATCTCCAGTCCGATCACAGGCTCCCATCCTTCATAGGCAATATCGGTCATGGCTTCGCCTCCAGGGAAGGAGATGCGGAGCAAAGCCCCAAGGCCTCTTCAAAGGCGCTTGCGACTCTTAAAACCTCCGCGTCATGAAGCTGCGGTCCCAAGAGCTGCAGCCCCAGGGGCTTTTTGTCGGAAGAAAATCCCGAAAGGAGGCTCACGGCGGGAAGGCCCGCTAAGTTGGCGGGCGTTGTGAAGATGTCTTGCAGATACATCTCGAGGGGGGTGTGGAAGGTGCCGAGTTCAAATGCGGCAGACGGCGCGGTGGGGAGGGCAATGAGGTCGCAGAGGGTGAAAGCGGAGCGGAACTCCTCAATGAAGAGGGTGCGCGCCTGCTGCCCCTTTTTGTAGAAGGCCTCTTTGTATCCCGATGAGAGTACGAAGGTCCCTAAAAGAATCCGGTTTTTCACTTCGTCTCCAAACCCCTCGTCTCGGGAGAGATCATAGATCTCCGAGAGCGTTTGAGCTTTTTGGGAGCGGAGGCCGTAGCGGATGCCGTCAAAGCGCGCCAGATTGGTGGAGGCCTCGGCTGTTGAGAGGATGTAGTAGACCGCAATCGAGTTCTTTAAGATGGGAATGTCAACATCGATGAGAGAGAGGCCGAGCTCTTTTAGGAGCCCAAGCGCCTCTTTGAAGTTGGAAGCGACCGGATCTCGGAGCGAGCTTAAAAACGACCACGGGACGCCGATCTTTTTTCCCTGAAGAGAGCCTTGCAGTTCGGCAAGATAGTTTGCGGGGGGAAGGGGAAGACTTGTGGAGTCCTTGTCACAGTGCTGTCCCATCACTTCCAGAAGGAGAGCGGCGTCTTTGACGTTAGCGGCTAAAGGGCCGATCTGATCCAAAGAGGAGCCGAAGGCGACGAGGCCAAAGCGCGAGACGCGGCCATAAGTGGGCTTGAATCCCACAAGGCCGCAAAAAGCGGCGGGTTGGCGGATAGAGCCTCCGGTGTCGGAACCCAAAGCCAAGGGACAAAAGCGGGCGGCGACGGCGGCGGCCGACCCTCCGGACGACCCTCCGGGGCTGCACATTAAATTCCAGGGGTTTTTAGTCGGGTGGAAGGCGGAGTTTTCCGTGCTGGACCCCATGGCAAACTCGTCGAGATTGGTCTTGCCGATGAGCAGTGCATCCTCTTCTTCCATCAGACGAACGACGGTTGCATCAAAGGGTGCTTGGTAGTTTGTCAAAAAGCGCGAGCCGCAAGTGGTGATCTCGCCCCGGATATGCATGTTGTCCTTGATTGCGATGGGAATCCCTGCAAGTTTGCCCAAAGGCTTGTTCTCTCGCCTCTTCGCATCGAGGAGTTGGGCTTTTTTTAAGGCGCGCTCCTCAAGGAGGGAGAGAAAGGCGCCGATCTTGGGATCATGCTCTTTGATGAAGGAGAGCTGTTTTTCAACGATCTCAGTTGCCTTCATCTCACCGCGCACAAAGCGCTCTTTGTATGCAAGGGCTGTGTCCATAGGACTATTCTTCCATCCGGATAACGGGAGGAACGCGGATCATGCCTCCGATGTGCTGGGGAGCATTCTTTAAAAACTCTTCTCTGGAAAGAGTCTCTTGGGCTCTGTCTTCGCGCAAGACGTTCTTGAGCTGGGGAAGGACGTGGTTGCAGGGTGCGACGCCCTCTAATTCCAGCGCTTTGAGCTGCTCGATGTAGCTTAAAATCTTCGAGAGATTTTCCCGTAGCCTCATTTTTTCATCGCTTCTCAGCTCAATGCGGCACAGACGGCTTAACTTTTCCAGCTCGCTCTCACTAAAATCCATCGGCAGCCCGTTATTTCTTTACAATCTTAAGAAAAGAGAGTGAAATTTGCAATCGCATAACAAAAGTAACTTATACCGAAATGACTTCAAAAATCGGTTTTAGGCTTTGGCCAAGCCTAAAACCGATTTTTGAAGTTGATTGGGTGTAGAGCCGGCTCCGAATGTGTGTTTCTCTTTTTTTTCAGATCTTGTTCTTCTCGTTCTTCTTGCCGTCCTTTATCATAGCCTTTTATGTATCCGTCCTTATAGCCTTCATCATGCCCTATCTTGTGTCCGGCTTTGTGTCCGGCCTGGTGTCCGACGCTGCATCCTGTATTATAACCGGAATTATATCTGCATTCTGAAAGCTCCTTCCATAATTGATCTATATCAGCAATTGTTAAGGGGTGGGCGTAAGTTAATTGATCCCTGGTTTTATTTTCGATTAAGTACACTCCCTTGATCTTTGTCGCCGAAGCATAGATGGAGATGAGGGGATCTTCTTCGGAATAGAAATAGATCCGAATTTGATCGGACGGCAACCACGAAGAAGCGGCAAATACAAAAGAGGCGTCAGGTTGTTCGGCGGGATCAATTGATTTTCCGTACAACCAATTTGACCAAGTCTGTTTTTTTTCTTCTGCAGGAAAAATTTGCCAGCACTCTCCGTTATCTAAAATAAGTGCATTTTTAAGAAAATAACGATTAATTAAGATCTTACTTTCGCTTTTGGAGGAACGTTCCATAATCGTTTTAACATAATTGAACTTAGGTATTTGTTTTGTCCCAAAAGGGATAAACTCAGCAAAGGCTTTTTGTCCTGTCCTGATATTTTCTAAAATGTGTCGATAGCCAAAAAAAAACTCAACCGAGGATTCATAGATTTGGATCGGATCACGAGACAGCCATGTCACAGGATCAAAGAAAAAACAATCCTGGAGATTCCACTCTTTTGGAAATTCATTGTTTACCCATTGCCACCAGCTCTGTTTTGGTTTTTCCTTCAGGAATAACATTTTCCAACACGATCCATCATCAAGAGCAACGAACCCCTCCTTTTCGACATAATTGATCACGATATGATGGGGATTATTCTCGACTTTCTTTAGAGAAAAACACGGTTGCGTACCACTCTCTGCCCACAAAGGCAGAATGTGAGTGAAAACGATGCCAAAGAAGAAAAACAATAAGGCGGCTAAATGATGCCGCGCTAAGGGAAGGTTTGAGCTCTTGCCGGAGTTTGCAAATTCATTCAAGCAATTTGTAAACTCCGGCTTGCCGGCGAGTGCGGCTGCGCCGAATGAACTCTTTTTGCAGCCTCCTCGAAATCCGGCTGTCAAAAAACGTACAAAGCCGAGCTTACCTCTTTCCTTGGCCTGGAAAATCTTGAAAATCATACGGAAATTCCTCAGCTTACGTGTGTTCTAATCGATTACAAGGAAAAAAATGTAGCAGTTAAAGAAAAAAAAGACACCATTTTTTCGTAAGACCCCCGGCGGCTTCCGCTTCCGGCGGGAGCTTTTGGGAAAAGATCACAGCAGTTGCATATGAAATTTATTTTTTATATGATGAGAGGAAAGGATAGCCTTACATAGAGGAGATGTTATATGAAGTGTCTGAATTTTTTTGCTTTACTCTTAGTGATCCTGGGTGCTCTCAATTGGGGGCTTTGGGGATTTTTCCAATTTGATTTTGTGGCGTGGCTCTTTAAAGGCAATACGACTCTGCTCAGCAGGTTGTGCTATGCCGTCATTGGGCTTGCCGGTGTCTGGAGCATCAGCTTTTTTGGAAAATGCAAAGAGATCTGCGGCTGCAAGCACAAGGAATCCGGCGGGGGTGGTTGCTGCAAATAGGCTTTCTTAGTTCTGTATGACTCGTGTTCTTGATCGGAGGACGCCGTCCTTGCGCTCTTCACGAGAGTTTTTTTGTCTTGAGAGCTCAGGAGCTGGTCATGGAAAGTGCCAGCGCCTGCGCTCTTTAATCCTGTAAAATCCGGCTATGTGGGAAGCATGCGCTCTCCAAGAGGGGAGAGCGTGCTCTCTTTACTGCGGATGAGCACTCTGTCTTCGGCGGAACGCCTGCCTTTAGCCGAACTTTTCCTAGTGTGCAAGTTCCAAACTTGTGTGCCAGTCTCCGGACTTTTCAGTGTGCAAGTTCCAAACTTGCAAGTCTGACGCCAGGATTAAAGAAAAGACTTGCCAAGTTAAAAAAATGATTTTATGATTAGACCTAGGGGCGTAGAGGGCTTAAGGAGGAAAAAATGGCAGGAAGACTTGGCATCAATCCCTGGTTGACGATCTGGTGTTCTCCGAGACAGACGATTACGAGGATCCTTAAAGTAGATCCCTCTTACCGCTTTGTGTGGCTGTCGGCGATCTACGGCTTTCCCATGCTTTTGCAAATTTCTCAGTCTCTATCTCTTAGTTTTTACTTTTCCTGGCCGATCATTATGACAGGAGCGCTGATCCTCTCTCCCTTTGCCGGGATGCTGGGGTTCACTATTATCGCAGGTCTGCTTTTTTGGGTAGGGAGGTGGATCGGCGGGACGGGTAATTTTATTTCCATTCGAGCCGCGGTGTCGTGGGCTAATGCTCCCAACATCGTGACGGGCTTAAGTTGGCTGGTTCTGATTGCGCTGTTTCAGGACAGGATCTTCTATGACGGCTTCATGCAGCGCTCTTTTGTCGGAAGAGAACAGGGCGTCCTCTCTTTCGTGGCGGCTCTACAGTTTGTGATTGCTGTCTGGTCTTTTGTGCTGCTTCTTAAGACTTTAGCGGAAGTTCAGCGCTTTTCTGTCTGGAAAGCGCTTCTTAACGTCATCTTGCCCTTTGCCCTGTTTGTCATCGCACTCTGGGTTGCGATGTGGCTCATCTGGTGGATCAAAGATTTTATGTTAAACTATACGTAAGGAAGAGGATATGAAAAAAGAGATGAAGGAAATCCTGGTTGGAACGGTGATTGGTCTTCTAGGTGGAGTGCTAGCGCTCGTCGCTCCGGTAAGAATTGCCGGTTCCGAGAAGAGCGAACAGGTGCCTGTTGTCAATGGGGAGAAATCCTGGACGGAATTTCAATCGGTTGCAGGGAAGTGCAAGATGCAGTTCCCCACCATTCCGGAACACGTATCCGAAAAAATGAGCATTCCAGAAGAAGGATATGAGATGAGCTATGACGCCTATATCTCCGCATCGGAACGCGAATCGATGTTTATGCTTCTTATTGCACAATATCCCGATTTTGTAGACGAAAGCTACGCCCAGATGAGTCTGGAGACCTTTCTGAACGGCATCCTGACCCATAACCCTACAAACCAGCTGATCTTTGCCGATCTCTCTCTTGTCCAGGGGCATGAGGCTCTTGACTTCTTCATCCGCACAGGCAGCGTCTACTTTAAGGGGCGTGCGATGATGGTCAAGAACAGCCTCTATCTCATGGCGATGGAGTGCGAGATGCAAAACTACGAAGAGGAACACTTTAACCGCTTCGTGAACTCCTTTGAGCTCCTCGTTTTAGAAGGCGGCATCACCCAATAGGTCAGCGCCAGTCGAGGATCACTTTGCCGCTCTTTCCCTGCCGTACCAGGTCGAAGCCTTGTTGGAACTCGCCGGCAGGGAAGTGATGGGTGGCAACAGCGGAGATGTCAAGTCCGCTCTGAAGCATGCTGAGCATCTTGTGCCAGGTTTCATACATTTCGCGCCCGTAGATCCCTTTCATGACAAGGCCTTTGAAGATAACCTTTGTCCAGTCAATGCCGGCGCCGTCGGGAAGGATGCCCAGAAGGGCTATTTTGCCTCCGGGGCGCATGGCATCGATCATCTGCTGCAGGCCGGCAGGGTGTCCCGACATTTCAAGGCCTACGCCAAAGCCCTCGGCGATTCCCAGCTCTTTCATCACGGAAGGCAGATCCTCTTTTGTGAGATCGACGGCGCGCGTGGGGTGCATCTTTGCAGCCAATGCGAGCCGGTAAGGGTTGAGCTCGGTGATGACGACGCGGCGCGCGCCGGCATGAAGGGCAATGGCGATCGCCATGATGCCGATGGGCCCGGCTCCCGTGATCAGGACATCCTCTCCTACAAGGTCAAAAGAAAGGGCGGTGTGTACGGCATTTCCAAGCGGATCAAAAATGGCGGCGACGGTATCGGAGATCTCTTTGGGGACGCGAATGGCGTTTGAAGCTTGGATCACGAAATAGTCGGCAAAGCACCCCGTCGTATGCACGCCGACGCCAATCGTGCGGCTGCAGAGATGGCGCCGTCCTGCACGGCAGTTGCGGCAGGCGCCGCAGACGAGATGTCCTTCCCCCGATACGCGATCTCCCGGTTGAAAATTCTTCACTTCGGTCCCAACCTTTTCGACAATGCCGACGAATTCGTGTCCGACGGTCATCGGAACGGGGATGGTCTTTTGCGCCCAGGCATCCCACTCGTAAATGTGGATGTCCGTTCCGCAGATCCCCGTCTGCTGGACCCGGATGAGAAGATCGTGCGGCCCCGGAGAGGGCATGGGAGCCTCGTAAAGCCAAAGGCCTTTTTCTTTTTTGAGTTTTCCTAAAGCTTTCATACAATTACCTCTAGTTGTTTGCCCACTTTCTCAAAGGCAGCCAGAGCGCTGTCTAGATGTCTCTTTTCATGAGCGGCTGAAATTTGCGTCCGGATGCGCGCCTTGCCTTTGGGAACGACAGGATAGGAAAAACTGATGACGTAGATTCCTTCTTTAAGCAGACGGCGGGACATCTCTTGCGCGATGCGGGCGTCGCCGAGCATCACGGGAATGATCGGATGCGACCCCGGAACGAGTGTGTATCCCAGCTGCTCCATGCGCGAGCGGAAATAGGCGGCATTTTCGGTAAGTTTTTTTCTCAGCTCGCATCCTCTCTCTACCAGTTCCAGAGCTTTGAGAGAGGTGGCGGCGACAACAGGCGCGAGAGAGTTGGAGAAGAGATAGGGACGCGAGCGCTGGCGCAGCCACGCGATGATCTCACGGGGTCCGCTGATATATCCTCCGGAGGCGCCGCCGAGCGCCTTTCCAAAGGTTCCGGTTAAGAGATCCACGCGTTCCATGACCCGGCACGCCTCATGCGTTCCGCGGCCTTCTTTTCCGACAAAGCCCGTAGCGTGGGAATCGTCGACCATGACGAGAGCGTTGTACTTTTCCGCCAAATCACAAAGGGCGGCAAGGTTGGCCTGGATGCCGTCCATGGAAAAGACTCCATCGGTTGCAATGAGCCGAAAGCGGCTTTTGGAAGCCTCCTGCAACTTGCTTTCCAGATCTTTCATGTCATTGTTGTTGTAGCGGAACCGTTGGGCCTTAGAGAGGCGGATGCCGTCGATGATGCTGGCGTGGTTAAGCTCGTCGCTGATCACCGCGTCTTCTTCGGAAAGAATCGTTTCAAAAAGGCCTCCGTTGGCGTCAAAGCAGGAAGAGTAGAGGATGGTCTCTTCCATTCCCAGAAAAGCGCTCATGCGCTCTTCCAGCTGCTTGTGGATCTCTTGAGTGCCGCAGATGAAGCGCACGGAAGAGAGGCCGTAGCCATACCGGTCCAGGGCTCCATGGGCTGCCCGGATGAGGTCGGGATGGTTGGAGAGACCTAAGTAGTTATTGGCGCAGAGATTGATGATCTCTTCGCCGTTCGCAAGGGTGATACGAGCCTGCTGGGGAGAGATCAGAACTCTCTCCTCTTTGTAGAGGCCCGAGCTTTTAAGCTCGTCGAGCTGGCAAGAAAAATACTTGCGGAACTGGGCCTTAAAAGTTGAAGGAGAGATAGGCATGTCCATAGGGTGCTCCTTTGTATCTAAAGTACTTGGGATGGTGGTTGTGGCGATCCTTGATGTGAATCCAGCCCCCCAAATTCCATCCCCCTCCGATCCCTGCCTCGAAATGGGAGGCTGTGGCGTAGTTGATTCCAAGCTCGACGCCCTTGGAGTAGAGATCGAAGATGGCGCGGTCAAACTTGCCGATGCCGCCGCTCGCGCGCCGTGGATAGCGGTAATAACCAAAGGAGGCGTAGCGCAAGGAGAAAAACCACTCGGGATGGACGTACATCCTTAAAGAGAGGTCATAGGGAAAGATGGCATGCAGGCGCCATGCCCGCGCCATCTGATAGTCGAAGCCCAGGATGGGAAGGATGTAGTGGTTGCGGATGCCGGCATAGCCCAAAACGCCGAGGTGGCCGGCAAAATCCTTGGTAAAAGAGTATCTTCCCCACCAGGAGGTGTAGAAGACGCCGCTCTCTTTGAAATTGACCTCTTTGGCATCGACGGTCACGCCATTGGTGATGATCCAGAGCCACTTTTCCCAAGCGGTGGAGATCCAGCTCAACGAAACGTCTCCGTAGTTGTAAATCCCTTCCCGAAAGCGGGGGTTTTGATCCCAGTCAAATTTGAGATAGGAGTAGCTAAGTTCGAAAGAGAGGGAATTTCGGGGATTGATAAAGAGAGTGTAGTAGAGTCCGTCGCTGCTGTCTGCGTAGGTGGCGTGAGAGTGGCGGAAGCGGCTGGAGCGAAAAGGGGCTTGGCCGATCGCGCGGAAGTCGGCCGTCACAAAGAAAGGATGGTCAGGGTGCGGGGTAATATATCCTTTCGAGAAGAGAGGGAAAGAGAAGAAGAGAAATCCTGACAAAAAGAAAAAAAGACGCATTAATTAAGATTCAACGTATGCAAATTCTCCGCCTAGCATACGCTGGAGCTCTTTTTCTTTCTCTCTCTTTTTTAATTTGGCGGCGCTTGCAAGGGTTCTTCCCTCGGCGCTCTTTTTTTGCACGCAAAAGTGGGCGTCTGCAAATTTCGCCACTTGGGGAAAGTGGGTGACGCAGATCACCTGGCGGCTCTTGCCGAGATCTTTGAGCCGCATGCCGATCTTTGCAGCCGTCTCGCCGCCGATATTTGCGTCGATCTCGTCAAAGAGAAGGGTTTCGGTCTGGTTCTTCTCTGCGAGAAGGGTCGTGATCGCAAGCATCAGGCGGGCCAGTTCTCCTCCGCTGATGGAGGCAGCGACGGAGGCTGCGCCCTCTCCCTGATTTGCTTTGAGGAAGAAGGAGACCTCTTCTTCTCCCTGGGAGGTTCTCTCTAAAGGAGTGAGCTCTATGGTAAAGAGGTTGTCTGGCATATTTAAGGTAGAGAGAGCCTCTGAGACGAAAGGAGCGAGGCGATGTGCAGCGGCGCGCCGCTTTTCCGTGAGCTCTTGTGCACGCGTTTGCATCTCTTTTTTTAAGTTTTCTTCTTGAACTTCAAGGGATCTTAGCCTCTCTTCTAAGGTGGAATAGGAACAGACTGTTTCTTCGGCAGCTTCTCTTCTCTCTTCGATCTCCTTTAAGCTCTTTCCATACTTTTTCTTTATTCTGTCGATGGAAGAGAGCCTCTTTTCCAGCTGTTCTTTTCGTAAAGGATCGCTCTCGCAGCCGCTTAAGTGAGAAGAGAGCTCAAAAGACGCTTCGCTTAAGTGGAGGGCGGCTTGCGATAAATCAGAAAGCAGCGTTTCCACTCTTGAGTCTACTGAAACAAGAGCTGAGAGTCGATGGTTCCAGAAACTCAGGCGGCTCAAGAGGGAGTCTTGCGCTTCAAACAGCTCTTGCTGAAGAGCGCTTAGGGTCTCTATGATTTCGCTTAAATGAGAGAGGCGGCTGTACTCTTCGAAGAGGCTCTCCTCTTCCCCTTCTTTAAGGGCAGCTTCTTTGATCTCCTCAATGACATGGGAAGAATAGGAGAGTTCGTGATCTCTTCTTTGCATCGCTTCCTTTGCAGAGAGGATCTCTTGAGCGAGGGTGCGCTCCTCATCCCATTTGTCCTGAAAGTGTGCGACCTCTGTTTTGAGGTCTCCGAAGAGATCGAGCAGATGGCGGTGGTAGGAGGTCTCTCTTAGAGTTTGATGGGAGTGTTGGGAGAAGAGGGCGATGAGGTGCGAACCGACTCTTTGTAAAAGGGGCAAAGTGGTTGTCTGGCCGTTGATAAAGGCGCGGTTCTTCCCTGACAGAGAGAGTTCGCGGACAATGGTGAGCGGCTCACCGCTTTCCCAAAAAAGAGCCGCCTCATTCAAAAGAGAAGAGAGCGCCTTCTCGTTTTCAACCTCAAAAGTCGCTTCGACGCGCGCCCTGGCAGCTCCTGCGCGAATGAGCGAGTGGTCCGCGCGCATTCCCAGGATCAAAGCGATGGCGTCTAGTAGGGCTGTTTTGCCGGCGCCCGTCTCGCCGGTCAAGACGTTAAATCCCTTTTCAAAATCGACGGTTAAACTCTCGATCAGGACAAAATTCTGGATGCAAAGGCGCTTAAGCATGGTTGGATAGAACCAGATCCGTTGTTTTAAAGTGAAGCTTGGCGACTTTTCTTAAACTCTCCCTTCCGTGTTTTGCAACAAAGGCTTTGCCCGCCTCTATGACATGGTTTGCGGCTCCTTTGGGCAGCTCCATCCCGAACTCGGCTCCCAAAATCGCCAGTTGTTCTAGGAAATGGGCGCGCGCCACAATGGAAGCGGCGGCTACCACTACATCCTCTTCCGCACGGACCCGCTGCTCCAGATGGATGGTGAGCCCTTTTTTTGCAACGGCGGAGGTGACGAGATGTTCGCTTGCAAATTTGTCGATGATGACCTCCTTGCAGCCTGTCTCGGAGACAAGATCGGAGATGGCCGTGGCATGGCCCCACGCCAGCAAATGGTTTAGATTTTTAAACCTCTCGTAGAGTTCGTTGTACTTGTTCGGAGAGATGCGGACGATGGCATGCGGAAAGCGGGAGCGGATTTTTTTTGCAACAGCCAAGACGACGGAGTCGGCCATTTTTTTGCTGTCGCGCACACCCAAATCGAGAAGCTCAGCGACCTTATCTTCTCCGGCCTGCACGCCTGCAATGCAGAGAGGACCGAAGAAGTCTCCTTTTCCCGCCTCATCGATCCCGATGCGCGCTCTTCTATCGACATAGGCGTGAGGGTAGGAGTAATCAAAACTCTTTAGGATCTCAGGTTCGAGGTAGCAAGTAATGAATTCATCCTTCTCTTTTCCCTGGACGGTGAGCTTGCCCGATTCGTAGAGCGTGCAGGAGACCCCCTTTTTTTGAGCCGAAAAGAGGGTGTAGGGAGGGCTGGACAAAGAAAATCCCATGCCTTCGAGATCGCCTTTTAGCTTTTCGGAGAGTTTTAGGTCGATCTTTGCGACAAAAGTGGAAGGAGCCATACGGCTTCATTTATGACAAAATGAATAGATGTTTTAAAGCGAAAGTTGATCCTTCCGGAGTTTGCAGAATTGGAGCGGTGGTTTCAGCCGCCCCTTCGTATACACAAATGAACTTCGGGCACGCACACGGGCACTGGCGCGGGCACGAAAGAAAAAATTGCCTGAGACTGTTTGTGTCATAACTTTCCATTTGTATCTTTGAACGATTTTGTTATGTTGAGGAGCTTAAGAGGAATGGCGGGGGGATCATGAATGAAGATGCTGTCAGTCTTGGCGCTTTGGTGAAAGCAAGGAGGGGGGAGCTTCAACTCTCATTGAAAGAGGTGCAGAACTCTACGTCGATCCGGTCGATGTATTTGCAGGCGATCGAAGAGGGAAGGGTTTATGAGTTTATCTCAGGGGTCTATGCCCTGGGATTTATGCGGCAGTATATCCAATTTTTGGGTCTTGATGCCGAAGAGCTTTCAAAAGAGTATCCTCTGGCCTTTCGCATTGTAAAGGAGAAGCAGGAGTTTGCGTATGGCCTGGGCACTCTTGAGCCGCGCGGTTCGGCGGCCGAGGGGAAGAAGTTTTTGCCGAATGCTCTTTGGATTCTTTTGAGCTTAGGGATGGTTGCGCTTGCCTATTTTGCCGCCAGGCATTTCGGGTTCTTATGACGGATTTTCGTCATGAGAATAAACTGATCCATGAAAAGTCTCCCTATTTGCTTCAGCATGCCCACGATCCTGTGGAGTGGCACCCTTGGGGAAAGGAGGCATTCGAGAGGGCGAAACAGATGGACAAGCCGATCTTTCTCTCCATTGGATATGCCACCTGCCACTGGTGTCACGTCATGGAGAGGGAGTCGTTTGAAGATGAAGAAGTAGCCCACATTCTAAATGAGGTCTTCGTCAATGTGATGGTGGACAGAGAAGAGCTTCCTGAAATTGACGCCCTCTACATGGAGCTCGGGCAAGCTCTGATGGCTACTGCCGGAGGATGGCCTCTCAACGTAATTTTAACTCCTGATCTAAAGCCTTTTTTTGCGGTGACCTATCTTCCGCCGCGCATGCAAAAGGAGTTGATCGGCCTCTCTGAATTTTCCCGGCAGATTCACATGCTCTGGAAGAGTCCGGAACGCTCTCAGATTATCGAACAAGCGGATCGGGTGGTGGAGCTCTTTCAAGAGGCTTCCATTACGCATGGGACGGAGCTTCCCTCATCCGATACCCTGCTCGATGCTATGGAAGAGCTCTACGAAGTGGTGGATCCGGTCTTCGGTGGGATTAGGGGAGAACCGAAGTTTCCGATCAGCTACTCTTGCGATGCCTTTTTGACCTTTTCTAAGATGCATAAAGAGAGCCGCGCGCTCTTCTATGTCGAGCTGACTCTGGACCGGATGCATCGGGGAGGGATCTACGACCATCTGGGAGGGGGATTTTCACGCTATGCAATGGATGTCATGTGGCACCTTCCCCATTTTGAAAAGACGCTCATCGACAACTCCTTGCTTGCATCCACTTACCTGGCAGCATGGACTCTGACCAAACGGGATGAATACAAAGAAATCGTGTGCGAGACGCTTGATTATCTCCTCTCTCATCTGAGCTCCGGGGAAGGGGGATTTTTCTCTGCAGAAGATGCCGATCTCGAAAGACAGGAGGGGCTCTACTATACCTGGACAATTCAAGAGATTGAGGAGGTGTTGGAAGGAGAGGAGTTTGAGCTCTTTTGCAACTATTACGGCGTCTCCGAAAGCGGAAATTTTGAGGGAAGGAACGTCCTCCATGCCAACATGACCTTGACTGAATTTGCCGAAGCGCTCTCCATCAAGCCTATGGAAGTGAAAAAGAGACTGGATGAGGCCAAAGAGAGCTTGAAGCGCAGGCGAGAAGAGCGTCCCCGCCCTTTTGTCGATGATAAAATCCTCTGTAGCTCCAATGGCTTTGCCGCTCACGTCTTTGCGCTGGCGGGCGCGGCCTTTAAAGAGAGCCGCTACAAAGAAGCAGCTTGTCATGCGCTCTCTTTTATCCGCTCACACAACTGGCAGGAAGGAAGGCTTCTTAGGCGTTATCGCGATGGAGAAGCGCGCTTTGCAGCCGGACTGGATGACTATGCCGCCTTAATCAAGGCGTCGCTGACTCTTTTTGAGACGGGTTGCGGAAGCGACTATTTGAGTTGGGCCATCGAAATGACCGATCTTGCAAGAAGGGAATTCAAAGAGAAGAACGGAGCCTTTTTTCAGACGGCGGAAGAGGAAGAGATGCTCGTTCGCAGGTGTGAACTCTACGATGGAGCGGAACCCTCTTCCAATGCCGTCCACGCAGAAAATCTGCTCCGCCTCTACCAGATGACGGAAGAGAAAAAGTATCTCCTTCAGGCAGAAGACATCTTCAGGGCGGCTAAGAATTTTATAGAGAGTTTTCCTGCGGGAGCAACGTATCATTTAACCTCCTTGCAGCGGTATTTTGACGCTTCGGCTCTCACTTTCGTCATTGCCTTGAATGAAAAGAGGGAGGGTGAAGAGGAGATTTTGACGGCGCTTGCCAGCCGTTTCATTCCGAATAAAGCTGTGATCTGGAAAACCCCTGACGATTCTCTCATTGACAAACTCCTTTCCCTCCATGCGGATAAGGGCCCGATTGAGGAAGAGACCACTCTCTACCTCTGCGCGCGGGAGCATTGCGAAGCGCCGCTTGCCGGGAAGGAAAAGATTCTTGAAAGGATTGAAAGAATATGAAAGAGATAGCAAAAATGGGAGATTACGAGCTCCTAAAGGAGATTGGACAGGGCTCTTTGGGAAAGGTCTTTGTCGCGGAGCATCGTTTTTTAAAGCGTCCCTTTGTTTTGAAGGTGCTTCCCGACGCGTTGTCGCAAGACCGCGGCTTTGTGCAACGCCTAGAAAAGGAGGTGGCGGCGCTTGCGAAGATCGAGCACCCGCATATCGTCAAGATTCACAATGTAAGTTACTTTGAAGGAACCTATTTTCTGGTGACCGATTGCATTGTCGACTCATATGGAGAGACGACTACTCTTGCTCAGTATCTCTCTTCCAAAGACCGTCCGATGAACGAAGCGGAGATCCTTACCGTGGCCCGTCAGATTGCCCAAGCGCTGGACGCCGCCTATCCCGTGGCCCATCAGGGACTTAAATTAAACAACATTCTCGTTGGCAAAGGAGAGGAGGGGATGCACGTCTACCTCTCCGATTTTGGCCTGACCCAAGCGATGGGGCCGCGATTTATCTTAAACCGCACCTATGCCGCCATTGCCGCAATTTTAGAGAGGCAAGAAGAGATGAAGAGCGGAGGGGACTCCATTTTCCGGTTTCACAATACTTTTCTCCAAAATTTCGCCTTTTTAGCTCCCGAGCAAAAGCGATTGTGTGAAAAGAGCTCCTGTGAAGGCAAAGAGGACGTCTATGCCTTTGGAGTCTTGATCTACTTTCTCCTCATGGGCAGAACTCCCGAGGGTGTGTTCGAACTCCCTTCCGAACAGCTGCCCGATTTGAAATATTTTTGGGATTCTTTCATTCTTTCGTGCCTGAAAGAGGATCCCGCCAAGCGTCCCGCCTCGCTGCTTGCGGCTTTAGAGGAGATGGAGGCAAAAGGGAGCAAAGGCAAAGAGGAGGCGCTCTTAAAGCCCATTTTAAAACCCAGCGAGATCATACGGCCGGCCTATGAAGAGGATCCGGCGGCTATCTTTCAGAAGGATCTTGAAGTGACGTCCTATTCCCCTCAAAAAAAAGAGCCGAAAGCGATCGATCCTCTCCTTACGGAGATGAATGTGGTCCCTGGAGGGAGCTATGTGCGCGGCAGCGAGCGGGGCGCCCGCGACGAGATGCCGCAGCATCAGATTTCCGTCAGCAGTTTCGCCATCGACATCCATCCTGTGACCAATGAGCAGTTTGTGCGCTTTTTAGAATCCATGGGTGGTGAAAAGGACGGCAACAATAACGACATCATCTGCTTGCGCGACGCCCGCATCAAGCGGAGCGGCGGGAGATTGAGCATTGAATCGGGGTATGCCAAGCATCCCGTTGTCGGCGTCAGCTGGTACGGGGCGCTAGCTTACGCAAAATGGGTTGGAAAGCGCCTTCCTACCGAAGCCGAGTGGGAGATCGCCGCCTATGGAGGAAGGGCCGGAAGCCAGTATCCTTCAGGAGAAGCGCTTGAGCGCTCTCATGCCAATTTCTTTAATTCCGACACGACGCCCGTCATGAGCTATCCTTTTAACGGCTATGGACTCTTCGACATGGCGGGAAATGTCTACGAGTGGTGCCAGGACTGGTACAGTTACCAGTACTATGATCTCTCTTTGCAAGAGCCTGAAAATCCCAAAGGCCCCCTTCAAGGCGTCTATCGCGTCCTTAGGGGCGGCTGCTGGAAGAGCCTCAAAGAGGATTTGCGCTGTGCCCACCGCCATCGCAACAACCCCGGGACGATGAACCGCACCTTCGGCTTTCGCTTAGCCGCCGATGTTAGCGAAGAATAGATTTGCAAAGAGGCAACCATCGCCTAACCGGAGTGGTCATTACTCCATATTAAGCCCAGCAAAGTCGAGTTAAAAAGAAAAAGCGCCGCTAGCTTATTCTGCCGACAGCTGCTCAGCAGCCTTCTGCCAGCATCTAGTGGTTAATAAGCTGTTTTGCAATTCTCCTGTTGCAATGTTTCTCAATCTATTAAAGACAGCCTTAGCAGATTCGCCCTGTGGTGTTGTCTCAAATTGAGTTGGGTTTTCAACCAATCGCTGGAGTTCCTGTCCCGTTTCTTCACTGTTATTTTCTTGGCGCAAGGCTAAGATAAGATTTTTGGTTGCTGGTTTAAAGAAGTCAGGAACTTCATCATTTTTTTTGGCACCAGCTGTATAAATATGAACAGCTTTAGTCAGTATAAACATGTATATGGATGGGTCCATATTCCTAAAAAGGTCTATGGTCTCAGCATTAGCGTTTGCCAATACATCCTGTTGGATAAAATTAGCTCCCTGATCAATTAATACTTGGGTGGCACGTCCTGCAGCAACAATAGGCGCAAGTAGCGCATTATTCACATTTCCCTGTCTATGTTGCTGTGCCCAGTCAGCTACATACAGCCTGTCATCTAATCGGAACAGTAGCATGGGAGTAGGGTTTAACATTTCCGCCCAGTAACGAGCATAGCTTTCGTGGGTCATTACGTTTATAAAGAATGGGTTATATAGTATTGCATCAGCTATTCCCCAAATAATCGTAAAGGCACTACTTTGTAGAAGTTTTGCAAAGAATGTGAAAGGTTTATCAGTAAATGGGTATAACGTAAGGGATACAAGGGCAAGGGTGGCATAGGCTGTCGTTTCTACAGCAGATGTAATCGTAAGAAGACCAAGACCAATTTCAGTAGAAATGCATTTTCCTGCATGTTGCCAACTATTTTCAATACGTTGCCCCCATATGCTGTTTATCCAGTTTTCTTCACTTCCTTGAGGGTTTCGCCATGCAAGCAACCCTGTCATCAAGTGACTAGAAGAACATCTTGTTACTGTCATAAAAATTAATCTCCTGCTATTTAATAGATAAAGTGTAGCATTTCTGTGGATTTGAAGCAAAAAAAAGTATTTTTATGTTAGCGTTTTTTAGAAATGTCCGCTTTCCGAAGAATAGAAATGTCCTCTCCTGGTAGTAAAATATTTATTACCAAGGAGGTAAT
>MGME01000030.1:0-33695 GCA_001796315.1 Chlamydiae bacterium RIFCSPLOWO2_12_FULL_49_12
AATGTTGTAAGTCTCTATTTGCCAATAGTAGACACTGCATTAATCATTGACAATTCATCTGCTGTGTCAAGCGTGAAAAAAGTAATCGCCAAAAAAGGTATTGGCACTCCACTTAAAATTGACGATATGGAAAATTGGGAAAAGATAATGAGGTTAGCCAATGGCAAAGACGAATAAAAATGTCGATATCAATCAGATGCTCCTTAAAGCACATAAGCTTGGCGTAAAAAAAGCTATCGATGTATCTGCAAGAAGTAATACACGCTTGGTTGTATATGAAGGTGGCAAAGTAAAAGAAGTGAAGCCTAAATATAAATACATTCGGGTTCCTTCTAAATCAACGTCCCGATCACGGGTAGCTCGCCGAAAAAAAGATGTGTGATTCATGCTCCATGGGTTTAAGATAGGGGACCGTCTTTTTACCCATCATTGTTTGATTTCTGATTCATGGCACGCTTTGGAGGGAAGTCTTGCTTTCCTTCTTTTTTAGTTCAGGTTTTCAAGGATGAGCGTGAAATTTCTTTGCCGGTAATCGCCGAATCTCTTTTTGAAGGCTTGCTGGGTCTCTGGAAAAGAGAGATCTTCAAATTCATAGATGAGCTGAGGAGAAAGTGAGATCCCTACCGTCTCCTGGCAGAGGTTTAAAACAGCGGAGGCGCTGTTGACGTTGATCTTTTGAGCGGTGAGCGCGAGAAGCTCTGATTGGTCGATCTCATGGGGAAGGAAGCTCTCTTGAGGAGAACTCCATAAGAGAGCGTCGAGATAGACGGCTGCCGAAGCGTTGGGAGCTAGAATTAAGAGGGGTTCTCCCTTTTCAAAGTGCAGTGTTGCAATCTGCACAATTTTTTTTAGTTTTTCTCCTGCATTCTTGACCTGAAAATAGATGACTTTCATCCCTCCTCCGGAAAAAATGCGCCCTTAAGGGCCGGGTATTTCAACATGGGGATTGGCTGGGCGGTGCGAAGCCTTTGCCAAGAATACATCATCTCACCTCTCCAATTCTGTAAATTCCTGCAAGGCGAGGTTCACTCCTTTGGTTCTTCAGGATGGACGAGTCCACAGGAGATCAGAAACTTAAAAGCCTCTTCGGGACTGAAAGGGAGCTCGAGAGCGTCCTTTTTGGGGGTGAGAAGCAGAAAACCGGAGATGGGGTGCGGGGAGGTGGGGACAAAGATGGAGAGCGTCTCTTCTTGCAGCTTTTCCTGAAGGACTTTTGGCAAGGGAGAAGTGATGAGGCCGATGGCCCTTGTTTTCGGAAAGGGAAAGGGGATGAGGGCGGTTTTGGTGAAGATCTTTTTGTCCTCTTGCAATAAGCCGGAGGTGATCTCTTTCAAGACGCTGTAGAGGGTCTTGACTAAAGGGATCTTGAGAAAGAGTTTGTTGCAGAGGTTGAGAAGGATGCGAAAGAAGAATTTATTTGCGATAAAGCCCAAAAGAAAGAGAAGGGTGAGGATCAGAAAAAGCGAGATCAGGCGGCTTGAGAAATAGACGAGTTCTTCGTCTCTTGCAATATCGAGATTAAAGAGGTTTTCATAGGTAGTGATCATCCTCTCTACCATCCCGGCAAAAGGGTCGGTGAGGAGATTAAAGAGCCATGCTACGATCAGGATGGTTAAGACAAGGGGAAGCAGGGTCAGAAATCCTGTCAGCACATGCTTTTTGATCATGGAGCGCTTGAGGGGGGTGGCAGGAGGGGAGTCTCTTCCGGGACGATGACGCCGCAGGAGACGATGTATTTGACGGCGTCTTCGGTTTTCATGTCCAGGAAGATGAGGTCTTCTTTTTTACACATCAAAAGAAAGCCGGTCGTGGGGTTGGGCGTTGTGGGAACGAGGACGGAGAGAAGGGATACTCCGGCACTTTGGCTGCACGCTTGAGGCGATTCGCGTGCAATGAGGCCCAGGACGTAGCTTCCCTCTTTGGGAAAGGGGGCCATGACGACCTGTTTAAAGGATTTTTTATCGGAGACAAAGAGGGTTTTAATGATATCCTGCGTCGTCTTGTAGACAGTGTTCACAAGGGGGATTTTGTGCAGGATGGTGTCGCCCAGCCTAAAAAGGGCTTTGATGAAAAACCACTCGGTGACCATTCCTAAAATGAGTGTCGCGAAGAAGAGGATGACGAGGATGAGGAGCTGGCTGCCGTAGCGAAGAGTCTGGTCGGGAGAAAGAAAGAAGATGCCGCGGTTGATGATATCGAGACGCGTCAGCAAAGCGGAGACAAAGCCTATGAAGGGCTTGGTCAAAAAATTGACGATAAATCCCACAACCGCAAGCGTTACGGCCAGTGGGAGCAGGATGACAAGGCCTGTGAGAAAGTGTTTCTTCATCCCTCCTCCGTTGGGAAAAGCGGCCCTTAAGGGCCGAGTTCGAAACTCGGCCCAAGACCGCAAAAATTCTCGGGCCTTAAGGCCCAAGTTCCTTACTTATCTTACAGCAGCTGCCAATAATAGAAAAGCGATAGGGGAGAAGGGCGTCCTCTTTTGCGTAGGCGACGCCGATGCGCTCTGAGGCCTGGATTTTTGAGGGAGGGATCTCTACCTCGCGGTCTTCGATCCAGAGAGGGGGGGCGTTAAGGGGCAAGGCGTTGTGGATCAGGGTGAGGCCAAGCGCCTGCGAGAGGTTGCCGGGCCCTTTAGTCAGCGGCTCTTTCCGGCGGCGCCGTTGCATGGTCTTTAACCCCGTTGTAGGGTGGAGGGAGCGAATGAGGACGGCGTGCGGGGTCTCTTTTCTATGGGTGACGACATTGAAAAGATGGTGCATCCCATAGCAAAAGTAGATGTAGGAGACGCCCCCCTCCCCGAAGAGGGTCTCAGTGCGGGCTGTGCGCCGGTTGTTGTAGGCGTGAGAGGCGCGATCTTCTGCGCCGGCATACGCCTCGGTCTCGATGATCATCCCTCCCGTGACGGGATCATCGCCGATCCGGGTCAAAAGCCACTTGCCCAAAAGAGCTTTTGCAATCGCGACTACGTCCTCTCCTTGGTAGAAAGAGAGAGGTAGAGTTAACGGCGGCGGCGAGGGCGTGTGGACGAGAGTCTCCATGTTACCTCTTGCTGGATGAGATCGATGTGGTCTGCGAAGAGCATGAGCTGATCTCCTATCTTGTGGCGGATTCCGCTGTGTCTTCCCAGCAGCTGAGAGGAAGCGGGGTTGAATTCAAAGTAGTCGTCTTCAAGCTCCGAGATGTGAAGGAAGGCGTCCAGGAAGAGTGCGGGGATCTCCAGGGTCAGGCCTACAGGGGCGACTCGGGTCACGATAGCCTCGTAGCTTCTTTTGGGGGCCGCCTCTTTCCATTGTTTAAGCAGGCGCAGCTTTTTTAGCCTCTTCACGTGCATCTCGGCGCGCATGGAGACTCTCTCCTGATCGGAACACTTGAGGGCGATCTCTTTGAGTCGCTTCTCCTCCAGAGGTTTTTCAAAAAGAAGGCGGTGGATGACGAGGTCGCTGTAGCGGCGGATGGGACTGGTAAAGTGGCAGTAGTGGTCCAGGGCAAGCCCGTAGTGGCCGACATTTTCAGGGGAATAGAAGGCAAGCTTCATGCTCCGGATGAAGGCGACCGAAAGGCGGTGGGCGTGGGGAGTTTTTTTTGCTTTTTCAAAGAGTTCCTGGATCTCCTTCAAGCTGGGCTTTTTAGGGACGGAAAAGCCTAAAAGTCGAGCTAGAGAGGCGAACTCCTCCATGCTGGCGCTCTCGGGCTGTTCATGGATGCGGAAAAGCAGATGGATGCCGCGGCGGGAGAGTTCTTGAGCGACAATTTCGTTGGCTTTCAGCATGCACTCTTCAACGAGCTGGTGCGTGATGTCATACTCGACAGTATAGACGCCCTGCGGTTCGCCCATTTTATCCACATCAATGACAAGGTCGGGAAGGGCAAAATCAATGCTTCCGCGCAAAGAGCGCCTCTCTTTAAGTAGCAAGCAGAGCTTAACGAGAGCATCGAGATCTTTCTTGTAGGGGCTCTTTAGTTTTCCGTCGAGGACCTCTTTGGCCTCTTCATAGGTAAAACGTTTCCTGCTTCGGATGGCCGAGCGCAACACGGTGTAGTGGATCAGTTTTCCCTCCGGAGTGAAGTCCATCAGCACAGAGAGAGTGAGCCTGACCACTTTGGGTTTTAAGCTGCAGAGCTCCTCGGAGAGCTTTGGCGGAAGCATGGGGGTGCACTCCCCGGGGAAGTAGAGAGAGTTTCCGCGAAGCTCGGCCTCTTTGTCGAGAGCGCTTCCTTTCTTCACGTAGGCGGAGACGTCGGCGATGTGGACCCCTAGCTGGAAATTTCCCTTCTTGTCAACGGTTAGAGAGAGGGCGTCGTCGAAGTCCCGGGCCGTTTTCGGATCGATGGTAAGGGTGGTCAGATGGGTCAGGTCTTTACGCTCTTTAAGTTCTTGGCCAGGCTGGCTTTGTTGCCATTTTTTGACCTCCTGGACGACCTCGCGAGGAAAACTGCCTCTTAGGTCAAATTCCGCAAGAGCTGCTTCACTATCGAGGCTGGCATCGGAGATAGGGCCGATGACTTTTAGGACGCGGCAAAGCGGGGGAGTTTGCCTATCTCCCCAGTTGAGGATTTTCACCAGGAGACGATCGCCTCTTTTGCAGGAGGGGATGTCATCCATGGGGATGAGAAGCGGTCTTCCCGGCCCCAAAAGAGGGGCATAGGCGTAGGCATTTCCTTCAGTGTCGAAATGGAAAAGGGTGGCGCCCAGCTGGCTTCTTCCCCGTTTGAGGATGGCGACGATCTTTCCTTCGGGCCCCTTACCCTTGCCCGATGGAGGGAGGAGTGCGACCTCTACGAGGTCTCCGTCGACACCATTGTCAACATGGGTTTTGGGGATGAAGATCTCCTCGGCGACAGGAGAAGAGGGATCGGGTTTGACAAATCCAAAGCCGCGCACATGCAGGCGCAGCAATCCGGTGATTTTAGCGGCTTTAGGCGTCATGATGCACAATGCCTTGGTGGGTGAGGGCCTCAAGAAAAGAGGTCGTCTCTTTAAAGTGGTGGGAGGGGATGCCGAGCTTCTCTGCTCCCCGGATGTTTTCCGGCATGTCATCGACAAAGAGGCACGCCTCTTTGGGACAGCGCGCCTCTCGCAGAGCCTCTTTGTAGATGGCTTCTTCGGGCTTGACCGATCCGACCTTGTAGGAAAGAACGAGGGAGTCAAAATAACTGAGAAAGGAGAAGTTTTTTAAGACGTAGTCAAAGTGCATTTCACAAGTGTTGGAGAGGAGGAGCAGACGGATCTTTTTTTCTTTGAAACGCGGAAGATAGGAGAGGAGGAGATCGTTTGGAGAAAAGATAGAAGCGCCGGCGTGCATCAGCCCCTGAAAATCAAGCGTTCGGGAGCTCTTGATGCAAAAGAGCTGAAAGAGATCCCGAGAAGAGATGGCTCCTTTTTCATAGGCAAGGCCTGTCTTCTTGTCATCAAGGAGGTTTTTCACCTCTTCTTGTTGTATGCCGCAAAAAGCGGCAAGCTGCCGGACCATTTTTGAATGGTCGAAAAAGATCAAGACATTTCCCAGATCAAAGATTAACGTTTGAAGCATCGTTCGTAACTCAGTAAAGTGTTTTCCAGCAACATGGCGATCGTCATGGGTCCGACGCCCCCGGGGACGGGTGTAATCGCCCGGCACTTGGGGGCAACCTCATCAAAGGCGACGTCTCCTACGAGACGTCCGTCGACGCGGTTGATGCCGACATCGATGACAACGACTCTCTCTTTCACCATCTTTTCTGTGATGAAGCCCGGGCTTCCCATCGCCGCAATGAGAATGTCGGCAGAGCGGCACACTTCTACGAGATGAAGCGTTCCCGTATGCGCCAGGGTGACCGTTGCATTGGCCCCCCTTTTTTTTTGCATCAGAGCGGCGGCAAGGGGCTTGCCTACAATGTTGCTTCTTCCGACAATCACCACCCTTTGGCCATCCGGGGAGATCTTAGCCTCTTGAAGCAGCCGGAGAATGCCCAAAGGCGTGCAGGGGACAAAGCCGTCCTCTTCTCCCAGGAGTAATTTCCCGACGTTTAAAGGATGAAAACCATCGACATCCTTGCTTGGATCTACCGCTTGCAACATCTTAAGGGGACGGAGTCCTTTTGGCAAGGGAAGTTGGATAAGAATGCCGTCGATCACGGGATTTGCATTCAGTTCAGCGATCACAGCGAGAAGCTCTTCTTCGGAAGAACTCTCCCGGAGCTCCCGGTCTACAGAAAAAAATCCTGCCTCGCGGCATCGTCGACGCTTCATGTTCAAATAAGAGCGGGAGGCAAGATGGCTGCCCACGAGGATAAAGGCAAGGCCGGGAGGGCGCCTTTTTATATCGCACGAGGAGGAAAACTGAGAAACTTTCGTTTTGATTTCATCTACAATCCGATCGGCGCAGTGTTTGCCGTCAAGAAGTAAAGGCATGGATCTCCTCTAAGAGCTCGTCGTGAATGGACCCGTTAGTCGCCACAACCGTTCCTCTCTTTAGGAAAGAGCCGGCGGACCCCCCATAGCGCGTCACTCTGCCTCCGGCCTCCTCTACCAGCAATTTCCCGGCTGCGACGTCCCATGGCTCTAAAGAGACCTCCCAAAAGCCGTCGAAGCTTCCGCAGGCAACATAAGAGAGATCGAGCGCGGCAGAGCCGAGACGGCGCAGAGGAATTCCCTTCCCGGCCAGATGAGCGAAGAGGTCGATGCAACGGAAGGGATTTTCTTCGACGTTGTAGGGAAAGCCCGTTACCAAAAACGCTTCGTCAAGCTCTTTGCAGGACGTCACTGCAAGAGGTCTCCCGTTGCGTGTGGCCCCCTTTCCCTTTTGTGCCGCAAAGAGCTCTTCCGTGATCGGCTGATAGACCACGCCGGCAACTACCTCGTTTTCAAAGCAGCAGGCGATGCTGACCGAGAAGAGAGGAATGCCGTGGGCGAAGTTCACGGTGCCATCCAAAGGGTCAACGATCCACAAATAGGAGGAGTCTTCCCCCGGAGACATGCCGCCCTCTTCGCCTAAAAATGCGTGTGCGGGAAAGCGCTTGCGGATGGAGGAGAGGATCAACTCTTCGGATTCTTGATCATATTGCGTCACCAGGTTGTGCCGTCCCGGCTTTTCTTTCACTTCCATCGAGCTTCCAAAGCCCTTAGTCAAAAGCTTGCCCGCTTGGAGAGCGGTGTGCACAGCCACTTCCATTAATGAAGAAATTTCTATCACCAGCGCACCCTTTTTACTAAAGTATACAGCTTGAAGGGCATGCTAAAACAGAAAAAAGAGAAGAGAGCGTCAAAAAGCGGCATGAGGAAGAGAGTGGCCGTCAAAGTTTTTGTGGTAAAGGGAGGAAGAGAGGCGAAAAGAGCGAGCAGGACGCACTCACCCAAGGTAAAAAGAGAGCCGACAAGAGCGCTGAAGAGAGAGAGCGAAAGGGGTTTTTCCTCAAAAAAGAGATGACGCAGTCTGTAGAGCACAAGAGCCGTAAAGATAAAATTTACCAGATAGAGGCCAAAAGGAAGCTGAGAGGAGAGTAAATCGAAGGTCAGTCCAGCTAAAGCTGAGATCCAGAGTCCCTTGATGAGAGGAGAGCGAATCAGCACTACAGCTAAAAAAGGGGCGAAAGTAAAAAGATGCGCCTTGGGGAAGAACAGCGCATTTGCAAGGAGGCCCAGAAGCGAAATCAAATAAAAGATCACCATAGTATCTTGTGCGGCGCCGGGCTCGAACCTTTGCAACTTGTGTCCAAGTTGCAAAGGTGCAAGCCCGGCGCCGCATCCTTAATCGTGCAGAAGCTGCAAAGGTGCAAGCCCGGCGCCATTAAAAGGCTCCTTTGGGATTGATGAGGAAGAGGATGGTTTTAAAGATGATGGCGCAATCGCTTAAGAGGGAGTGGTTGTCGACGTAGGCCTCGTCTGACCGGATGCGGTCTTCGAAGGTGAGAAGGTTTCTTCCGGAGGTTTGCCAGATGCCGGTGAGCCCGGGTTTTAGTGAGAGAATCTTACCGGCGCGCTCTTTCAACTGCTCTTCTACCTCCAGGAGGAGGTAGGGCCTTGGGCCAACTAGGCTCATCTCTCCTTTGAAGACATTCCACAATTGGGGGAGTTCGTCGAGCGAGTATTTGCGCAAAAAACGGCCAAAAGGAAAGACGCGAGGATCTTTTTTGAGTTTACGGTATTTTTTCCACTCCTCTTGCAGATCGGGACGAGAATTGAGAAGGTTTTCAATGCGGTCATCGGAGCCGCTATACATGGTTCGAAATTTCCAACAGGTGAAGAGTCTCTTTCCTTGTCCGTAGCGTACGCTTCCGTAAAAAAGAGGCCCGCGCACAGAGAGTTTCAAAGAGAGGGCAATCAAAATAAGCAAAGGGGTGGCAATGAGAAGGAAGAGAAGGCTAAAGAGACAATCGAAGAGCCGCTTGGTCATACGCTATGCATGGCCTCCTGGAGGAAGGGGGTGGAAAAAGGGAGCTTTGAGAGGGCTCTAAAGGCATCAGAGCGCTTTTGGATGAGCTCTTCTTTTGAACTCTCTCCATCTTGATCTTCGAGATCGTCTTGCAGTTGAAAAAAAACGCCAAAAGAGAGTCCGGCAGAGCGCAGAAGAGCGCGTGCGGGCTCGGGAAGCTCCGCAAGGATGCTGCCGCATTCTAAGCTGGCGGAAAAGAGCGCTCCTGTCTTTTTCCGGTTGATCCACTCTTTGAGAGGAGGGTCAAGAGATTTTCCCTGAGAGAGAATGTCGACGGTTTGCCCTCCGATCATTCCCTCGCCGCCGGATCTCTCGGCCAGGAGGAGGATCAGCTCGACGCGCTTTTCAGGGACGAGATGGGGCGTTTTTGCAGTCGTTTCAAAAGCAAGCGTTAAAAAAAAATCTCCCGTAAGGAGGGCGAGCGCCTCTCCGAAGGCGTGGTGAAGGGCAGGTTTTCCGCGTCGGTGCGAGGCGTTGTCCATGCAGGGAAGATCGTCATGGATGAGAGAGTAGGTGTGGATAAGTTCTAAGCTGCAGGCAACGGGCAGTGCCTGTTCCAGGGGAATGTCCAGATCTTTTGCGAGAGCAAGAAGAAGTAAGGGACGGAGCCGTTTGCCTCCGCCAAGAAGCGCATACCGCGCCGCCTCTCCAAGAGGAGCATGGGGCTCAGGCGAGCTCTTCAAGAGGCCATCTAAGGCCTCATTGACCTCCTTAGTCAGGAATGCCAATGCCATGGTAAGCAAATCCTCGCTGTTTCATCTCCTCAGGATCATATTGGTTGCGGCCGTCAAAGAGGGCCTTTTCGAGGAGATCCTTTCCTATTTTATCGAAGTCGACACTGCGAAATTGCTGCCATTCCGTCACTAAGGCGATGCCGTGAGCTCCACGTGCTGCGTCATACTCATCCTTACACCAGGTGAGCAAGGAGTTCTCGGGAAGAGCGGCGCGGGCCGTGTGCATAGCGTGAGGGTCAAAGAGGCGAAGGCGCGCTCCTTGGGCAAGGAGATCCTGGATCAGTTCTAAAGAAGGAGCTTCTCGCATGTCATCCGTCTCCGGCTTGAACGAAAGCCCCCAGATGGCAAGCGTCTTTCCTTCTACTCCCCCTCGCGAAGAGAAAAAGCGATGAATTTTTTGCATTAAAACTCTTTTTTGCCTCGCATTGACAGCTAAGGTTGCCGTCAAAATCGGCATCTCATAGCCTGCCTCGTCTCCCATCATCTTTAGGGAGCGCAGATCTTTGGGAAAACAGGATCCTCCAAAGCCGACTCCTGCCTGCAAGAACTGAGATCCGATCCGGCTGTCGGACCCGACTCCGCGGCGCACTTCATGGATGTTCGCCCCTAACTTTTCACACAGAAGAGCGAGTTCGTTCATGAACGAGATGCGCAAGGCGAGCATGGCATTTGAAGCGTATTTTGCCATCTCTGCAGAGGGCCTGTCCAGAATCAAGACGCGATCGGCAGGAAGCGAAAAGGGAGCGTATAGCTCCTTCATCAGATGAGCGGCGCGTTCGCTCTTTGTTCCGATTAAAATCCGGTCGGGGTTGAAGCAGTCATGAACGGCGCTTCCCTCTTTTAAGAACTCGGGGCTGGAGACCACATCAAAGGCGCACGGCGCCGAGAGCTTTTCTTTGATTCTTCTCTCGGCCCTCTCGCCCCATCCGATGGGGACAGTCGATTTGTTGACGATGAGGCGGTAGCCGTCAAGAAGGGGAGCGATCGCATCGACGGCGCTCGTCAGCGGATCAAGATTACAGCTTCCATCCGGTCTAGAGGGGGTGGGAAGCGCTAACAAGAGAATCTCGCTCTTTGCCACACCCTTTTTGTAATCTGTGGTAAAGTGCAGGCGGCCGGCTTGCAGGTTGCGTTTTACGAGCTCATCGAGTCCGGGCTCAAAGAAGGGCGTCTCTTTTTTTAAAAGCCTCTCAATCTTCTCGTTGTCGATGTCCAGGCAGATCACCTCATGGCCTCTTTCGGCAAAGCAGGCCCCCGTGACCAGACCAACATAGCCGGTTCCCACGATAAGCAGCTTCATCTAAAAACCCTCTTTTGTGAGTTGGCCATCTTGCAGATGGTAGACCCTGTTGCAGCGGGCGGCAAGTTCTTGATCATGAGTGACAACAATTAACGTCTTGTCTCTTTTAGAGGCAGCTGAGAGGAGGAGGTCGTTGATTTGCTGCGAGTGGGATTGGTCGAGATTGCCTGTCGGCTCATCGGCAAGGATGAGGTCGGGGTCGTTCATGAAGGCCCTTGCGAGGGCCGTGCGCTGTTTTTCTCCTCCGGAGAGCAGTTTCGCCGGGAAATCGGCGCGTTCTTTCAGCCCCACTTCATCAAGAAGAAGAAGCGCCCTTTGATAGGCAGAGCTTTTCTGATGGGTGGCTTGTCGAGCAATTTTGGCGGGCATCAGGACGTTGCCTAGGACCGATGTCTCCTCGAAGAGGTGAAAGGCCTGAAAGATAAAGCCGATATGTTCTCGGCGGAGTTGGCAAGCGCTCGAAGGGCTGACGCTCTTGCCTAAGATGCAAATCCTGCCGCTTGTGGGCCTCTCCAGCGTCCCCAGGATGTGCAACAGTGTGCTTTTTCCAATTCCGGACTTGCCGACAATAGCGATCGACTCGCCTTTTCTGGCAGTCAGGGAGACGCCCTTCAGAATAGAGAGCGCGACGGGGGAGTAAAACTCCTTGACGATCTCATCGGCTTGCAAGACGAAACTCTGTGCGGTCGCATCTTCCATCTTAAGGCTCCCGAAGAATGGCAGAGGGTTGCATCCTGCACGCCTTTATCGCCGGGATGAGGCCGGCTATGAAAGCGAGCAGAGGGGTGATAATCAGAATAAATTGGGCGGCTCCCAAGCTGAGAGCATGGGGCAAAGAGGCGCCATAAAAGAGGGGGTTAAAGGCGTCGCGTCCCTGCAAGAAGCTTAAAAAAGAGACCACCTTTCCGATGTTGTGCAAGGTCAAAAGCGCAGCTCCGGTGCCAATCAAACTGCTGACAAGGCCCATCAGAGCGCCCAAAAGTCCAAAGATCGTTGCGATACTGAAAGGGGAAGCTCCCATCGCCAAAGAGATTCCGATCTCTTTTTTCTTGTCGGTCACAAGCAAGACGAGAAGGGAGATAATATTGGAGCAGCCGACGGCTAGGATCATGATGCCGATCAATGAGAAGAGATAGCGGTCGCTTTGAAACTGCTGCAGAAGGTCTTTGGCAAAGTCGTACTCTAAGAAAGTCGTTACTTTCCAGTAGGGGGCAATGCCCGCCCGGGTAAAGTCGCTCACAATCTCATCGCGGATTTGAGGCGCTTCTTTAAGATGTGGAAACCAGACCTGGATCCCGTTTGCAGACGTTCTGTCCAGCGGCGCAAAGTGTGAAGCCGAGCTGATTGTGCGCAAGACATCGTGCGAGACCAACGCACACCGGTTGCCGATGGCAAGGATCCCCGGATCGTAAAAACCCGCAACAAAAAAGGGGAGGCGCTGCTCCTGAACGCTGCTGGCGGTGCGGGCTCCGAAAGAAAAACTGCCCTGGTCTCCCACCTTCACTCCTGAGTCTTGATAGCTTTTGGGAAGCAAGATCCCCTGCCGCCCCATCGCATCCCCCGGGAGGTAAAGGACGTCTTTTCCCTTCTGTTTTATGAAAAAGACCCAGGGAGGAAGGGTGGTTGGCATCTCTTCAAAATGGCGCTTTACTTCGACATGGCTGATCTCGAGCTCGTCCCAGCCCAGCTCTTTTTCTGCCGCAACTGTGAATTTTAAGTCGGAAAGAGCACGGGCCGTTTGGAGAGCGGAGGGGAGAAGATGCACCGAGGCTGCGCTCTTTGAGAACAAGGGCTTCATTTCACAGCTCTTCAGATGGCATGCTAGAGGAGCAATTCCTTTTGGGAAATCGCCGGACCGTTCAGCAAGGTAAAAGAGATGAGCGAGGTCGGCGGATGTCGGAGGCTCCACGAGCTTTTCAAGAAAGGGATTTTCTCCTGCAACCGTTGCCAGATAGGAGACCTGCGTCAAGACGCTGCTTTGAAAAGCGCCCGGGAGCGGCCGCTTGCCGGAAGAAGAGTTCAAGATTTCCAGGCGCATCATTGCAGCGGAAATCTCATAATCCTGAAACGAGAGATCGGGATGCCTCTCTTTGATCCGGTTAAGGACCGCATACGCCTCCTTCACGGGATCCTTCAACGTTCCGCTCCCATCTTTGTCGGGCGAAGGGATGCCGGCGGGAATTTCCCAGTCTTCCTCGGGAGAATAGGGGTCGCTGACAGTGGAGCGGAGCTTTTCTCCAATCGTCTTCGAGGTGTATTGAGACGCTGAGGCAAAACTGTCAATCTGATAGTAATAAGAGTGGAAGTAGGCGGGCGTGGGTGAGATCCTCAGAGGTCCGTTTAGAGAGGTGAGGTTGCTCAGCCAGCTCTTTTCGATGCCTTCGGTGATCGACAAAAAGAGAAGCAGAAGCCAAACAACCAGCGAGATAACCCCGACGGACATCAGGGCAATCAAAGAGACGGAAAGCTGTTTCTTTTTGGGAATGAGATACTTGCGTGCGATCTCCAGCTCAAAAGGAACCATTTAACTCTATTTTGCCTCTTTGAAAATCACCCTGCGTTTTAAGAGCTTATCGTATTTTTTAAGCTCGAGTCTTTCCGTTGTGTTGTGCTTGTTTTTTATTGTCCAGTAACACGAGGTGCTCTCCTGGCTTTTCAGTTTGATCTTCTCGCGAGCGCCCTTCTTAGCCATACTTTCTCTCCTTAAAAAACATCGTTTTTACGCATTATACCAACTCCATGACAATCCGTCACTTCCTGAAATCATCCTTTTGTCTGAAGGGCATGCGCGTTAAAGGCTCCAGGCTTAACGGGCTTGGCCCTTCTCTTTGGAAGACGGCGTAGCCAAGTCCTGCGATCATGGCGCCGTTGTCTACACTCAGGCCCTTTGGGGGGAAAAAGAGGGGAAGGGGAGCTATGCTCCGGGTGAGAAGCTCGCGCAGGCGCAGATTGCTGCTCACTCCCCCGCCGACATAGAGGGCCCTGCACTGAAAGTGCCGCGCGGCGCGGCACGCTTTCTCTACAATCCCGCTCAGGGCGCTCTCTTGAAAGCCGGCGGCTACATGGGCCTTCTCATCTTCGGAGATCAGAAGAGGGGAGTCTTTGTTGCTGTTGGGCCCTTTGACTGCGTAGAGGACGCCCGTCTTCATGCCGCTGAAAGAGAGATCCCACGGGCGGCCCTTCACTCTTCCGATTTTGAAAGGGTAGCGTTTGGGATCGCCTCTTTGGGCTAGCGCCTCGATGGCGGGTCCTCCCGGGTAGGGAAGGCCCAGCAAAGATCCGACTTTGTCGAAAGCCTCTCCCACGGCGTCATCGACCGTTGTGCCGATGAGCTCATAACAGCCGATCTCCGTGATTTTTAACAAAAGGGAGTGTCCTCCGGAAAGGACGAGGCCGAGCGCGGGAAAAAGAGGTTTTTCTTGCTCCATCAGGGCTGCATAGAGATGGGCTTCGACATGGTTCACCCCTATAAAGGGCCTCTTCCAGCCTAAAGAGAGGGCTTTGGCCGTGTTGAGGCCGATCAGGAGGGGGCCGATCAGGCCGGGACCGCGCGCGACTGCGATCAAATCGATCCGCGAGGGCTTCATCTCTGCCAGCATTAGGGTTTCGCTTAAGACCGGAAGGATCAGGTCGAGATGGCGCCGGGCGGCCAGCTCGGGGTAGACCCCGCCATAGAGGCGGTGGAGGTCGGCTTGCGAGGAGACGACATGGGAGAGAATCTCTCTTCCCCCTTTTACGATACTGCAAGCGGTCTCATCGCATGTGGTTTCAATTCCTAAGACATACATGGAAAAAAAGAATACAACAGAGGAAATTTATCCTCTCTTTTTATTTTCTCTTCCTGTAAAATTGGATGCTTTTTTGATTAATTTTACAAATGTTCGAGATTCATGGTTATTAAGGTTGTTAATTCTTCTTTGAGTCCCACGACCTCTCTTGAGGGGGTCTCTCGCTATTTTCGCCCGATTTCCTCCTTGGAGGAGCAAGAGAACCGTCCGATGCGCCCCAAAAGCGGGCCGCTGACGCCTTTGCATGATGCTGTCATGGACTGCGATGAGGAAAAGGTGAAGCGCCTCATTCGCTCCAGGCCCGAGTGGCTTAATCGAGGAGATGTGCTGGGAAGGACTCCTCTCTTACACGCCTGTTATTGGGGCAGGAGCGAACGCATTCTTAAGCTGCTGCTGGACGGAGGCGCAAACCCCTTTGTCGTCGATGTGAGCGGCATTACGCCGCTCACGTTGGCGGCTGCAGTGGGGCATGAGCACTTATGCAAGCACCTGCACAAGCCAAAAGCCTATGAGATCTTTTTTTTGGATTATAAACTTCTCTCGCATCTTTTTGACATCTACGCGCTCGTTTCCTGGAAAGGGTTATTCTTTAGCCTAGAAGGGTTTTGGCATCCGCTCTTTGCAGCCCTTCTTTCCAAAGGGATCAAGGAGTACGTTGCATGCAATGCCGGCCTCTCCCTCATTTCCTCCCAGGAAGTGTCTCAAGAATTGCATGAGATTCTCTTTTTCATGAAGGATCCCGTTCTCAACCATTCCCTGTTTACAATGAGTCTTAAAGAAAGCTCCTTTTATGTCTTGCCTACCGGCTGGAAAGGACATCAGATCGTCCTTCTTTTTTGGCGCAGCTACCTCTTTCTGTGCGATCCCAGCGCTTTTGGTGGAGAAGAGACGGTGGTTCCCTGCAAAATCGATTGGAAGCTGTGCACTCAGGAACTCTTGGATGAGATGCAAGATCTTTGGACAAGAGCTGATAAAAAGAGCGGTGTGAACTTTTTTTTTCATCAGCTTCCCGATCTTCTCAAGGGAAAAGAGTGCGAACCCACACAAGAGGAACTCAACTTTTTTCGTGCTCTTAGAATCTATGCTCCCAAACCTATTGAGTCGGGAATTTGCTCCTTCGGATCGCAGCTGGTGGCTCTTTACGTAGCGGTAGCTGTGATGCAGCTTAAAAAAAGGCCGAAGGCCTCTTTCATCACGACCGTCTCCGGGGCTGCTCGAGAGATCGAGAAGCTCCACGCCTTCTTGCAGGCGCAATGTCTATTTGGCTTTTTGGGGCGCCATCTCAAAGATCCCGAGTTGAAATTGAGACCTGTGCAGACCGCTTTTCGGATCATCCGCCGGCGCATGCCTCTTTTGTTTCCTTTGCGCGTCTTGAGATTTCCGTTGGATCAAGGGATGATTTTAGGAGACGAGATGCTACGCCGACTCTCCTCTCTCATGCACAGGGTAGAGGGGTTTAAACATCGGCATTGGTCAAAAGAGAGGAGGCCTCTTGGTCTGCGATAAAGAGGGCGGGGCGGCTTGGCGTTCCCAGTTGTGCAATGGGGTAGGAGGGCTTTTTTTTATCTTTTTTAAAGAGATCGGAGAGCGCTTCTTTTTTTCTTTCCCCTAAAATTAAGACGACGGTCAAGGCGGCTTTCCGGATGCAGGGAAAGGTGAGCGACATGCGCCAGGTCTTAAGAGAGGGAATCCAGTTAGCGATCACAAGCCTCTTTCTCTCCTTTACTCCTAAGCTCCCATCGAAGAGAGAGGCCGTGTGGCCGTCCTCTCCCATTCCCAGCAGCACGAGGTCGAAGGCGCTCTCCGGGAGGAGCCGCGCTAAGAGCTCTTCATACTGCTTTGCTCCCTCTTCAATGTTTTCTTCTGCCTTCATCCTGTGAACCTGCGCCGGCGGAATGGGCAGATCTTGGAGGCCCGCCTTAAGGGCCATCCGGTAATTGCTTTTCTCTTGATCGGGGGGAACGCTTCTCTCATCGCTCCAAAAGAAGTGCACTTTGTCCCATGCCACACGCTCTTTATACGGGGAATGGAAGAGGCGTTCATAAAGAGATCTTGGAGTGGAGCCTCCGGAGAGCGCGACGAAAAAAGCTCCCTTAGCGGCGACGGCCTCTTGCGCCTTTTGGACAAAGAGGTCTGCGGTGTAAGCAATCGTCGTTAGACGATTCCCTGGGATGAAGAGTTTTTGCCGTTTGGACATAAGAGAGGCAGTTGAGAGATGTGTTCAAGAACATTTAAAAAGTGTGCGCTTGTTCCCTTGTGCAAGACCTCTTTGAGAAGAGAGCCTCCCGCCTCGCCTTTGGCAAAGATAAATTGAGAGGGGAGGTAGCACTGGTCGGGAGTGGTAATTTCCAGGGTAATTTGATGGGGAAAGTCCAGATGCCGGGTAAAGGTAAAAGAGGCGTGATCGGTTGTCGTCAAATGCATCGACGTGAGGGTGCCGGGAGAGAGGGATGTGCAGGAAGCGGAAGAGAGAGTGATGATGACGGGAGTTGAGTTGTTCGTGTAAAAAAATGAGAGGTCTTTTCGATCGTTTGTGAGATGCTCAAAGCGCCAGTTTAAGCGGGATGCGAGCCAGGCCATCAGGTAGATTGCCTGAACCCGGGTGTGGCAGAGATGAGGAGAGGGAATCATATTGTAGGTAAGATGGATTTCTTTGCTCTTTTCGAGCGCTCTGAGTTGATCTTGAGGTGAAAAGGTAGAGGCGAGAAGGTCGCGCCAGCTTTCCATGCGGGCCCAGTTCAGATCGGCGATGGCGCATCCCGCCTGTTTGTAGTGATTGAGGGCGGATCTAGCAAAGGCGGGGAGATCTTCAGCCGCTTCTGAGTCGAAGATGATCCGCTGGGCGAGTCTTTCCAGCTCTTTCGAAAGGCTGTTTTCTTTGATGTCCAGCATCCAGAGAAGATAGACGGGAAGGTCCGAGATAAGATGGGGGAGGATGAGCAACGGGGCGATCTGTTGGGCGCTTTCTCCTAAAATGATTTCGATGGAGTCGCATGCCATCCCCTGGGGATGGCCGGGGTGCGGCTCTTGAGAGACGGTTGTCTGAAAGTAGTCGGGTTTTTGGTTTGGATCAACGAGGACAAAGAGAAGGCGAGAGGGGAATTTTTGAATGATCTTATTAGCTAATGAGCGGATGTAGTCTCCCCGTTCTCCTTTTTTGGAGTAGATGATTAGATTAAAAAGACCGCCGGTCTGCATCTAAAGGAGCCTCCACTGATGTCCATCCGTTGCCATTAACCGGTCGGCTGCTTTTGGCCCCCATGTTCCTGCTGCGTAGTTTGGAAAGGGCTCCGGGGTTTCCTGTTGCCACCTGAGCAAAAGGGGCGTGAATAGCTTCCAGGAGGCCATGACCTCGTCTTCTCGTGCAAAGAGGGTGCGGTCTCCCAAAATGGCGTCGCAGATAAGTCTTTCGTAGGCCTCAGGGGCGCTCATGCCGAAATAGGAGCTGTAGCGAAAGTCCATTTTGACCGGCTGGATAGGGCTGGAAGGGCCGGGGACTTTGCAATTGGTCTTCAAAGAGATGCCTTCATCTGGCTGAATCCTCAAAGCGAGCACATTGGGATCCTGATGCATTTGAGGGGTTTTGAAGAGAACTTCCGGCGGCGACTTGAAGACGACGGCGATCTCGGTGGCTTTTTTTGGGAGTCTTTTTCCTGCACGGAGATAAAAAGGGACCCTATCCCAGCGCGGGTTGTCAATAAAGAGGCGCAGGGCGACGAAGGTCTCAATCAGGGAGTCAGGAGAGACGTTTTCTTCTTCGCGGTAGCCTGGTGCAGCCCTGCCTCCGCTGTAACCCGGTCCATATTGTCCGCGGACAGCGGTCTGTTGGAAGAGATTTGCAGGGCAGAAGTGCAGCGCTTCTAAAATCTTGACCTTTTCGTTGTGGATGGCATCTGAGGAAAGATCAACCGGCGGGTCCATGGCAATCAGGGCGAGCAGCTGCATCATGTGGTTTTGAAGGATGTCGCGGCAGAGCCCCTCCTCTTCATAAAAGCGTCCCCGCGTTCCTACTCCCATGTCTTCTGCCACGGTGATTTGAACATGGTCGATATAGCGCTTGTTCCAGAGGTGTTCAAAGATGGTATTGGCAAATCGGAAGACGAGGATATTTTGCACCGTCTCTTTGCCCAGATAGTGGTCGATCCGGAAGATCTGATTTTCCACAAGAAATTTTCTGAGCTCTTGCTGCAGTGCTAAAGCCGAGGCCAAGTCATGGCCAAAGGGCTTTTCAATGATGACGCGCGAGAAGCGATGTTTGATCTTGGCTTCATCGTAAAGAAGCTGATGTTGATGGAGCTTTTTGCAAATCAGAGAAAAAAAGGCCGGCTGCGTCGAGAGGTAAAAGAGCCGATTTCCCCGAGTTCCCAGTTTTGCGTCGAGTTCATTGAGCAGGCGCTTTAGGCTTTCATAGCCCGCATCGTCGTGAAATTCCGCCCGGTGATAGAAGATCTGTTCTTTAAAAGTATTCCAGACCTCTTCTTCTAGGGGTCCTGAACGGGAAAAGGCAGTGATCTTCTCCTTCATTTCACAGCGGAACTGCTCTGAGTTCTTATCGCGGCGCGCAAAGGCGACAGAGGCAAACTGGGCGGGGAGCTGCCCTTCGCGCACCAGGTTGTAGAGGGCGGGCATGATCTTACGCGCCGTCAGATCGCCCGTCGCTCCAAAAATGATCAGGATACAAGGACTGGTGATCCGGCTGGAAATGCCCGGCTCTTGCAAGGGATGAGAGGCTGTCATGCCTCTTTGTATATCACTTTTTGATCTCTCCATGCAATAGGAGGCGATATTCATTTGCGTATAAAAAGGCAGGAGAGTCGAGCTTATCTCGACTTTGCAACTTTTTGGACACGACGGAACTTTTGTGATGTTTGTTAAACTCACCCATCATTCTCCACTCACTCCTTTCATTCTGTAATCTTTAGGCGAAAGCGAGGGAAAAGACTGATTGCGTATAAAGGATAATTAACAAGCTTTCCATCAAGAGTAAAATTTCTTAAGGAGGCTCTAGACAATACTAAAGGAGCGTTTTCTTCTTTTGAAAATTTCTCATCATATACTGTAAGACTTTTCTTTTTTTTAGAGAAACCGGCCTTTACCTCAAGAGGGAAAATATGATGTTCTGTGGAAATTACAAAATCTACTTCTGCAATCCCCTCACTTGTCCAATAATAGAGTTCATCAAAATGCTTATCATGAAGCTCTATTGCTACAAAATTTTCAGCTAAAGCCCCTTTGAATTCCTGAAAAAGTTGATCGCCTTCTAAAATAATTCTAGGATCCAGTTTACTCATTGTCCCAAGCAAGCCTACATCCAGTAAAAACACCTTAAATGCTTGCTTATCCGCATAAGCATCTAAGGGTAGCTTGGGAGTCGAAATATGATTAGCCTTGATGATGAGTCCTGCACTCTTTAGCCACTGTAAGGATGTTTCAAATTCCCTAGCCCTAGCGCTTTTGCGAATTGCCGAAAAAATGAACTTTTTATTCTCTTTAGCCAATTGACTAGGGACAGAATCCCAGATAGCCATAATTTTCATTACCTCATCTTTTGGCGCATGTTTTGCAAAATCTAATATATAGGCGTCCAGAATTTCTTTTTGTACCACTCTGACTTGCTCAAGATTTTCTGTTTTCAAATAGGTAGCAACAGCTTCCGGCATACCCCCTATAATAAAGTAATATTTTAGAAGGGAGATTAATTTGTTATGAAATATCTCCGAGATCGGTTTTGGATGATCCATTTCTTCGAGCATTACAGCTAACTCCGGCTCGCCGATTGCAGTCAAAAATTCAAAAAAATTCAATGGGGCAAGATCGAGAAAGTTCACTTTACCAACAGGAAATCCCTTCGTCAACTTTACTCCAAGTAAAGAACCGGCTGTAGCCAAATGATACTCATTCTTTTTTTCACAAAAATATTTCAGGCAAGCTAAAGCTTGAGGACATTCCTGAATCTCGTCTAATACGATTAGTGTAGAACCAGGATGAATCTTTTTTTTGAAATAGATGTTGAGTTCCTTGATAATTCTGTCGGGATCTAAATCTTCATTAAAAAAACTTGCGAAGTGAGGGGTTTCATCAAAATTGATATAGACATGATCCTCATATTCTCGCTTTGCAAATTCGGTCAAAATATAAGTTTTGCCTACTTGGCGAGCTCCCCTTAATACCAATGGTTTACGTAAATTTGAGCCTTTCCATTGAAGTAACTTTTGATAAAACTCTCTTTCCATAAGCCTATGTTGCCGTTTTATCCATTATTATTCCATAATATGTTCAAAAAACGTGATATTTTCGCAAAAATATGTCAATTTTTTTGTCATTTTTCACAAAAAATGGACGAAGCGTGAGAAAAGCGAGTAATACACTCCCATGTTATATGGAAGCTTTAACCCATCCTTCGAAATTAATTACAACCTGAAAGCCGCCTCCTCGAAATCCGGCTGTCAAAAAACGTACAAAGTCGAGCTTATCTGTACTTTTGCGCGTCGAGATAGTTTTGCAAGATGACGGCTGCCGCCACTTTATCTGAAAGCTGCGCTCTCTTTTTGCGGCAGATGTTAGCCTCTTTAAGGGTGCGCTCCGCCTGTGCGGTGGTGAGCCGCTCATCCCAGAGGATGACGGGAAGAGAGAAGTGCTCTTGGAGATGGGCGGCAAATTGCCGTGCAAGAGTGGAGAGTTCGCTCTCTTGTCCCGAAGGATGGAGCGGAAGGCCTAAGACAATGGCTTTCAAAGGCGTCCCTGCAAGCTTCTCTTTGAGAAGAAGGACGCTCTCCTTTAAAGAGCGGCGGCACTCCAACACAAGCCAGGGGGTAGCAAGCGTATGCGTGGGATCGGAGAGGGCGGCGCCGATGCGTTTTTTTCCAAAATCGAGAGCAAGGATCCTTAGGGACATAGAGAGGCTTTCTCTTTGCATTTGAGAGCGGCGTCAATGAAGTCCAAAAAGAGCGGGTGGGGAGCGGTCGGCTTGGATTTGAACTCGGGGTGGAACTGCACGCCGACCATCCAGGGATGATGGGCGAGCTCGGCGATTTCACATAGAGCTCCTCCGTCCAAGGTTCCGGAGATCTTAAGGCCCCGACTTTCAAACGCCTCTTTGTAGCAATTGTTAAACTCGTAGCGGTGGCGGTGCCTCTCGGAAATGGTTAAGGTTTTGTACGCTTCTGCGGCGATCGACCCTTCCTGTAGCAGGCACGGGTAAGCCCCCAGGCGCATGCTTCCTCCCATCTCGTCCACTCCTTGCTGCTCCGAAAGAAGAGAGATGACAGGATCGGGCGTGCGGGAGTCCATCTCTGTGGAATTCGCGCGGCTGAGGCCGAGGACATGGCGGGCAAAATCGACGCACATCACTTGCATGCCGAGACAGAGGCCGAAATAGGGAATAGACTTTTCCCTGCAATATTTTGCCGTGAGGATCATGCCTTGCCATCCTCTACTTCCAAATCCTCCGGGGACGAGGCAGGCATCGCACCCTTCGAGAATCCGATCGATCGGCTCCTTGTCGAGGATTTCGGACTCAAAGCGGCGGATCACGAGCTTTGCATCCCTGGCAACGGCTGCGTGCTCAAGCGCCTCAAAGACCGACTTGTAGGCGTCTTGATGTTGCATGTATTTTCCCACAATTCCAATCACGACTTGATGTTTGGGATTGAGCATCCGCGAGAGCATCTCTTTCCATGAAGAGAGATCTACCTTTTTTTGCGGAAGATTTAGGAAAGAAGAGATTTTGTCGTCCAGCCCTTGATCCTTTAACGTCAGAGGCACTTCGTAGATGCTGTGAGCGACGTCGACCTCGTCAATGACAGCCTCTTTCTCGACGCTGCAAAAAAGCGAGAGCTTCTCTTTTATCTCTTCGGACAGGGGCTCTTCACAGCGGCAGATGAGGATATCGGGCATGATCCCGATTTCGCGCAGGATCTGCACCGAATGCTGGGAAGGTTTTGTCTTGACCTCTCCGGCCGCTTTGAGAAAAGGGACGTAGGTTAGATGGATGTTGATGCATTTTCCGCGGTGATCGTGGCGGAATTGTCGAATCGCCTCCAAGAAAGGCTGAGATTCGATATCGCCGACCGTTCCTCCGATTTCGACCAAGACGACATCCGTCTTTTCCTGTGCATAGGTGCAGTCGATGATCCGTCTCTTGATCTCTTCGGTAACATGCGGGATGACCTGCACCGTCTGTCCGAGATAGTCTCCGCGCCGCTCTCCTTTGATGACCGTTTCATAGATTTGACCGGAGGTTGCATTGGAAGAGCGGGTTAAAGAGGCGTTTGTAAAGCGGAAGTAGTGGCCGAGGTCAAGATCGGTCTCGGCGCCGTCGTCGGTGACGTAGACCTCTCCGTGCTGGAAGGGGTTCATTGTTCCGGGATCGACGTTTAAGTAAGGGTCGAGCTTGAGCATGGCGACTTTGAGGCCGCGAGTTTCTAAAAGAAGAGCAATCGATGCCGAGGTGATCCCTTTTCCTAAGGAGGAGACCACGCCGCCTGTAATAAATATATATTTTGGTTCCATGCTAGCGTCATTATATCAATAGATCTCTACCATCTCCAGTGAAAAAAAAATATTAGCTCAAGACGGATTGCGGGAGAGGCCCATCGCAGTTTTCAGAGCTTGGACCGTCGTTTTTTCATCGATTTCACAAGAGGAGAACTGTTCATAGATCTGTTTGATTGCAGAATAAGAAGAGAGTTGAAAGAGTTTGCCGGCAATCAATCCGATTAAAATTTCTTGATAGGGGTAGTGTGTTTTAATCAGAGCGCTGAAGGTGCGCATCTGAGCCTGGGTTTCAGGATGGCGAAGGAGTCTTCCCAATTTAGCGCCCGCGTGCAAATAGTCATCTCCTGGAGCCAGGGGATTCCAGTTGATCAGGGCTGAGAGGTAGGCAACCAGATGGTTAGAATCGCCGGAGAAGGTCTCGGCGGCAAGATCGTGAAGCGATCGGAAAAAGGACTCTTTATGCGAACGGATTTGGTAAAAAGGGAGAAGGCCTTCCGAGAGCGCCTCGGAGAGAGACATGTCCCCCGTGCACCCCACGACATTTTCGCTTAAAGCGGTTAAAAGACGGGCATCGTGATGGGAAATAGGGAAGGGGTTGATGAGTCGGATCTTTCTGCCTTCTTTTTCAAAAGGGATGGAAGTCGTTATCCATCCGGGTCTTTGAGGGTCTTTATTGATGCACTGCAGTTCTTGCACGTCTTTTGTTTTTAAAAACTCCAATAAATAAGAATTTATTTGGATCTCTTCAGAGTCGAAAGGGCCGACGAGATCGATCCATTCTTTCCCGCTCTCTTCGAAGAGCGCTAAAGTGGCAGTGATGAAGGCCAGCATATGCCTCTCATCCGTTTTCTCTTTCTCCTGTTTGGGAAGATAGCCGTAGCAAAAGTGATGTGAGTTCTTTTTGGCCCCGTCCAAAAGAAATCTTTTAAGTCCCTTGTTTTCTAAATACTCAAATCCTCTTTCTCCTGTGAAGGGTGAGAGTGCAATTCCGTGACTGTAGAGGCCGACTCCCATGCTTTTACCCAAGGGAGACATGTCGTCGTACTCTTCCATGAGAATGACTTTTTTCATCAGCCCTTTGGAATTAGAGACCAGAAGACTTTTTTGTCCGGTCAGATCGCCGAAAAAAGGGACGGGAGTCTCTAGGATGACATCGGATTCTCTTAGGTGCTGTAAGGCGCGATAGAAGGCCGGTGAGACCGGTTCTTTCCTATCATCATAAAAGAGAAATGTCTCACAGCCATTTGGGAAGGATAAACTCTCTTGATTTTTATGTTTTATCGAGAGCTGGACGACGAATTGCACGTTCCAGTGGGGGAGGGCTTGGGCAATGATGTTGACGGCTGTCATCCCGTGATACCAGTCGCCCAGCCCATCTGATAATACATAGGTCAGCACAGAAATCGTTCGCTTTTGGGACAAAAGAGCGCTTTGATGAGAAAAACCGGTTGTGATTTCTTCAAAAACCCACTGAAGCGAGCCGCCATGACCCTCTTCCGGCCAACGGCGATTCAAGAGGCGATTGATTCTAAAGGAATAAGCTGGAGAGAGTTGGGAGACGGCGTCATCGAAATGAATGCTCATAATTTTATAAGTGATTACAATAATAGCAATTATACTTCAGATTTAATTAATTGTAACATGTTATTACAAAGACCATTATGCATTAGTAATAAATTTTTAAACACGTCCTGCCAGCTTGTTGCACATGCGTTACGCCAAAACGTGATTTGAGTTATACCGAAATGACTTCAAAATTTGGTTTTGGGGCTCAGCGAAAGCTTCCTCAAATCAACGATCGTAAAGTGGTCTGTATTAATGCAATACAGACCACTTTACGATCGTTGATTTCAGGGGCTTTGGCGCGCCCCAAAACCAAATTTTGGAGTCATTTCGGTATAGAATCTGCTATCCAAAAAGGTGCACAGTCGAGTTAAAATGAATCTCTCTTCCCGGGATTCCAAGGGGCAAGAGAGGATTTTTTTTGTAAGTGCTTATGACTGTGTCGCTTTTTGATCTTTTTTCCGTTGGTATCGGGCCATCCAGCTCCCATACGGTGGGCCCGATGCGCGCTGCGCGCCGTTTTAGCTTGAAGCTAAAAGAAAGGAGACAGCTGAAGCTATCGGCCTCGGTGACGATTGATCTCTTTGGCTCTTTAGCGATGACGGGGATTGGACACGGGATCGATAAGGCGCTTCTTCTGGGGCTTGAGGGCCACACGCCCGAAGGGGTTGACCCCGCCTCTATTCCCGGGATGCTATCCTACATTGCCCATACCGGTGTCTTGAATCTCTTGGGATGCCATCCGATCTCCTTTAGTTCCGATGAACACCTCATCTTTAATAAGGGCAAAAGGCTTCCCTTCCATTCCAATGCCATGCGTTTTGTAGCAAGGGATTTTCAAAAAAATGAGCTTCTTTCGCAGATCTATTACTCGACGGGGGGCGGTTTTATCGTCGAACACGAAAAGATACACGATCCCGCGTTGGCGGAAGCGGGAAAGGCCGTTCCTTTTCCCTTTGAGACCGCGGCCGAACTCTTAGAGCATTGCAGAAGGGAGAAAAGAGCTCTCTTTGAAATCATCTTGGAAAATGAGAAGAGCTGGCGGAGCGAAGAGGGCGTCAAGGAGGGGATCTACAATTTGTGGAAGGTGATGCAGGGGTGTGTGAAACGGGGGCTTCATCAAACAGGCGTTCTGCCGGGAGGGCTGAGAGTCGAGCGGCGTGCCGCCAAGATCTATCGCGAGCTTTTAAAGTGCCCTGATCCAAAAGAGGATCCCGCTCTTCTTTTTGATTGGGTCTCTCTCTTTGCGCTGGCAGTGAATGAAGAGAATGCCGCAGGGGGACGCGTTGTCACAGCCCCCACCAACGGAGCGGCAGGCGTCATTCCCTCCGTATTGCACTACTATCACAGGTTTACTCCAAACCCGTCCAATGAGGGGATTGTAAAATTCTTTCTGACTGCAGCCGCTATCGGCATGTTGTACAAGGCGAGAGCTTCGATCTCCGCTGCCGAGATGGGCTGCCAGGGAGAGATTGGCGTTGCCTGTTCGATGGCGGCGGGCGGTCTGACGGCTGCCTTGGAAGGAAGTAATGCAGAGATAGAAAATGCCGCAGAGATCGGCATGGAGCACAATTTGGGATTGACCTGCGATCCCGTCAACGGCCTTGTCCAAATTCCCTGCATCGAACGCAATACGATGGGGGCGGTTAAGGCGATCAACGCCTCCCGTCTTGCCTTAAGGGGCGAGGGGAACCATCGTGTGAGCTTGGACCAGGTGATCCAGGCAATGCGTCACACGGGAGAAGACATGAAGAGCGCCTACAAGGAAACCTCCGAAGGGGGGCTTGCCCTTTTTGTTCCCTTAAACCTGCCTGAGTGTTAGCCTTGGATTTAAAAAGATGAAAGCGATAGAGAGCACTCCTCTTTTAGCTGACCAGCTGGCAAAGGAACAAAGAGGTCCTGCGCCAAGCCAAAGCCTTCACGTGAATGCTCTTCCACCTGAGCTTTTGATCAAGATCTTTCGCTTAGTCGAAAATCCCGCTGCTCTTTCTCTTGTGTGCAGAAAGTGGGAACAGATCATTCGGGCTCATCCCGTTATCTACCGGGATGCCATCGTCGCTATACACCGCACATTCCATGCTCCCTGTCCCGATCTTTCCGGCAAAACGACCTTAGAACTTCAAGCTATGGTAAGGACGCTGTTTACGCCCTTAGTGAAAGAACTCAAGAGATCCTGGAGAGGGAAAAGAGCTATTTCCGAAGCGGCCCGGCTCTCCTTGACTTTGCCGGAGTTCTCACTTTCATTGGAAGAGAGATGTGAAAGAATCCGTAACCTGGGCGTCGTTTTTCAGCGTCGAAGAGAGAGCATAGATAACCGCTATAGAAATATATGCCATGAGCCCAGGTGTGACTTTCGCCTCTTATTTATCAATATTTTTTTTTGGTTTGTGATCTTTGGAAGCTATGATGGTTTGATTAGAGGGAGCAGTAAAGAGGAGATTATATTTGATGTGATTAAGGCTTTTATTTTGGGTTTCATGACTTATCCTGCGTTAGAGCTTCTCGTTTGTCTCAGAAAGTCTTTGTGTTACTTCAGCTCTCTTGCTGCGCATGACATACGCACTCTTTATGAGGAATGCGACGAGCCGCCCTCGCCTGCGTAAGGAAAGAGTTGCCGCTTGCAAAAATCCAAACGATTCATAAACAATGCAGAAAGAAGCGAAAGTTAGGTTTTGTCATGGATGAAAATATCAGCCCTCTTCATAAGCGCCGTTTAGAGTATCGGCCCGCCGTTCCCAATATCTTCCGCAATGTGCACCGGATGGCGTTTGAAAAAGGGGAGGCGGCTCTTCCTTTACGGGATACGGAAGAGATACATCAGGCGTTTCCCAAAACCTGTGGCCAGCCGATCCTTTTAGCAAAGGACGGACCGCTCCGCACTCCTCAACCGGTCTCTGTCGGCGTGGTCTTTTCCGGGGGCCAGGCGGCCGGCGGGCACAATGTGATCGGAGGGCTTTTCGACACCTTAAAGTCCCTCCATCCCGCAAATAGAGTGATCGGTTTCGTAGGGGGGCCAAACGGCATTTTGGAAGCAAAGCACATCGAGATTCACGAAGAGATGTTGCGCCCCTTCCGCAACCAGGGAGGCTTTGACTTGATTGGCTCCGGCAGGACGAAGATCGAGAGTGCCGAGCAGCTCCATGCGGCTGCCGGAACGATGAAGCAGCTTGATCTGATGGGCCTTGTCGTCATTGGAGGGGATGATTCCAATACCAATGCCGCCGTCATGGCGGAGTACTTTTTAAACAACGGTTGCAAGACAAAAGTGATCGGCGTTCCCAAAACCATTGACGGGGACTTAAAGAGCAAGGAGATCGCCATCTCCTTTGGGTTTGATACGGCTTGCAAAGTCTATGCAGAGATGATCGGAAATATCTGCCGGGACACTCTCTCTGCGAGAAAGTATTACCACTTTATCAAAGTGATGGGGCGCTCCGCCTCCCATATTGCCCTTGAATGCGCTTTAAACACCCATCCCAATTACGTCTTTTTAAGCGAAGAGGTGGAAGAGAAAAACGTTACTCTTGCAGAGATCACCCGCACGCTGTCCGATCTCATTGCAAATCGCGCCAAAGAGGGTAAGAACTACGGTGTGGTCCTCATTCCTGAAGGGCTGATTGAATTCATCCCCGAGATGAAGAGCTTAATTGGCGAGCTGAACAAGATGGAACCCACACAGGATGTCGAGAAGGCCAAAAGCTATTTAACGCCAAAGGCTCTTTCCTGCTTTGAAGCGGTTCCGCGCTCGATTCAGGAGCAGTTCTTGATCGACCGCGACCCGCATGGCAATGTGCAGGTCTCTCAAATCGAAACGGAGGTCCTTCTCATGGAAGCCGTGAGGCAAGAGCTGGAACGGAGGAAGTTGCGCGGAGCGTACACGGGAAAATTTCAGGCTCTCAAGCATTTCTTTGGCTATGAAGGGCGCGCTGCGCTTCCTTCCAATTTCGATGCGACCTATTGCTATGCCTTAGGGGCAGCCGCCGCCCTCCTTATTGACGAAGGAGCCACGGGTTATCTCGCCTTTGTAAAGGAGCTTGCCTGCTCTCCCGAGTGCTGGAAAGTGGGCGGCTTTCCCATCACGGCGCTCATGCATATGGAGCTGCGTAAAAAAGAGAAAAAACCCGTCGTCAAAAAGAGCCTCGTCGATTTAAAAGGGAAGCCCTTCCGGCGCCTCGAAAAGGAGAGGGATTGCTGGATGTATGAGGATTGTTATCGCTATCCCGGTCCTATCCAGTACTTTGGAGAGCCCGAGATTGTCGATTCCATCCCCAGGATTGTCAAGCTTGAACAAGCCCCCTGTTATTAACGATGTTCTGGCTCTATCTTCTGGTGAGGTTGCGTCTTTTTCGCGAAGAGCGGAGGGTGAAAAGGCTCTTCTACAAAGATCCTCATTTTCGGTTTGTAGATCATGCTTTCTTTAGCGCCTGGCGCTTTTGCAATCCCTACACCCTTTCGAAGAGATTTTTAAAAGCGCGAGGGGAAAAGGAGATCCATCTCTACGGAGAGACCTACCTTACAACTTACGACGAGCTGGGAAGAGCGTGTGGGATGAGCGCTCAGGACCGCGTTCTGGAGCTGGGCTGCGGGCGCGGACGCGGCGCCCTCTTTTGGTCTTGCCGCTTTGGCGCCGCCGTGCATGGCGTCGACTGGATCGAAGAGTTTATCTTAAGGGCGCAAGCTCTTGTAAAGCGCTGCGCTTTGACAAGCCCTTCCTTTTTTTGCGAAGACTATTTGACCACAGATCTTAGCGGCTACACCATCGTCTACCTCTATGGCACCTGTTTGGAAAAAAAGAAGATTGAGCGCCTGATCGAGCGCTTCCTCTCCCTTCCCCCTTCCGTCCAGATCATCACCATCAGTTATCCTCTATCCGAATACCATAGCGCCTTTAGGGTGCAAAAAGAGCTTTCCGTCGCCTTTCCGTGGGGAAGGGCGACGGCCTATCTGCAGCAAGTGAGGAAGAGATAATCGAGAAACCACAGTTTCAGAAGTTTTGTGAGGGATATGTTTTAGCCCATTTCGACGATCCATTAAGCCGTCATTGCCTTCCTGAAGAAAGCGACGCATCCAAAGACGGAGGTGTTTTAGACATGTTGAATCTGCGAGCCGTAGGCTTAATTCCTTGTTCAAGAGATTCTTGCACAATGGCTTTGCGTATTGAGAATCGATTGTCTTTACTAAGATTTGTCATACTACTAGAGTAAAAAATGAGCCCTATAATGCCTCCTCTTTTTAAAAAGCACGGTTCAATTAGGAGAGTTATTGGGTTCTTTTAATTTGTAAAGAAATTTTTAAATATTTGGGTTAACTTACCTATAAGGGTTCCCTGTGGGTTTTTAGAAATGTCAAGTAACTGATCCTTAAAGAGGCCTATTCTCGCGGCAAGTTGCATGGTGTAGCCCAAATACGCTTGATTGCTGACAGGAGTCGCTTCAATATTGTTATTGAACGCTGTTTGGTGTTCTTTGCAGGAAACGATCTCCTCTAACACCTGCTTCCGAAGGTTGGCTACGGCGGGAGATGAGTCGGCTGAAGGGCTTAAAGCCGAATCCTTAGATAAAGCCAATAATTCGATAGATAAATTGTTTAAGTTGTCAATTAGCGCGGAGCGAAAGGCGCATTCCCCCGCACTATCCGCAACGCGTTTCGCCAGGCTTGTTATTGGGTCGGATGAAGAGCTTTCGTCCGGGGACAAAGGGGGTTGAAATGCATCAAATGAATTATTGATGCCAGAAATGTTTTGGGTTGGGTTTGACATGTTTTTCTCCTTATATGAAATTATTACTGGTTAATAAAAATAATTGTAACTGATTATGATGTTTTTTTCAACTATTTTACAAACATTTTTACAAACATATCGTAAATGGGTCAATATTAAACTAATATGAACCCACTTACGATAGGCCAATCCCGAGGCTTTGGCGCGGCCCAAAACCGGTTCTTGAGTCAACTTGCGTATATAGAGGTATCGGCATTCCGCTATTCCGGGTTTTTACTATAATACCTTGCGTAACCGCCCAAACGCGCCCGTGCCGGCATCCTATTTCCCATAAGAAATCTTATTTAACTGAGCCCGAATCCTGTCTTTCCTCCCGTAAAGTCCCGCGGTGAAGGCCATAAGATCAGCATTCCTATTCGCAGTCGCTTCAATCTTGTTAGTGACCGCGTTTTGCAACGCTTTTTGCATTTCATTGCAGGTAGAGAGCGCATCTAACACCTGGCCCTGAAGGTTGGCTACGGCGGGAGATGAGTCGGCTGAAGGGCTTAAAGCCGATAAATCCCTAGATAAATCCGATAATTCCTTAGATAATTGCTCTAAGTTGTCAATTAGCCCTGAGCGTGTGGAGTCTTGCCACTCACGCGTGAAGCTTTGCGTCTCACGCGCCACTATGCGTTTCGTCAGTCTTTCTATTGGGTCTGATGAAGAGTTTTCGTCCGTGAACAATGGCTTAATGATTTTCGAAATCTTTGCGTCCATGAGCAAAGGGGTTTGAAATGCATTAAATGCCTTCATGATTAGCGAAATGTCTTCTTGCTGGGACGAAAGGCCTTGAAATGCATTCATTGCATTAATGAGTTCCGAAATGTCTTCTTCCGGGGACAAAGGGGGTTGAAATGCATCAAATGAATTATTGATGCCAGAAATGTTTTGGGTTGGGTTTGACATGTTTTTCTCCTTATATGAAATTGTTACTGGTTAATAAATATATAATCATAACTGATTATGCTGTTTTTTTAACTATTTTACAAACATTTACAAACATATCGTAAATGGGTCAATATTAAACTAATATGAACTCACTTACGATAGGCCAATCCCGAGGCTTTGACGCGGCCCAAAACCGATTCTTGAGTCAACTTGCGTATATAGAGGTATCGGCATTCCGTTATTCCGGGTTTTTACTATTCAACGGAGAGTTTTTTTTAAAAAGCTCTTGCGCTTTTTCATTGGAGAGAAGACGGGCGAAATGAGCAAACTGAATCTCTGCGATGTGCGGTTTGAATGTTTTTACTTTCTCGTCCAGATAGCCGTAGCGCAAGCCTACAAAAGGAATGTCCTGTATGCGTGCGCTCTCTTCAACCTCTTGAATATGAGAGGCTTTGTCATTAACGAAGAGGATCCGTTTGGGACGGTGCCCCATATGCTGAAGAAAGGTGAAAAGAGCGCGCCCCTTATGGGTTCCCGAGGTGAAGAGTATGCCGTTTCGGTACAGAAGAGGCTTGGTGGTGTTGAAGGCATACTCTTTTTTAAAGGGGGAAGACCTGGAGAGGTCAATGGAGACGGAACGCAGCTGTTCAATGGTTTTGATGGAAAGTTCCGGCAAGCGGGTGGTCAGTCCCATGACGGGAAAATGTTGACTCTGCAGCCTTTGCACCCATCGATCATTTCCTTTTTCTACGAGACGAACCTCTGTGATGCTTTGTACGGCAAACCATTCGGAAAGAGCTTTTTCCAGGGCATGATGGGCATCCATTCCCTCCCTTTGATACTTTTTGATGAGATAGTGAAACCACTGATCGCTTCCCATTTCCTGCTTGGGTTCGATCAGAGTGTTGTCGATATCCAACAGGATAAGCGTATCGGGTTTGATGTGGCTATTTATCTCTTCCATCCGCTTGATCTCGATGATTTCAGCAGGAAGAACAAGGGTAAAAATCAAGAAGAGAAGTGAAGCGAGAAAAGTTCTCATCGAAATTTGATCCTTATGTTTGATTGTGCGTATTCAAGCGGACTTAAAAACGGTGAGCTTGTAACAGCGTAGCAAAAGGGGGTAATTTTTGGATGGGAAAAATTTAACGCTCGATTTGAAGGCCGTAGGAATCTCCTTCCTTTAGGAAGGGGAGGATGTCAAGTCAGGAATCATGCCGCCGGGGATCATTTTGATCGCGGTGGAGCCTCTGAGCGCTCTCTCGATCTTTTTTAGCCTCGCGCTCGTTTCCCAGCTTATCGAAGATGGCGGCGCGATCGAGATAATAGGCGAAGTAATCTGGATTGAGGGAGATGGAGAGGGAAAGCGAGGCTAAAGCTTCCTCCCACTTGCCGAGAAGGGCCTGGGCCTCTCCTTTGAGTTGATGCAGATGGGGCTCTTTGGGTTCGACGGCAAGACCCGCTTCGGCGTAGCGTAGCGCCTTGCAAAACTTCTTTTTGCCAAGCGCCGCTCTTCCCTTGGTGACAGCTTCGTAAGCGCTCTTTTTTTCGCGGATGGGAGCCACAACCCGGTCGTAGGAGCTGAAGCCCTTCGCTCCTCCTTTTGAATAGCGGGAAGAGGTAAGCCGGTTGGCCTCGACCCTCTCTTCAGAAGGAGGGTGGGTCGCAAAAAGCCCGGCGAGCCAGCCCTCTCTTTTTTCCTTGTAGAGCCTAAGGAAGTCTTTTTGCAACGCTACGGCAGCCTCGGGGTCGTATCCCGCTTGTTCCATAGTGTCTATGCCCAAACGGTCGGCTTCCAGTTCATGCGTGCGGCTATATTTGAGCAAGATGAGCTGACGGCTCAAAGTCGTACTCTGGTCGACTAGAGGACTAAACCAGTATTCTTGCACAAGCGCGTGCACGCCTTCCTGTAGAAACTCAAGAACTGCGCTTCTTTTGATTTGCTGCAAGGTATGTCCCTCTGTAGCGTGGGCGATCTCATGTCCTAACACAGCGGCGAGTTCAGCTTCGCTTGAAAGCTCCAGCAGCAAGCCCAGATTGATCCCGATCTTTCCCGAGGGAAGAGCCCAGGCGTTGGGTACCGGATTGTCTAAGACCGTAAATTCAAAGGGGAGTTGGGGGCGGCTAGAGAAGCGAGCGATGCGCTCTCCGACGTTTTGCACATAGATCTGAAGCTCGGGGTGGATGCGATCGGCGCCGCCCTCTTCCTGCTGAAGGAAGAGGTAGTCCTCCCTCTCTCTCTCGTTATCTTGAGAGGCCGCCGCAGCATGCGCCGGAGAAAAGAGGGAAGAGAAAAAAAGGAGAAAAGAGAAAAGAAAATTCATGAAAACAAGGATACCTTTTTTCTTAAATTATTAAAATAGATAAATTTAAATATAATTAAAATTATTTATTTTAAAAATTAAAGCAATCATGTTAAATTAAAGTTAAAAGAGGCCGATAGCTTTCTGATAGCGATGGCCCTGTCCATCGCCTGTCTTAAGCTTCTCAAGGTACCAGGCCCTCTAAAAGAGGTAAGGATAGAGGTCGTGTGTCATTCACAGCCTGCTATTGCTAAGTGCTTGAGATAGAATCGGCTTCTCACCTTCCTGCTTCCATTCAAAAGACCGAAGACGGTGCTTTTTGAATGATCCGGCAGGAAGGTTCTTTTTTTTCCAAGATGATTAACCCGAGTTATACCGAACGCACTTCAAAAATTGGAATTTCGGCTGCGCCAAAACCTCGGGGTTCGACGATCGCATCTCGTCCCAT
>MGME01000030.1:33714-49912 GCA_001796315.1 Chlamydiae bacterium RIFCSPLOWO2_12_FULL_49_12
TCTCATTGGATTCATAAAGCGCCTCTTGGTTGATGATCAGGCAGGGAATCTGCCGTTTGCCTCCCAAGCGGATAAGCTCTTCTTTGTAGAGGGGGTTTTGAATGTCCTTAAGGGGAACTCTCTTATGAATGCGGTCCAGGTAATTCAGAACCTTATGAGAGTAGTAGCACCAGGGTGCATAATAGAGCGTCAGAACAGGGGTTTCTATAGAAGGATTCAAAGCGCCGCCGGTTGCTGCTAAAGAGAGCGTGCCGCCGAAGGGGAACAGGGCAGCCAAGAAAAAAGAGAGCCAACGCATAGGAATCTCCTTGTGAAGGTCATGCAATGAAAGCAACTATATCCGTTTGGGTTTCCTTGAGTCAAGCCGCCGCTTTTCCCTTTTTTTAAAAAAATGTTTTACCATTTATCCCGATTGTGTAGGATGAGAGTTTCCAGCCCCGAAAGGCAGCTTGAGGCTAGCGCTCTCTCCAGGAGGCCTTCTAAAAGAAGAACTTCGCCGGGAAAAAAAGTGCCTGAGAGGATGGACATAAAGAGGAGGGAATAAAAATGTTACTCAAAAGAAAATTGCGTTTAAGGACACTCAATCGAAATCCCTTAACGGAGAAATTCCGGGCCAAGCAGGGGATCGCATTCCTCAAAGCTCCAAAGAGAGCTTACATGCGCCGTCCTGCCCCTTTGGCGGCGGACGGTTCCAAATAGGGGATGTTTGACATGGCTGACCGTAGGCTTCTCACGTTTTTCGACGGCCTAAAAAAAAGGCTTCACAATGCATTCTCAAATGAAATAAGTTGGAATGCGTTGTTCAACCATGAGTTAATTATAAAAAAAAGTTTATACAAAAATTAGAAATGTTGTATAGTGAAAAATGAAGGCAGTAGTTAGGTTGTTTCACTACTTGAGTGAAAGACTAAAATCTGCAATCAACAAGGAGTGCATGATTATGGCAAAAAGAAGAAAAGCTGCAAAAAAAAGTGTTAGAAAGGCAGCTAAGAGAAAAGTTCGCAAAACGAAAGCCAAGAAGACGACTGTGCGTCGCAAGAAAAAGAAAGCGGCTGTTTGAGTTAAAGCGATCTTTTAAACTTTTCTCATAAGTATCGAGCAAGTCTTTTACTTGCTCGATTTTTTTTTAAGGGCTTCTCAATGTTAACGCTCTCCAAAGAATGCCGCCTGCTTGCTGAGGAGTATTGTCAAAGAGAGGTTACCCTTCCCGAGCTCTTCCGGCGCTTGGGGCCCAAAGGAGGGGCCTTTGTCGCGCTTCTGCTCTCTCTTCCCTTCATTCTCTGGGTCGCCCTTCCCGGTCTTTCTTTGATTTTCGGCCTCGTGATCTTTACAAACGGAGTTCAGATTATCCGGAAGCGGGGCATGTGGGCTCCTCCCTTTGTGAAAAAAAAGAGGTTTTCAGGCAAGAAATTAGCCCGGCTTCTTTTGCGCTCCGCAGCGCTGCTTGAAAGGGTCGAAAGATGTGTGCGGCCACGCTTTCAGTTTTTGCACGACCATCCCCTTTTTCGAGCCTTCAGCGGAGTGTGCATGGCCCTCACAGGCCTCTTTCTGGCTCTGCCTTTGCCGCCGGGCACCAATTTTACTCCGGCTCTTGGCATTGCCTTTTTAGCTTTGGGACTCTTAGAAGACGATGGAGTGATGACTCTGATCGGCTATCTGCTCTTTCTTCTCAATCTTCTGCTCTTTGTGGTCCTGCCTCTGATCGGGTTCAGGTTTCTTGTGAAGATTCTTTAAGCTCTTCAGTTGTGAGAGCTTTGATCTCAAGTTGCGACTCCGCGACCAGCACCCGCCTCTTTCCCGTTTCAATGAGATAAAGAGAGGTCTTGGGACTTAAAGGACGTCTTTCGACAATGCGGATGTGTTTGACCTCTTTCAAAAAACCCATGCGCGCGCGCCCCAGGCGCCGGATTCCCCAGATCACAAAAAAGACGACGAAAAGCAAAAGAAGAAGCGCGAGAATCATCTTGAAAAAGGCAGCCTCATAAGAGGGAGGTTCAGGGCGCGCGTCTTTCATCTCCTGTGGAGAGAAAGCGTCGGTTTGCACTGCTTCGGCTTCTTGGGAAGGGGGCGCTGTTTGAGCCTGAAGGGAGACAAAGATCCAAGAGCAAAAAAGAAAAAGAAAAACAGCTGCTTTTTTCATCCCTCCCCCGTTGGGAAACCCGGCTCTTAGGGGCCGGCTTGTTCAAAACAAGTATCGCACGCTGTGCAATTTTGTCAAGGTTTGCTACTCTTTGTTCTATGCTCGAGAAGGGATGGATTGCTCTTGATATTGACGGAACGACGACGGCCCATGTCCGGGAGATTCCTTGGGAAGTGTCGCAGTTTTTAAAAGGGCTGGCCCGGGAGGGGTGGCGTATCTTCTTTATCACGGGGAGGGTCTATTCCTGGACCCTTCAGTCTCTAAGCCCTCTCTCTTTTCCCTATCTTTTTGCCGTTCAAAACGGAGCCGATATCATTGAGATGCCCGCTCATCGTCTTCTTAGCCGGGCCTATCTTAGCCCAAAGATCATTCCCTTTTTGGAGAAGGCGTACCGCAACATCGCTTATGATTATTTAATCTACGCAGGCTTTGAAAAAGGGGACTTTTGTTACTATCGGCCGCGCCGCTTCCCGGAAGAGATCGCGTGGTACCTGGACCTCTTGAAGAGCTTTTCTCCAGCTCCCTGGCAGAAGAGAGAGGAGTTTTCCTTTGCAGAAGGCGACTCTTTTCCCTTGATCAAATGCTTTGGAAGCAAAGAGGCCATGACTCCTCTTTTTGAAGCGCTCCTGCACCTTCGGGAGCTCACCGTCTCCATGATCAGAGACCCTTTGTGCGAGCGGTTTTATCTTCTTCTTATCACTGACCGCAAAGCAAGCAAGGGAACTGCCTTGGATCGAGCCCGCGCAGCCTTTCATTCAACAGCGCCTCTCATTGCGGCAGGGGATGATTTCAATGATCTGCCCATGCTTGAGAAGGCAGATATAAAGATTGTCATGCAGACGGCTCCGGAAGAGGTAAAGGCCCGCGCCGATATCCTTGCGCCCAGCGCATCGGAGTGCGGGATCATCCCTGCTTTAAAGGAAGCGCTTCAAAGGCTTTGAGCTGCAGCCGAAGAGGGAAAGCGCTTGTCCAAGAACTTCAGAATCGTAGAGACGTTGAGAGAAAACGCGTGCGCGGTATTGAGGATAAAATGACGGGGGATTCTTGCGCAGAAGGGGTGATTGAGAATCGCGGACGCCATCTTTTCATCTTTTTGTTGTAAATCGCCGCAGAGGAATTCGGCTGCCTTGTCAAACACAAGGTCGTGATCCGGAGCGAAATCCAGAGCGCACGACAAACAGGCGGGGTTGTTTGATCGGTTGGCATTGCCGATGACAACCGTAAGATCTTCAACGGAGAGCTCGTGCGGCAGGGCGTACAACAAGCCCTTGTAGACGATGTCGGCATTTCCCCGGCTCGCGGCGATGGTGAGCATGTGAGACAAAAAGGAGCTCGCCTGCTCCTTTGATCGAAGAAAGTGAAGAAGGTTGATAAAGAAGAAGTGATCGCCGGAGTCAATCGACAAGGGGAGCGCTGCGGAGATCAACTCCTGCATAGCGAGATCGTTCAGATGTGCGATCTCGCTTTGGGCAAAAAGACCCAGTTCGCACTGTTCATAGAAGCGTCTTGGAATATAATCCAAAAGCGCCTCGCGGCACTCCTTGTCGCTCCATTGCACTGAACCGATCTCAGTGAGCGCGGCTGCGACGTTTTCCGGAGAGTATCTGAAAGAGGGGGGCTTGTTTCCCGTGACAAGCTCTCGTTGCTCAAAGAGGAAGTCCACGAGAAGTTCGGCAATCCTTGCGACATGGGGCGCATGTTCGGGAAAGGTAGCGCTTTCAGCGGTTTGCAAAAGAGCCGCGTGTTCGGGTTTTGCGATAAAAAAGCGGACGCACGCTTCATCCAAAAGCGTCGCAAGCCCCTCTTGTTGACCCTCCTTTAAAAAAGGGATGAGAAGCCTCCTGGCAAGATCATTTGCAAGAAAAGAGAAGCTCCGATTAACCCAAGTCAAAGGAGTCAATTTTTCCGTCCCCTGAAAGATGTAGTCGATCACTTCCATGGGAAGCAGATTGAAGGGAGAAGAGGCGGCAGGCGGAGAGGAGAGGGCGAAGCGAGATCTGTTGCGAAAGGCTGCTATATTTAATGACATATTATCCTTGTTTTAAACAAATATTATACTTCATATTATTATTAATAAGCAATTCGAAGCGAAATGATTACTTTAAGGCGGGGCTGTCAACGGCTAATCCCATGGCGTGCAAGCCCTTGTCGACATAGAGGGTCGCGCCGGTAATGGCGCTGGCTAGCGGCGAGAGGAGGAAGGCCCCCGCATGGCCCACCTCTTCCCCATTCATGGCAAAAGGCAGAGGGGAGTTTGCCTGAGAATAGGCGATCATCTTTTCGATGAAGCCGATCGCTTTGGCGGCCCGTGAAGGAAGAGGCCCCGCGGAGATCGTATTCACGCGGACGCCCCATTTGCGGCCCGCCTCGAAAGCAAGGGTGCGCGTATCGCTCTCCAGTGCGGCCTTGGCGGAGCTCATTCCCCCGCCATACCCGGGAATTGCGCGCTCGGAGGCGATGTAGCTCAAGGAGAGCGACGCTCCGAGCGCGGGCATGTGAGGCCCAAAATGGGCAAGCAGACTCACAAATGAGTAGGCGGAAGAGCTCACCGCTGCCAGGTAGCCTTTCCTGGAGGTTTCAAGAAGAGGCTTTTTAACCTCGGGGCCGTTGGCGAGGCTGTGGACGAGAAGATCGATCTTTCCGAACTCTTTGCGGACGGCTTCCGCCACCTCGGAGACGGTGTATCCAAGAGAGCCCTGATATCTTTTATTCTCTTTGATCTCCTCCGGCACGTCTTCGGGCGAATCGAATGCGGCGTCCAGAGAGTAGAGTTTTGCATACTCCATGAGCTTTCCGCTTTTTAGAACGCGGGAAGCGTCAAATTTTCCTCTCTGCCAGGAGGTTTCAAAGATGTTCACAATGGGGGTCCATGTGCCGATGAGAAGGGTCGCTCCGGCTTCCGCAAGGGCCTTTGCAAGGGCCCAGCCGTAGCCCTGATCGTCTCCAATTCCGGCAATAAATGCTCGTTTGCCCCTCAAGTCAATCTCTAGCATGTGTTGCGCCCGGGTTCAAAAAGTTGCAAACCGAGTTTATCAGATTCGAAGCAAATCCATCAACACTCGCGATCGGAAGAGGTTCTTCTGCGGGGGAGAACATGTTGTCCGGCGCAGAAGGTATAAACATATTTTTTTATTAATCAATTTATTTTGTTGAATTAAATATAATTATTTTGATATAATATATTTTATAATTAAAAATATAATATGACTATTTTGAGATAACCAACTTTATACCTAAAATTATGACGTTTAAATCAATAAGTGAAGGAATAAATAAAGGAATAAATGAAGGCGCCTTTCGCGTCGAAGACGTCTTTACCGTCGAAGACGCCTTTACCGTCTCCAGGGAGACCTTGCCGCTCTTTTCTCTTCGGGCAGCGGCTCAAAGAGCTTTTAAAAAGGGAAGCCTTACGAAGATCCGGGATCGGATCCTGCGCATCGAGGGTCTGAAAACGGAGCTCTTTAAGAGGACCTTCAAACTCTTTAAGCAGATAAAAAAAGAGGCCGAATTTAGACGGAAAATGGATGCGTGGGGGCTCGATCTTCACAGGGGAAAAGAAGAGTCGAACGGCGACTCTTTGCTCATTGACGAACTTGGCCTACAAATCCATCTTCCCCGTTCTATTCAGATGGCGCACTGGGAATTGAAACAGATTGCAGACTTCCTTCCCGGCAGGAAAATCGCCCTGGATTTTTTGAATGAGTTTATGAAGATCAACCCCTCTTTTATCCACGAAAAAACCCGCATGATAGCCAAGGGGCTTTCCGAAGGAAGAGAATTTAAGGTCATTGAACAGATCGGTCAGGGAGCGCAGGCTACTGTCTATTTGATGAAAGATCCCAATGGGGAGTTCTGTGTTAAAAAATGTCCCTTAATACAAAAGAATAGTAAACCCTTAATACAAGAGAATAGTAAAACGGCAGTGAATGAGGCAAAGATGCTTGCCGCGATCAATGAGGCAAATGAGTCAAAGATGCTTGCCGCGATCAATGAGTCAAAGATGCTTGCCGCGATCAATGACATTCAAGGAGTTATCCATATCCTTGGAGTAACGCCTCAAGGATATCCTATCCTGGAGTTTGCTCCTAACTCTTTCCGTTCCTTATCCCCCGTCTCGATTGCAGAAGAAAATGAAAACGAGGCCGGAAAAAGGGAGATGAGAGAGCTTGCCGTGACGCTCTCTTGTTTGCATGGACGGGGAATTGTCCATCGAGACATCAAGAATGAGAATATCTTAAGGGATGACTCCAATCGTCCCAAAATCGCAGACTTCGGCTATGCGGTCTCTTGCCCGGAAGAAAAAATCAGGAAGGGCATGAAGGGAACCCCCTATTACATGGCTCCCGAAGTCATACGAAACGAACCCTATGATGCAAAAGCGGACGTCTGGTCTTTAGGGGTGCTCTATTATAATCTAAAGACAGGCGGAAAGTATCCCCATCTGCAAGAAGATCTTCTTCCCGATCCCATCTCCTATTTATATTGTGTGGGGCTTGCCACGACCCCTCCCAAGCTCGGGAAGATAAACGAAGCGCCCTTAAAAGATCTGTTGACAGGGATGCTCGAGCCCAATCCTGAAAAACGCCTCTCCATTGATGACGTGGTCCAGCATCCTTATTTTTCTCACTGATATCCTGACGGATGTCACTGTTTTGCCTTGCGCTCGCCTCGCATCATGAGGCGCTTCCACCCTTCCGCCGTGAGAATCTTCTGGCCGCTGTCCGCCTTTTTTTCTTCCGGAGCCTCTCGCTCTTCCTTGCGAGCCGTCGCTTTCGCTTTTTTTCGTCTAAAGAACGCCATCTTTTGCCTCCCGCGCCTGCTATGACGATAGTCCTTTTTGAGCGAGTCTGTCAAGTCATTTTTTTAAGCGCGCAGGCTCGCTGAAGAGGAGAAAGAGGGTAGGCGCTTGGTTAAGAGAGGGAAGAGGAGCGCTCTTCCATACGCTTATGGGAAGGGTCTTGACTCGTTCGGAGGGCGAGGTTAGGAAGGAGGCGATAGAGAGAAGGGTCGCGGGCTTTAAGGTGCTCAGGAGCGCTTGCATGAGCTTGTCGTTTCGGTAGGGAGCTTCAATTAAGAGCTGGGTCGCTCCCTCTCTTTGCGAGCGCGCCTCCAAAGCTCTGATCTCGTCTCTTTGCCGCTTCGGCTCTCTGGAGAGATAGCCGCAAAATGAGAAGGCCTGTGCGGGAAGCCCTGAGAGGAGAAGAGCGAGCAGGATGCTGGAGGGGCCGCTAAGAGCCTGAACGGCAATCCCTTCTTTTTGAGCTTTCGCGACAAGAGAGCTGCCGGGATCCGCCAAAATGGGCATGCCGCAATCGGAAATGAGCCCCCACGCCCCTGCCCGAATCAGGGCGAGGAGCTCTTCTAGCTCCGCCGGTGCGGTGTGCTCGCTCAGGACCCGCAAAGGGAGATCGCGAAAGGTGCGCCCGGGAGGAAAGGAAAAGAGCTTCAAAAAGCGCCGCCCCTCCTTTTCGCTTTCGCAAATAAGGCCGGAGAGCGAGGGGACGATCTCAAAACAGGCGCCGGGCAGCAAAAGGCGCGCTGAGCTCTCAGGATGGAGCAGATTGGGAAGCAGGTAGAGCATCGCAGGATAGTTGGGTTAAACAGAAACGGTTCCAGAGAAAGCCTTCGGGGAGCGAGCTGTTCTTTGCGAAAAGCTCGCACTCAAAGAGGGCGAGCAGCCCCTTTCGGAAGTCGCGCTCGGAAAGGGTTGGGAGGAGCCGCATGATCTTTTCCCTTTTTTTAGAGAAGAGAGAAGAGAGAGCGGCTCGGGGATCCTCTTTGGCTTTGAGTCTTTCACATAGATCCAATCCCAGCTGCAGCTCGGAGCGCGTCTGTGCAATGAGCACGAAGAGATCGCCGCTTTCCGAAACGGCTCCCAAAGCGGAAGGGCTCCTCTCCCAGACAAGTCCTTCGGCAACCTTCCAGAGAGACTCCGGTCTGCCCTTGGAGCAGACGGCGCGCGCCTCCTCTTCGCCGATCAGGCGTTTGTCTTTGGCAAAGGCGATGAGCTTGGAGACTTCCTGCTCGAGCAGGGAGAGATCTTCTCCGAACTCTTTAAATAGAAAGGAGATGAGTGAAAAAGAGAGCTCGCGCTCTCTAGCTTGTGCAAAGGCTTTGAGCCATTGCTCCTTGCGCTCCCTTCGCTCCCACGGCTTTTCTTTTGAGAGGTCCAAAGCGACGATCTCCCTTTTGCCTAAGGGATAGAGCGCCTCCAGGAGTTTGGGAAGAGAAGAGCCCAAGAGCAGATAGAGGTCGGGTGAGGGGCGCTTAAGGTAGGCGGCCAGGGCTTTCGCCCCCTCCTCTTTCACCTCATCAAAGAGAATCGCTCGCTTCTCTCCAAAGAGCGAGGGGGAGTAGAGCTCCTTCTTTACGGATGCAAGACCTCCCTCTTCTCCTGATGCGGAAAAGACGCTAAGCTCCCCCTCTCTCTTTTTGAGGGTGGCAAGAATGCCTTTTAAGAGCTTTTTGCGGTCGAATTCTTCTTTGCAGATCACCAGGTAGACGGGCGAGAGATGGTCGGGATAAGCCTCTTTCAAGTGTCTTCCTAAGGCTCTAGCAGTCTGAAATTTCATCTTTCCTCCGCCAAAAGGTCCATTGGAGAAAAGCGCTCCTTTCCTTGCTTCCGAAGATCCGGAGCGGCCGTGTGAAGAAACGCTTTTTTTTCATAGTCGCAACGGGTCCAAATCCCGCCTGCGCAAGTCGCTTTGATCTCTGTCATTAAAGCCTTTGCATGCGGATGAAAACTACAGAATAGGAAAAAAGAGAGGCGATGTCAAACGCCGTTTCCAAAAGGACAGGAAATCCAATGGCCCTTTATCCCTCTTTTGATTATTTTATGTAGAGAGCATGGCTCGCTGCACGGAACCTATTAATCATGTGATATGTCGTCGAAAATGAATCACCCTTTTCTTTCCATTTGCAATATTGGAAAGACCTATTACAAGAACAAAACTCCGTTGAAAGAGGCGCTTAAGGGTGCGACATTCGATATCCATCGCGGAGAAGTCGTGGGACTTTTAGGCGTCAATGGGGCGGGAAAAACAACCCTCTCCTCCATCATCGCCACCCTGCATCCGCCAACAACCGGCGACATCTTGTGGGAAGGTCGATCCGTCTACTCCTGCCTTTTCAATTACCGAAGGCAGATCGGCTTTTGCCCTCAGCATCCCAATATCGATCGCACACTTACCATGCAAGCAAACTTGCTCTTTGCAGGCCGGTACTATGGACTCTCCAAAGAGAAAGCCGAAGAGAGGAAAGAGCAGCTCATCGAGCGGTTTGACCTCAAGAGCTCAGCGGCCTCCGAGGCTCAGCACCTCTCCGGAGGGCAGCGTCAGCGGTTTTTAATTGCTAGATCTTTGATGCATGAACCGGCCCTTCTCATTTTAGACGAACCGACTGTTGGCCTGGATCCTCACATCCGGCGTGAGACATGGAATATCCTTTCCGAATTGAAAAAGATCCGCATCTCGGTACTCCTGACTACCCACTATCTCGATGAAGCGGAACTGCTCTCCGATCGCATTTGCCTGATTCATGAAGGGACGATCCGAACCATCGACACTCCCGACAACCTCAAAACAAGGCATCGGAAAAGCAACCTGGAAGAGGTCTTTCTTAAATTTGTCGACGATCCCGAAGCGGAGATCTTTAACTCAGGAACCTCCACATCCCCATTTGAAGAATGAAAACTTTAAGCGCCCTCTTGTTGCAGCTCTTGAAACGGGATCTTTCCGTCTTAAGCAAAGAGTATGCCTCGACCCTGTTCAATACCGGCCTCCTCTTTTTTACAAATGTCGTGGTTTTCAGTTATTTCATGGGGAAACAGGGACTCTCTCAAAAGTACGGCCCCTTTTTGATGATTGGAGCGATTTCCAGCTTCGGGCTCTTTCAAGTGATCAACAAAGTGAGCAAATTCATTGGCGATATTGAAGGGGACAAGACCATCTGCTTCCTTGTCATCCTTCCTCTCTCCTCAACTGCACTTTTTTGTTACATGGCGGTCTATTGGGCCCTGCATTCGGCCCTATTTTCCTTCCCCCTCTTTATCTTCGGCAAGATTCTCCTCTTTACCCGCTTTGATCTCACAGCCGTTTCTTACTGGCGTCTTCTTCTCATCTACCTCTCATCCAATCTCTTTTACGGATTTTTTGCCCTCTGGCTCTCTGGAGTCATCAAGGGGCTGGGAGATCTGAGCACCATTTTCCTCCGCTATATCAACCCCATCTTTATGTTTGGAGCCTACTTCTACTCGTGGAAAGACGTCTTTGCCCTGGACCATCTCATCGGCTATCTCCTCCTGCTCAATCCCATGGTCTACATCATGGAGGGGATGCGCAGCGCCGCTCTTGGACCGACGCCCTACCTTCCCTTTTGGATCTGCCCCCTTGTTTTGTGGAGCTTTATCTTTCTTTTGGGCAAGAACGGGATCAGAAGGCTCAAAAGGCGCATCGATTGCCTTTAGCAGGAGTTTCCGGTTTATTTTCTATGATCCGGCGCGCTCATTTTTTTCTCTCTAAAGAGAAAGGCCCACAAGTTCAGAGGCGAGATCATCGTAAAAGAGAAGCCCGCGCTCCGTGAGGCAAAGCCTCTCCCTCTTTTTTCTCAGATAGCCTTCTTGTATGAAGGTGTGCAGTAAAGAGAGCGTCTCTTTATGAAGTCTTCCAAGCCGGCGCTGAAAGGCCTCAAGATCCACCCCTTCGATGATGCGAAGGTGCAGAGCGAGGAGCTCATGCGCATCTCTGGGATGGGGGAGCCTCTCCTCAAAGGCGCAGGCCGATCTTCCTTCCCTAAGCGCCTCGACATAGCGCCTCAAGTTTGAAACGTTTTGAAATCGCCGCCCATCGACGTAGCTGAACGCAGAAGGCCCGAGCCCGAGGAAGGGGCGTGCGGTCCAGTAGCCTGTGTTGTGCTTAGACTTGGCTCCTGCTTTTGCAAAAGCGGAGATTTCATAGCGCTTCAAGCCATAGGACTCGAGGGCTTCGACCGCCCTTTCGAGCATCTCCTTGCTCGCCTCTGAATCGGGAAGGGAGGGAGAAAGTTCGCGGCGCCTCTTGTAAAACCCTGTCTTGGGCTCGAAGGTGAGATTGTAGAGGGAGAGATGGGTAAAAGGAAGATCTTTCAGCATATTTAGGCTCTCTTCCCAGCTTTGCATGGTCTGTTTGGGAATGTCGTACATTAAATCGATCGAGAGGTTTTCTATTCCTCCCTCTCTGGCGGCGGCGATCGCCTCTTTTGCCCGTTTGGCCGTATGGCGGCGGCCCAGTTCACGCAAGAGAGCGTCGTCAAAGCTCTGCACGCCCAGGCTCATGCGGTTGATCCCTGAGCGGACAAAGGCCTCTACTCCCTCTTTTGTGACCTCCTCCGGGTTAGCCTCCAGGGTGATTTCACATCCGGGGCCCCGGGGGATCCGCTTGAGAAGGGAGCCCAGCCTCTCTGCCCCCAAAAGATAGGGAGTGCCGCCCCCGAAGTAGAGGGAAACGAGGCGCTTTTTTAAGACAAAAGAAGCGACCCTTTCCCATTCCAGAAAAAGCCCCTCCATCAAAAGATCGCAAAAGGGCAAGCGATCTAAAACCGTGTAGAAATGACAGTAGGGACATTTCCGCTTGCAGAGCGGGATGTGAAAGTAGCAAGAGAGCTCTACCACTCGTCCGATTCGGGATCTTTGATGACGCCGCGCTTCCAGCGGCTCTGATCCGAGAAGGGATCCTCCTCTTCCTCCTCCTCCTCGGCCCCCTCCTCTTCCTCCGGCTCTTCTCCGGTGGCCGTTTCGGCAATGAAAGTCTCCGTCTCCATCTCGACTCCCGCCTCCGTGACCGGCTCTTCATTTACCTCAATTTCCGGCAAGGTCTGCGGTTCGGGATATGCCGCTCTTCCCGCGCGCTTGGGCGGAGTATACTCCTCCGTTTCGCCGCTCTCCTTTAAGTCGCGAAGCCTCTGCCTCTCCTCGCCGATCTTCTTTGAGAGCGTCTCCATCTCTTCTTTGTGCTTGACAATGTCTTTCTTGGGAACAAGGCCCAGTTTCAGCCACTGCTGCAGGTCTTTCAGTTCGTTTTCCAGCTTCTTCAACCGTTCACTTTTAAGCGCCATGCCACCTCTTTAAAAAACAGTTCGCCTTTCAGGGATGCCGTCATCTCTTATTTCAGCCGTCGATATACTCGAGAGGCCGATTTAAATGCAATCCTCAGGAGGCGATCCCTCTTCTTTCCCGGTGAAACCGTTTGATTATCCCGAGCATCCGCTTGTTGCGGCATCGCCCTATGGATTCGAGCTTACGAATCCTTCGTATCCAAGACGGATATTTCTCGCAAGAATCGATCTGGCCGCGCAGCGCATCTTGCCCGCCTGTTTAAGGTAAATAAGATGGATGTCCAAAAAACGCCGGCTAGAATTTGAGGGTAGCGGAGCCTCCTTTGATGCGGCACTGGCATGCCAGGCGCTCGCATCCTATGTCTCCCAGGAAGTCCTCCTCTTCTTGAGTGAATTCCGTCAGATTCTCCATCCCTTCAGTCACCTCAACCACGCAGGTGCCGCACACCCCTTCCGTGCAGGCAAAGGGAACCCCCGCCTCCTCGCAAACGGGCGCAATCAAAGAGCCGTCATCAAGCACTCTTTCCTCTTGTGTTCCTTCAAAAATCAACCGGGCCATCGAGCCCTCCTCGTTTAGAAAAATGGACAGATAAACCGTACCATATCAAGCTGTTAAGGAACAATAAAAAAGGCGTGCCTAAAGCACGCCCTCACGGAATAGATGATGACGGGATGGCTAAGGGCCTATTCTTCCGTCTCCTCCCTCTCTTCGCATAGAAGAGCTTCGACTGTGGCCTTAAAGCTGATCAGCCCGTCAGCAAAGCCGCAGCGCATGAGAAGCCGGTTCAAGTAGTCCAGTTCCGTCTCCAGCACGTCGCACTTGCTTTCCAGGGTTGCCAGTTTAGATCTCATATCTTGCGCGTTCATATTATTAATTCCTTATTAATATCATCCTCTTTAGTATAAACAAAATTATACATAACCAAATGATTATTATCAATTTTTAATTGAAGAGTGTTTAATTGAAGAGAATAATGAAAACAAACGCAATCGATTGAATGTCAATAAGTTGGATTGATCCATAGCCGACGTCCTTGAGTATAGACGAGAGAGCTTACGAGGAGCTCTTTTTAAAAGATCAAATTAAAATTATTATTATAATTGAATTAAATATTCTAAAATTATATAATTTTATCTAAATAACACAAAACAGTGTTACAAAGAAATAAAAGCTATAACTAACCTAATTAGGAGGAAATAATATGTCAAGTTTAAGCAGTGTCGGTGATATTGTGGAAAACAATAATCAGAATCCAAGACCCGCTGATGAGCACTCTGCTGAAAACCAGGCTTCCTTAACGCAGAGCGTATCGAACAAAGAAAAAGTAAAGAATATCGCTACAGGTCTCGCTTATCGTTGGGCATATGAGGCTGGTAAAATTGTAGCGGAGTCTACTAAAAGTAATTTGGGAAAACATTATAAAATAATAAAAAGTAAGGATACGAATATATATCAAAGAATGATACTAGAACCCGCTGAAATGGTTGGGGGAGTACTAGCCGGTATCGTTTCTCTCACGGCTTGTGTTGCCGGAGAACTTTTGGGCATCGGAACTGTAGTTTTGGGCATCGGAACTGTTGTGGTTGGAGTACTTCTGGTGGCTGTGGCGTATGGACTCTATAAGGCTTTATCAGGCTTAGCGAAATTCCTTTGGAACAATAAAATACCGATTGCGATAGTTGCCGGTTTAGTCTTGCTAGGATTAGGAACATTCGGATTCGGTCCTGCGGCAGTACTGATAGCTGCTTTGACAGCGAAACAATTAATTTTCTCCCTAGTCGTTTGTCTAGCAGTAAAATATGTATACTCGAAATTTAAGGAGCGAACGGAGGAAGGATCAGTCCTCGATAGAGTCATAGCCAACACAGATTCCTCTCTTACTTTGAATGCGTCTGATTATTCAGATAGTGATATCGAAAAAATTAAGCATTATGTTAAGAATAACAAAAATGACGATATGGAACATGATAAACATATTAATTTCTGCGGTAAGTTACTAGAATTGTCACGTTCACACGTAGATAGCAACGCTCCTAATTATAATATACTAAAATCGACATATTCACCCGTGAAATTCAAGAATAAGGAAGAAAAGAAAGAGTTTAAAGGGAATGTAAATCGACTCATCCTAAACCCTCCAGTGCCGCCACCAAATGTCGAGCATTCTTCCGGTGTGGGTAGCAGATGATAGCAAGGCAGCTGGCGGTCGTCTGATTGTTTGTCCCGGGGTGCGGGGGAGGCGGAGCCTCCGCACTCTCTTCTGAGAGCGTCTCTTGTTTTTAAAATGCACTGCATACGGCGTTCGGGTTCCCAAAGCCTGGCGACATCTCCTTTTATTGTAAAATTGAAAGTAGTCTCGAATCCCAGCCCTCGCCACTTTACGTTTTGATACTCGCGCAGGTATGCCTCTTTAATGACCTCCAGAACCTTTTCGCGAATACGTTTAGCTAAATATCATGCCAAACGGTTAGAAGAATTAGGATATCACGTACAGGTTGCCAAGATCGCTTAAAGACAACGGAAACATTCAAGACACCTTTAGGAGAAGGAAACTACGCATTTGCAAAAGATCGATGTCTTAGTGGTGGATTTCCACAGGTGGATTTCCTCGCAACGCAAACTGATCTGTCAGCATAAGTACAATGTATCGTGGCTTTTATTAAGCCAATCGATCGTTTGTCCGGTCGTGCAGGGAGGTTTTTAGATTCTTTAGATGCAATGGCCATAAGTCTCTCTCTTTAAATGGAGAAAAGACTAATAACATAATTTTTTTTTTGGAAGAAGAATAATTTATATTTTTGATCAAGAATCTGCCGTTTGAGATAGATTCTTGACACTCCAGATCTAGCACAATAGTTGCAAAGTCGTGTTAAATAATTCCATTATGATATTTACTATTTTCCTCTTTTTTTAAGCATCTTAAGAACATTGAGGACGCGATTCCAGGATAAATGCAGATTGAGTTCTTTTGACGCGGTTTCTATTTCTGTTATAGCATTTGGTGTGTTTAGGACGCTTGCCAATTGTTCTGCTTGGTCTTCCGTTGATGTATTACACCGCTTACGTAATGTATTACACCAGTTACGTAAATCATTAACTAGAGATGGACGTGTTGAAGGGGGGATATTGTTTGTAGTATTAGAATCGTCTAGTGGTGGGTGAGGTTGTGGAGAGCCGTTTAGCCCATCATTAGCCGCGTGCTCAGCAGCGGATCCTGGATTGCCGTCTGAGCTAAGTGTCTGAGAGTCTAGGTCATGCTGCTTAGCAACAAAGCTCACACCGCCAGACTTCTCTTTGTTAGTCGTAACCCACTCGGAAACAATCCGTTGAATCTTCTCCATTGCAACTTGTTGGGGATGGCTTAAGCGGCGAGTGTTTTGGTCTTTTGTTGAGGGGGAAGTGTTTGCTTTGTGAAATCCCTCCAAGTCAATCTGGTTGATATCCTTGATGAAAGTTTCATCCAAACCTGAGAGAAGCCCCTCTCGAAAAATTTGGGTTATCTCATCGATAGTTGTACTTTGAAGATCGTGAACCTCCTTGCCCGGCGAGCCGTCGTTGTTAAGGTAGCAGATTTTCCACCTCCCGCCCCATTTATCGCGGATGCCGGTGTTTTCTTGCGCCGCGGGGATGCTATCCGGAATGGGGTAGATACTCTGAATGGTACCCGGAACGGCAACTCCTCCGAAATTCGTATCGAGTGACATAATTTTTGCTTGTGTTACAATAGATTATTTATTAATACTTTAATTATATATGAAATTGTTGAAATATTTCAATAAGAATGTAATAAAAATAGGGTGTAAAAAGAATAAGATTGAAGAATAGGCTTCGGATGAAGAGGAGCAGGATTTGTGATCATTGAGGATAAGAGGGTTAAGTGAGGCGCGCGGCCTGTTTGAAGCGGGCTTTCTTTCGGCGTTTCGTCTCTTCTGTTCTTTATCCCGACTTTGCCGAGTTTATTCAATCCT
>MGME01000031.1 GCA_001796315.1 Chlamydiae bacterium RIFCSPLOWO2_12_FULL_49_12
AGACTCCTTGTAAAAAAATTTTCATAAATCCTCGCAATAACGTTATTTATATTTATTACTTGTATTTTATGCATTATTACAATTGATGTACAATATTAAAATATTTTTTATTCCTCCCTCGTTGGGAAACCCGGCCCTTAAGGGCCGGGTATTTTCAAAAGACGGGTTGGGCCGAGTTCGAAACTCGGCCCGAAACCGCAAAAATTCTTGGGGCCTTAAGGCCCGAGTTCATCATTAATTCGCAAGTGCCCATGAAACCGAGGTAACCGGGGCCCCGTTTCGGGGTGGTTACCTCAGTTTTATGAGCACTTGCATTAATTCTGTCTTGTTGCTGTTCTTTTTTCTTTTGAAAAACCTTTGCTTTCTTAAAAAGGCGGCTTTCCTCAATATCTTTTCATAGAACTCTTTTTTCACATGGCGCTAAAAGGCACAGTCACGGCGTTGATCACCCCCTTTAAAGAGGAGAAGCTCGATCTTGACGGGCTGAGGAGAAACATTGCCTTTCAAATCGAAAGCGGCGTAAGCGGCATTCTCCCTTTGGGCACAACAGGAGAGTCCGCCACGTTGACGCGCGAGGAGAGAGAGAGCGTCCTTTCTACGGCAGTTGCCGTGACAAAGGGGCGCGTCCCCATCTGGGCGGGGACGGGAACCAATGCGACGGCAGAGACCATCGAACGCACCCTGCGAGCACAAGATTTAGGAGCGGATCTGGCCCTCATTGTCACTCCCTATTACAACAAACCGACACAAGAGGGGATCTTTCGCCATTTTGAAGCGGTCTCGGCTGCCGTCTCCATTCCACTTGTCGTCTACAACATTGAAGGGAGAACGGCAAGAAATATCGAGACAGAGACGCTCAAGCGCATTGCAGAGCTTCCCCATGTGGCGGGGGTCAAGGAGGCGTCGGGAAACCTCCTGCAAATTTCCGAGGTGATCCGTGAGATCCCCAAGCTCGCCGTCTTCAGCGGCGATGACGCCTTAACGCTTCCCGCCATGGCCCTTGGGGCGTGCGGCGTCGTCTCCGTGGTGAGCAATCTCATCCCGAGGGAGATGGTCGCCTTCACAGCCGCTCTTTTGGAGGGAAGGTGGAAGGAGGCGCAAGAGCTTCATCACCGTCTCTTTCCGCTCTTTCGCGCCGCTTTTTTAGAAGTCAATCCCGTTCCCATCAAAGAGGCCATGACTCTCTGCAAGATGGCCGCAGGCGGGCCGCGCCTTCCCCTCTGTGAACTGCTGCCTCACAATCGAGAGCGGCTGAAAGCCGTTTTGCAACAGATGGATCTTTTATGAAGAGAATCCCCGTCGGAGTGCTGGGTGCGACCGGGATGGCCGGAATGGAGATGGTCCGGCTCCTCTCGGATCATCCTCTTTTTGAGCTGACCTTCGTTGCCGCTTCCTTGAACAATGTCGGCAAGAGCTACCGCGAGGCCGTCTCGGAAAGAGGGAGCGCCCCTTATTTTGCGTCCGCGCTTCGGCTCTTTGCGCTTGAGGATCTTTTGGGAATGCAAAAGAGACCCAAGCTCCTCTTTTCCGCTCTTAGTAACGAGGCGGCAGCTGAGTGGGACGTGCGCTTTGCAAGCGAGGGCTTCTCCGTGGTCTCGATGGCCTCTCAACACCGCTTCGACCCTTTCGTTCCGCTTCTGATCCCCGAAGTCAATGCCTGCCATCTCGATCTTTTGCCCCTGCAGAAAAGAGCCAAAGGGTGGAAGGGGTTTCTTGTGGCCAAGCCCAATTGCACGCTCCAGAGCTTTGTCATTCCTTTGGAGCCTCTTCACCGCGCCTTCAAGCTGAAAAGAGTCCTTCTCACGACCCTGCAAGCTGTCAGCGGAGCGGGATTTTCCGCTCTCTCTTCTCTTGACATCACAGAAAACGTCATCCCCTACATCTCTTCAGAGGAGGAGAAGACCGAGAAAGAGCCGCTAAAAATCTGGGGGAGCGTCGGCAAGGAGGGGATTGTCTTAGAAAAGGAGATCCTCTTAAGCGCCCATTGCAATCGCGTTCCTGTTGCAGACGGCCATCTCGCCTGCGTCTCGGCAGAGTTTGAAAAGAGACCCACTCTTAATCAGGTCAAAGAGGCATGGGAGACTTTCCATCCTCTTCCCCAACAGCTTAAGCTTCCCTCCGCTCCGAACCCCGTGATTCACTATTTCCTTGAAAAGGACCGCCCTCAACCCAAGCTGGATCGCGATTTAAGCGGGGGAATGGCCGTGAGTGTCGGGCGCCTGCGTTCCTGCCCCCTTTTGCATATCCGGTTTGTCGCCCTCTCCCACAACCGGGTGCGCGGGGCTGCAGGAGGATCCCTTCTTACCGCTGAGCTGCTTCAAAAAAAAGGCTTTCTTGATCATGTTGAGACGCAATCCGACCCTCTCCCGCTTGAAGGGAGGCTATCTTTTTCCCGAGATTGAAAAAAGAACACAAGCTTTTCTTAAGTGCAACCCTGATGCAAAGCTCATCTCTTTAGGGATCGGGGATACGACACTTCCCTTGCCGCCGCTAATCGCAGAGGCGATGGCCCGCAAGGCGCTAGAGCTTGCAACGGTCCAAGGATATCGAGGATATGGTCCGGAAGAGGGGCTTCAAGAGCTGAGGGAGGCCATTGCGCACACTCTCTACGGAGATTCTTTCAGCTTTGAGGAGATCTTTATTTCGGATGGAGCAGGGAGCGACATCGGGCGCCTGCAGGCCTTTTTAGGAGGGGGTCTTAAAGTCGCCCTCCAGGATCCCGTCTATCCCGTCTTTTTGGATGGAAGCCTCATCTTCGACGCGCAGGAGGTCCGCTTCCTTCCCTGCCTTCCCGAAAATAATTTTTTTCCGGATCTCTCCAGGGCCCAAGGATGCGACGTCCTCTATTTTTGCTCTCCGAATAATCCGACAGGAGCGGCGCTTAGCTATGAAGAGATGAAAGAGCTCATCTCTTTTGCCCACCGCAACCGCTCTTTGATTGTTTTTGATGCCGCCTATGTCCCCTTTGTGCAAAGATCCGGCTTTCCGCGCTCCATTTATGATGTCGAAGGAGCCTCGGAAGTGGCCATCGAGGTGAACTCCTTTTCAAAGCTCGTTGGCTTTACCGGCGTACGTCTGGGATGGACGGTCGTTCCCAAAGCGCTCTCTTACCGCGGAGGAGAAAAGATCCATGCAGACTGGAGGCGCTTCATTCAAACCTTCTTTAATGGAGCGTCTCGCCTAGCCCAGGCCGGCGGACTTGCCGCCTTGACCCCTTTGGGAAGAGCTGCCTCTCAAAAAAACATGACCTATTATTTAAAGAATGCCGCCCTTTTGAAAGAAGGGTTGCAAAAAGTGGTCGCAAGAGTCTATGGAGGAGAGCACTCCCCCTATCTCTGGGCCCACTTTCCAAAAAAGAAAGCGTGGGATCTTTTTGAAGAATTTCTTACGCAGTTTCACCTTGTCACGATTCCCGGAAGCGGCTTTGGCCCCTCTGGAGAGGAGTTTTTACGCCTGAGCGCTTTTGGGAGCCGCGACTCTGTACGGGAAGCGCGCGCGCGCTTTGACAGGTAAAGCATTTTTTGGTACTTTTTTTCCTTTTTTGAAGGAGGTTTTCGAATGGAGTTAGGATATCGTCAAAAGATCGAGAACATGCTCTTTCGTGTCGAGAGGGTCTTTAACGGATTGGGCTATGTTCCTTTCGTCTCTTCTTTTTCCGGCCCCCTGCGCGTGACAATGGGAAAGGCGGAGATGGTGGCGGGGGCGATTTTTGCTCTCGTAGACTATTGCCTGCATGCAGAAGAAGGAACGGTGGACCTAAGCTTTATCGTCCACGGGGCCGCAAACTGCCTTCGGGGAATGGCGGAGACGATCTTTGTGGTCGGAAATCTTTGCACCTTCACCTACGGCTACATCTTTGGATTTCACTTCAGTTATGAAATGACGCAGCTCAAGCGTTCTTTTTCTTCTTCTTAGGTAAAGACAGCGCTTCTCCTTCAGCAAGGTCGACCCAAATCGGGGAGCTCCAGGCCGCATGGCCGTCGCTTTGGAGCACGCGGAGGTAGTAGTAGAGAAAGGGGGGGCGGTCATCGGGCGAGGAAAGCGCGCAGGAGGAGATGTGTTCAGAGTCATCCAAAGCAAATTCGAGATGGGACTCTTTTGAAGAGAGGGTCTGAAAAGGTTTGCCGTTGCGGAAGAGGATGACTTCTTTAAGAGGAGCGCTCCCTGCAATGTACCCGGTGAGATGGCGGTTGAATGCCAGGCCGGGCTTGGAGCTTGTACTAAGTTCAGATCCCATCTGTGCGCCGGCGATAAAAAATCCGAGGATCATCCTCTCTCCCGTCGTGGCGTAGCAGGAGCGTTTTTGCAGAGCAAGCAAGAGAGCGTCGCGAGTCTGTTCGATGGCAATGATTGCCGTTAGCCCAGGAGTATACTGCACTTGATCGCTCTCATAATAACCTGTGAAAGTGCCTCGGTCATCCAGTCCTCCTGCGACAAAGCCGAATCGCTTGTTGTGGTCCAAGGCGCGGCGCACGGAACCCTCTTCCGCTTCAAAGACTCCCTTTTTATTCTCTGAGTGAATCGGGAAGAGATTTCCCTCTTTTTTTGTGCATTCGCTGCATCCCCAGGCGTTGTAGATCTCTACAACCGGTTCAAAGTCGGGCTCGAACTCTTGAAAGTTGCAAAAAAGCCCCCTGGCCATAGTAAAGGAGGGGATAGAGAGGAAGTCTTTAGGCGTGTGGCTCTTGTAGATCTTCTTTAGGGAATTCGACTTGAGATCTTTCTTTCTTAAAAGAGGCTTGCTGTCTTTGCAATAGATGAATTGCCGCAAGCCGCAAGAGGGCTCGCCCTCAAAGAACTGGAAGCCGAGAAAGGTCGTGAAACGCAAGTCCTCGTTGAATTCGGCGATCTGATTTCCAATCAGTTTCCAGTCCTCGTTGGAGGTCTCTTCGCTCTCTTCAAAGGGAGAAGAAGCGAAAAAGTGCAAGGCCTTTTCATCGCGGAAATGGCGCAGGCACGATTCGATATTATCATAGGAATCAAAGCGCTCGGATTCTCCATGGAGAAGCCCCCAGTAAATCCCCTTTTCCGCCTCCGGCGTACATAAAATCGGCGAGGAAAAAAACTTCTCTTTCGTCGTGGGATTGAAGAGTTGGATTTTGTAGATGCCGCTTTCGTTGAAATAGAGGTTGGGGAGACTCAAAAAACCCGTCTCCGGGACAAAGAGCTTCCAGCTTAAGTTTTCGCGCAGGTGTTCATAACTCAGTTCGATCAATGTCTCGGGAGGGGCATGATTGGTCAGATTGCCGCATTCGTCCTCGAAGCGCACGATCACATCAAATCGTTTGTTCCTAGAGACAAGAGAGGGAGCGATGATGCGGATGTTCTTTAAGAGGTTGCCGCGGATGTCGACGGTAAACACTTCGGGATCTCGATATCCCCCTTTTCCGGTGGGATCTATATAAAGATGGAAGGGTTTTCTGCGCTGTACGACCGTTTGGGATCGGTTGCCGTTTTTTTTCATCTCTTCTTTTTTTTTCTCGTTTGTTCCCAAAAAGATCGTAAAGGAATCGCCGGCGGCGATCGGGTAGGGGAGAGTGAACTCAAAAGAGGGCGCATAAGTTGCTTCTAATAGGACCTCAGTGGGATAGACGACCTTCCCCTTGGAGCTGCATCCCCAGATAAGGTTTTTCTTGCGTTTGGGGTCGGCGCCGGGAATCTCCCAGTCGATAGGCCGCCCCTTGGAGAGGAGGTCAAATTTGAGTTTTGCTCCCTTGGGAAGATCCGCAGAGGGAGAGTAGGAAAAAGACCAGGTTGAGACTTCCCCGGCCAAACAGAAATGAGGCTGAGCGATACAAAGGGAACGGCGCATGAAAGACTCTCTTAAGGGTTAAGGCTTTTATTGTGCTTAAAGATTCAGTAATTTTCAATGCTCTTTCCCCTCTTTTCGATGAGGCATGATGCGAACCTTTTCGACAGAGCGCTCTGTAGAGAGGATGACTTCCAGGTCAAAATCATCGTGATGGAGGCGCCACCCCGGGGTGGGGATCGCCCCCGCCCGATGGAAGATATAGCCTCCCAGAGTATCGTATTCGGCGCTTTGCGGAATCCTAATCCCTAGCTCCTCTTCGATGTCGATCAAGGTCATTTTAGCGTCGACGACCCACTCTCCCGTGGAGAGATGCGAGTAGAGGGTCTCTTCATCCGTATCATATTCGTCGGCAATCTCCCCGACAAGCTCCTCCAGAATATCTTCAATGGTCACAATCCCCTCCGTACCGCCATATTCATCCACGACGATGGCCAGGTGAGACTGTTTGTTTCGAAACTCCTGCAAGAGCAAAGAGAGCCGCTTGGTTTCGGGAGTATAGAGGACGGGTTTGATCAGCGTTTCGATGGGAACGTCCAGATCCTCTTTTTTGATGTAGGCGTTGAGGACGTCCTTGTACAGGAGCACTCCGACGATTTGGTCGATGCTCTCTTGATAGACAGGAATGCGGCTGTAGCCCTGCTCGAGCGCTTTCGGGGCGGCCTCATGGATCGAGAGAGAAGAAGGAAGGGCAAAGAGATCGATGCGGGGAACCATCACTTCGCGGGCAATGCGATCCTTAAAGGAAGCAACCGAGAGCATCAGTCTTTTATCGCTTTCATCAAAGGCAGTCTCTGCTTCATTGAGCATGTCGAGGAGTCGCTCCTTCATCTGGAATGAGGAGGAGAGGGTTTTCCTTTTAGAAGAGAGGGGAGCCACAAGCGAGAAGAGCTTATAGAAGGGGAAAGTCAGAAAGAAGAGAGCTGAAAGAGAGAGCGAGGCTACAGGGGAGAGAGTCTTAAAGACCGCGAGTGGGCTGAGAGCGGAGAGCAGCCTCATTGCAAGATCGCAAAGAAAAGCGATCAGGATGATCAACAGCGCTCCCGGGATGATCAGCCCCCAAAAAGCCGCTTCCAAAAGAGGCTCATCGACCGGCGCAAGGAAGAGAAGAAAGATAAAGGCAAAAGCTGCATAGAGCAGTTGGAGAAGCTGTTTGGTAGAAGAGAGAAAAAAGAAGAGGGCTTCCGATCGCTTCTCTTTCGCAAAGAGCTTTAAAAAATAGGAGAAGAAAAAAAGATGAGGATAGGTCTTAAAGGCAAGATGCGCCTGTGTGCGCCCTAATTTCAGGATAGCGGTTGTCAGCGCAGACAAAGAGAGGGAGCAAAAGAGGAAGAGCAGAGCTAGAAGGGGAGTGTTGATCGCGATGGAGTGGTACATGGTCATCAAGAAAGCAGCAAACCTTTTTCTTGTAAATAGTTCAGGCTCATCTTCTCTTTGCGGCGCATCCTTTCCCGCTCTTTTTTCGGGCGGTCCGTGTAGCCGAGGAGGTGGAGCAGCGCGTGGATGAGATACAAAGAAATCTCCTGATAGGGATCTTTCCCCCGGGCGTCGGCGTACTCTTTTGCCACTCGGGGACAGAGCACGACCTCTCCGAGAAGCGACGAGTCGACCGGAAAGGCGAGGCAATCCGTCGGGGTGGGATCGTTAAAAAAGCGGCCATGCAAAGTGGTAATTTTTTGTTTCGAAACAAAGCCGACGACCACTTCGTCCGGAAAGACGCCCCAATAGTTCAAAAGCGCCTTCACCATTTTCCGAATGGAAAAGACCGAAAGCTTAAGATCTCTTTGAGAAGAATAGACAGTGATTTGCACGCGATTAAGAGACAACAGATGGGGTTTTGGGAAGGTTGGTCACCCTCTTGTTCTTTCCATCTTTCCACTTTCCAAGAGTGCGGAGGACGTCAATGCGCTCATATCGTTTCAGCACATTCCGTTTCTTTCCCCCTTTTCCCCCTTTTCCATAGCTTGGATGGCGCGACATATTCGTTCCCTATTTGATTTTTGAAATAAAATGGGTTTGAGCAAGATCTCCGCCTACCGCATTGTCGTGCAGTTTAAAGCCTTGTGGAAGATTGTCTTGTTTGGGACCGCTTTTTAGGCCGCCGATGCGAGGCGCCTTGGGGCTCTGCCTTCGTCTCTCCTGCTGTTTACTGATTCTAACAATGAAAGTTCTCCAAAAACCTAAATCATAAGGGATAACTATTCATTTATTCAACTCTTTTTCTTGTTGAGGGGGATGAGGGGAGAAGTATAAAAAGAGCGCTTACCGGTGCCTGCGATGCCGTCTGTGTCGATGACGATGATCATAATAGGGGCCGTAATAGTAACGCGGGCAGCCGGGTCCGATATAGATCCCGGGACCGTCATAGCCCGGGCAGGGGCCATAGTAGGGATCATAGGGGCCGTAGTAGGGATAGTAAGGGCCGACGTCAAAACGCAATTCTACCCGAGCTTCCTGAACAGGGAGATTGGGATCGATGCCGTCGGCAATGAGGGTTGTTGTGAATACTGCCAATAAGAGGGCATGTACTTTCATAGGATCACCTTTGTATCTCTCATCTAATCTTTAAATTACCTCTTTTTTTAAATAAATAAAACAAATTTTTCTTGTTCTTTTTTCACGTCATTCGAGGAAGTACAAAGTCGAGAAAAGACGGTGTCTTCAAAAAATTAAGAGTGCGCTCTATCCCCTCTTCTATGCACGGCGCTTTTCTTCTTTTTTACCAGATAGACAACGAGAAAGAGCGAGCTGAAAGCGCTTAGGATGTGCTTGATGGTATGGCCGCTCATGCTTTTTTGAGTAAGAAAAAAGAGAGGACGATCGCTCAGATCGCAGATCAAGGCGAGGATGTAGCCCAAAAGGGCGTAAAAGAGAAAGCGATCTTTTCTTTCAGGGGAAGGGAAGAGGAAGTGGAAGAGAGGAAGGGCCAAAAGAGGAATGCTTTGGACAAGGATGTAAGGTTTGAGATCTCCTCTTCCCAGTAATTCTGTCTGGTGCCAGTAGAGGACGGAAAATATTCCCAGAGCCAGAAAAAGGGGAGAGAGGACGAACCCCATGAGGGGAAGGATGCGCTCCGTGATGAGGAAGGAAAAAAAGAGCGTAAAGGCGAGGCTTATTGCCAGACGATCAAAGACAAGAGTTAAGTTATTGGGGTTTAAGTGGTAATAGACAGATCCCATCCCCGTTAGAAAGAGCGCCATCAGAAAGAGGAGCGCAAGCGATTTCTCTTTAATTGTCGCAAAAAGCCCCTTCTTTTTGAGCACAAGCAGAAAACCGCCAAGAGCGATGATCATAAAGAAAAGGTTTGAAGCGGTGTTGAAAAAATTGGAGATCTGAAAGAGGGTGCGGCTGTCGGCAAAGCGGTGGTAGTGAGGATCTTGAGCGATGGAAGGAAGTTTTAAGAAGAGGAAAGCTGCAATAAACAGAATTAAACAGAACAGAAGAATTTTTAGATAAAAAAGTAGTTGAACTTTAATATAGTTTATTGTTTTCATATAATTATAAGGACTCCCATGATTGCCTCTTCCTTTGAGAATAATCCTTTAGACTTTTTCTTTAAGCCTAAAACGGTGGCAGTCATTGGGGCAAAGGACGATCCCGATACAGTAGGGGCTACATTGATGTCCAACCTTCTCTCCTCTCCGTTTGGAGGGAGGATCTTTCCCGTCAATCCCAAGAGAAAAGAGGTCTTTGGCAAAAAGTGCTATCCTTCCATAGGAGCAGTGCCCGAAAGTGTCGACTTGGCAATCATTGCCACTCCAGCTTCCTCTGTTCCTGATGTGGTAAAAGAGTGCTGCGAGGCGAATGTCAAGGCTGCGGTCATTGTAACGGCGGGTTGTCGAGAGCTCGGACCTAAGGGTCTTGAACTTGAACAAGAGATTCTTCGGATTGCAAAGGGAACGAATTTAAGAATCATTGGCCCGAACTGCCTTGGCGTAATGAATACGATCCACGGAATCAATGCCACCTTTGCAGCATCGATGGCTTATAGTGGAAACATCGCATTCATCAGTCAATCTGGAGCAATGTGTACGGCTGTGCTAGACTGGAGCCTACGAGAAAAGATTGGTTTTTCTCTCTTCGTCTCAATCGGTTCGATGATCGATGTGGATTGGGGCGATCTGATTGATTATTTGGCAGATGATCCCCACACGCAAACGATTTTGATGTATGTCGAAGATATCGGCAATGCACGCTCTTTTTTGGCTGCGGCAAGAGAAGTCGCTTTGAAAAAGCCTGTGATCGTGATCAAGGCAGGGAGGACCGCGGAGGCTGCTAAAGCAGCTATTTCACATACGGGAGCCTTGACAGGCAGAGATGAGGTTTTCGAGATGGCGATGCGGCAAATGGGCATCTTGAGAGTGGATAGAATCTCAAAGTTGTTTAACATGGCGACTCTTCTGTCGAAACAGCCCATTTCTAAAGGGCCTCGCCTGGCGATTATCACCAATGCAGGGGGACCCGGAGTTCTCACAACCGATGCCGTCGTTCTTTCTGGAGGCGAAGTAGCCGTCTTGAGTGATGAGACTCTTGCTATGCTCTCCTCTTTTTTACCAGAGGCATGGAGCCACGGCAATCCCGTGGATATCCTTGGAGATGCAACGCCGGAGCGTTATGCAAAGGCCATTGAAGTGGTCTCTCGAGATCCCAATTCCGATGGCATTTTGGTGATTCTCTCTCCTCAGGACATGACAGAACCCACAGAAACGGCTCAAAAGATCCTTCCTTACGCCAACTTGCCGGAAAAGCCCATCATTGCAAGCTGGATGGGGGGCGTTGCCATCCAGGAAGGAGCAGCGCTCTTGAAAGAGGAAGGGATTCCTACCTTCGACTATCCCGATACCGGAAGTGAGATCTTTGGAGAGATTTGGAGTAGAGACCTCCATTTGCGCTCTTTGTACCAGACACCTCTTGTGAACTATGAGCTGGATGCTCAGAAGATCAAAGAAGAGGTGCGGCCTCAAGCAGGGCGCCTCTTTGAGGAGACTCTTCGCGAGGGGAGGACGATCCTTACGGAATGTGAATCTAAAGAGGTGCTTTTACAGTATGGAATCCCTGTCAATGAGACCTGCTTTGCAACAACAAAAGAGGAGGCCGTAGCTTTTGCTCAAAAAATCGGTTTTCCCGTTGTCCTCAAGATCTCCTCGACGACAGTAACCCACAAAACCGAAGTTGGCGGAGTCAAACTCAATCTTAAAGATGGCCATGAGGTCTTAAAAGCATTTGACGAGATTGAGAGATCTTTGAAGAGCTATGTTCGGGGAGCTGTGTTTGAGGGAGTCACCGTTCAGAAGATGGTCACGGAGAGAGGCTGCGAGCTGATTTTGGGAAGTAGTGTGGATCCCCAGTTCGGTCCTGTGATTCTCTTTGGCTCGGGAGGCAGCTTTGTCGAAATCTATCAAGACTACGCCCTTGCGCTTCCTCCCTTAAATGCCACAATGGCAAAAAATCTCATTTTTCAGACCAAAGTCTCTCAAATTTTAAAAGGAGTACGCGGGGAAAAGGCAATCGATTTTTCCAAACTGGAAGAGGTCCTCGTCAGATTTTCTCAATTCATCGTGAGCCATCCTGAGGTGAAAGAGTGCGATATCAACCCTCTCCTTGCATTCAAAAACGGGGTCATGGCAATCGATGCCCGTATCATTTTGTTCACTCCCGAAGAAAAGCTGCATCTTGCCCCATGCGCGGTTCGTCCCTACCCTTCTGAATACATCACGCCCTGCATCTTGGAACAGGGGATTCCGGCCACCATCCGCCCGATTCGCTCTGAGGACGAACCCCTTCTTGTGCAGCTTCATAAGAGCCTCTCTGAAAAAACGGTTCGAAACTCCTATTTGGAGTATCTCTCAGAGCAAGAGAGAACAGACCATTCGCGCCTTGTAAAATTTTGCTATTCAGACTTTGATCGACGCATCATTTTAGTGGCGGAAATGAAAGATAAAAAAGGCGTGAAAAGAGTGATAGGTTTCGTCCGCCTGCAACGCCTGCGCGGCACCAAAAGAGCTAAGCTAGTCTTGGTCGTCGATGATCTTTATCAAAAGAGCGACCTTGCGCGACGCCTCCTTCAAGCCCTCTTTTTTACAGGAAAACAAGAAGGCATCGAAGAGATCTTTGCCTACATCTTGAAGGAAGACACTCTCATGCTCCAGCTGTGCCGGGATCTGGACTTCAAGCTTGAGCCTTTCGAAGAGCATCCGACGCTTGTCATTGCGCGTCGATTTGAATAAAATCGCTTCCTTCCCTATACTCCTCTTTTTATTCCGGATTAGCTCAGCGGTAGAGCAGTGGACTGTTAATCCATTGGTCGCAGGTTCGAATCCTGCATCCGGAGATCTTCAGACAAAGGGAGTTAGCCCACAATGTCGTTATGAATAGTCTTATTTGATAGTAAGACGAAGTTTTTCAGTCACATAAGTATTTAAACTTAGACCCATAGTTTTTGCCTGAAGGACAAGCTTTGCATGTAGTTCTGGAGGAATTCTAAGATTAAAAGTGCCGGAGAAAGTTTTTTCTGATTTTTCTCCTCTTTCCTTACACCAAGAAAGGTAATCATTGATTGAATCATGAAATGCTTGTTCTAGCTCTTCGACGCTTTTTCCTTGGAAGGTAATGATATCTTTCAGACCGACGACTTCTCCATGAAAAATCTTGGCTTCATCGTCATACTCAACCTGTCCGATATATCCTTTATATTTCATCATGGTTTTTTCTTCTCCTTGGGTGTTATGCCTGCATTTTCTAAAAACTTTCTTAAAGAAACCAAGGCTCCTTTGTCGGTTTCTTTTCGTGGATGAGGGCGATGAAAGTTAGCCTTGATCCCATTCAGAACAAAGCGAACTCGAGACCCTTCACCTTCGGAAGTTTCAGCCCCTAACGATACAAGTAACTTTTCACAATCTTTCCATACAACATTTGATTGGACCGGTGTCTTAAAAATCGCTTCAAGGGTTCGTTCGTGTTTTTTGTTCATTTTTCTATCCCTATGTTTATATAGTACCATGCATCAGTACTAATTTTCGATGTTTTTTTGCAACCCTTACGTTATTAAGCATTTAAACTATAACTCATATAGCAACTCAGGTGGCAACGAGCCGCTGGACAATTGGAGCGGTATTCTCACCGCTTTAGGAGGTGTTTGAATTTCTCCATGTGTAATGATTACACATTAGAGAGTTCAGCAATCATTCGCCCAAGTTCAACCAGACCGTTTCTATCGTCTTCTACGCCTGCGCATCGCTATTGACTCCCTCACCTCATCAAAATTTTAATCGAGTTTAAGCGAGTTGAAGTAAAGGAGAGCTTCGGTTATCAAGAAACTATATCCAGGTTTGGGTCTAATTGAGTAAAGGTGGTTATGGCTGAAGAAAAGGGACTGGAATTTAAGCAGATGTCTGCCGAAGAGGCGCTTAAGAAATTTCAAGTATCTGTAGATCAAGGGCTTTCTTCTGATGAGGCCGAGCGGCGCCTCAAAGAGCATGGTCCGAATATGATCGAAGATAAGAAGGAATCCATCTGGAAGACGCTCTTTTCCTATTTTTGGGGGCCGATCCCCTGGATGATCGAAATTGCGGCTATTCTCTCGGGGTTGTTGAGAGATTGGCCCGATTTTACTCTGATTCTCCTGCTCTTGCTGATCAATAGCGGGCTGGGTTTTTTTCATGAATATCAGGCAGGGAACGCCATTGAAGCGTTAAAGAGCCAGCTGGCCTTGAAGTCGCGCGTCTTAAGGGACGGAAAGTGGAAGGAGATCCTTGCAAAGGACTTAGTTCCGGGAGATATCGTTTCGGTCAAGCTTGGAAATATTATCCCGGCCGATCTTAAACTTCTCTTGGGAGAGTACCTCTCTGTGGATCAGTCCGCGCTGACGGGAGAATCGCTTCCGGTAGGAAAGATCGCAGGAGAGGTGGCCTATTCTGGCACAATTGTCAAGAAAGGAGAGATGTCAGCCATCGTCACGACTACGGGCATGCAGACTTTCTTTGGAAGAACTGCACAGCTGGTCAGAGAGGCTAAGGTGGCCTCCCTTCTTCAGGAGGCGATCCAAACGATGGGGCGCTTTTTGATCATTTCGACGTTGGGCGTCGTGATCGTTCTGCTCATTGTCTCTCTTTATCGGATTGAAGTGGATCCCAAGATGCATGAGACTCTGGCTGAACTGATGGTCTTTCTCTTGGTTTTGGTCGTTGCGGGAATTCCCGTGGCCCTTCCGGCAGTCATGTCGGTGACGTTGGGGCTGGGCTCCCGGGTGATGAGCAAGATGAAGGCGATTGTCTCCAAGCTCATGGCAATTGAAGCGCTCGCCGGAGTCAATGTCCTCTGCTCGGACAAGACGGGCACATTGACGAAGAACCAGCTGACGATTGGAGAGCTTGCCCCCTACAAGGAGGTCTCTCAAGAGGATCTTCTCCTCACTGCTTGTCTTGCCTCTACAATGGATGAGAGCGATGCCATTGATAAGGCCGTCATGGACGCCTTTAAAAAGAAGGAGATGCTGCAAGACTACCATTGCGAGCGCTTTATCCCTTTTGATCCCGTAAGGAAGCGCACGGAGGCAAACATCATCTGCAAGGGAGGGGCGCGTCTTATGGTGTCCAAAGGAGCTCCTCAGGTGATCCTTAGTATGACGACGCTTCAGAATGCAGCTGCCCAGGAAGTGCTTGTCACAATTGAAGAGTTCGCTCAGAGAGGATTTCGAACGCTAGGCGTGGCGAAGTCGGAAGATAACGGGGCTTCCTGGACCTTTCTCGGACTGATCCCTCTTTTGGATCCTCCTCGGGAGGATACCGTGAAGACGATCCAGAGGCTCAAAGATCTCGGGGTCAAAGTGCAGATGGTGACGGGAGACCATGTGGCGATTGCCAAGGAGGTGGGACGCGAGTTGCAGCTCGGAACCAATATCGTCACTGCAGATGATCTTCTCAATCCGGCGCTGACTCCGGAAGAACGGAATGAAATGGTTGCAGCAGCGGACGGCTATGCCGAGGTCTTTCCCGAACATAAATTCGAAATTGTCAAGGATCTGCAACACAAACAAAATATCGTTGGAATGACGGGGGATGGCGTCAACGATGCCCCTGCTTTAAAACAGGCCAATGTCGGCATTGCAGTCAGTGGAGCGACCGATGCGGCCCGCGCTGCAGCCGCTCTTGTGCTCACAGAACCGGGGCTGATGGTGATCTGTCATGCCATCGAGGAGGGGCGGCGTATCTTTGGCCGCCTGAAGAGTTATGCGATGTTCCGCATCAGCGAAACCTACCGCCTTCTCTTCTTTTTGCTCGCAGCCCTTCTTGTCTTTAATGAGCACCCCTTATCTGCCATCATGATTATCATCATTGCGCTGCTCAATGATATTCCTCTCATGATGATCGCCTATGACCACATGGAGGTGGCTCCAAAACCGATCTTTTGGAATATGAAAGAGGTCTTTACCATTGCCGTGGGCCTCTCTTTGGTCGGGGTGATCTCCACCTTTGGACTCTACTGGATTGGGGACCGTTACTGGCAGCTATCGGCCGAGCAGTGCCGCACGCTGGCTTTTATGGCGATTAACTGCGGGGGTAATCTTACGATCTTCATCACCCGCAATCGCGGCGCTCTTTGGGCAAGGCCTTTTCCAGAGCACAAATTTTTCCTGGCTACCCTCTTTACCCAGATTATCGGAACGGTCATTGCCGTTTATGGATTCGGAACCCATGACATGCGCGGGATTGGCTGGACGTACGCTATTTTTGCCTGGATTTACATCCTGGCTTGGTTTGGTTTGTGCGCGGCTACAAAGATCTTCCTCTACTACCTTCTTGAAGGGTCGCAAAAAGAGCGCATTCTTGAAAAAGAGATCACCATTGACCTCTCATCAATTGCAGCCTTCAAGGGAATGCGCATGCGCGTTTTAGTCGAAAGACGGAAAGAGTGAGATTTGGGCAAGAGAACATCACCTCGACTTTGCAACTTTTTGGACCCGCCTGCCTCGTCTATTTGCTCTCGGACGTTCGACCTACGGTCGAACTGGGAGATTCTTTAAACTGGGAGATTCTTTAAACCAGGAAGGGGTTTTTAACCCCTTCCTACGCGATTTAAATAACTCCCCCGAGAGCAAATATCTCGATGCCTTCGGGCCCAAAAAGTTGCAAAGTCGAGCTAACTGCAAAAAATTAATTCGCTTGTTCTTTTCTGTGCAAAGGGAATCCGGCCGCTCCTGTTAACAGCGTAATGGCCCACAAAAGAAGCGGGAAGACGAGAAGGTGCTTAGTTGGCAGGTGTTCTAGAAGTAAAATGAAGGCAAAGGTGGTTCCCAGGTTCAATGAGTTCATGATCGAGGTCGCATAGGATCTGTCTTTGGCGCGGCTCAATGCCAAAGTGGCAGTGCTGCAGTAGACTAAAGAACTTCCAAACAAGAGAACGGCCACGGGAAGAAAAAGGGTCCACGTGGTGATGATCTTGTGGAAAAAGAAGAAGACCATCGCAAGAGCGCTTAAAAAGAAGATTAAAAGGCCCAGCTTGAAGAGAGAAGAGGTTTTACATTTCGTTGAGAGAGAGGAGCTTGACATTCCTCCTAAAAACATGCCGAGATAGGGAAGTAATGACCAGGCGCCAAAGAGGTCCGGGGAGAGGCCGATCTTCTCGGCGCTGATGAAGGGGGCTTCGGTTCCGAAGAGATAGATCGCGGAAGTGACGAGCCCCAAGATGAGAGAGCCCATGACGAGGAAGGAGTCTTTTAGAGTGGCTTGATATTTTTTGAGAATCGCTTTGAGAATCAGCGGCTCTTTTGCCTCTTCTCTCAGCGTGCGGGGGAGGCGATAGGAAAAAAAGAAGAGCAGGGCGCTATAGAGAGCTAGAAAGAGAAAGATGCTGGGCCAGCCAAAGTATTGAGTGAGAAAACCTCCGATAGCGATAGAGAGGGGAGGGGCCAAGGAAAAGGAGAGAACATAGTAAGAAGAGATCCGGATCAGCGCCTTTCCTGGAAAGACATCTGCCGCCATATTCCAGCACATCTTCAAACAACCGCCTCCCGCCAGGGCCATGACGAGACGAAAGAAGAGCATCATGCGAAAAGAGTGGAGGGCAAAAGAAAAAAGGCAGCCCAGAGATCCTCCTGCAAAGAGAGCGATGCTTAAGAGGATGAGAGGTTTTCTTCCCCACCGGTTGGAGAGGGGCCCATAAAAGAGAGGCCCGATTGCAAATCCCATCATATAGAGAGAAATCAGGCGCTGAGTCTCTTCTTTTGAGATCGAAAGATCACGGGCAATGAAGGGGAGGGCAGACGAGAGAGTGATTGCTCCTACAGAAGAGAGGGAGACGACTAAAATGAGGGTAAAAATGTGGAAAGAGCGGAGCTCGATTGTCGACTTTTTAGGAGTCATAAATCCCTCTTTTTTAAGGTAGCAGATGCTCTTTAATTTGCAACATTTCCTCTCCCTTTGATAGGATTTAACTAAGCTCGACTTTGCAACTTTTTGGACCCGCCTGCCTCGTCTATTTGCTCTCGGACGTTCGACCTACGGTCGAACTGGGAGATTCTTTAAACCAGGAAGGGGTTTTTAACCCCTTCCTGGTTTAAATAACTCCCCCGAGAGCAAATATCTCGAGGCCTTCGGGCCCAAAAAGTTGCAAAGTCGAGCTAACGCATGCAACAAGATGATTAAAGTACTGATTGCAGAGAAAGCGGCAGATCGGGAATATGCTCGAAGGATTCGCCATCGAATCTTTGTTGAAGAGGAAAAGATTCCTGAGGCTATTGAAAGCGAAGGGGATGAGGAGTCCCTGCATTTCCTGGCCGCAAAAGAGGGACTCTATGTTTGCGCAGGCCGCTATCGGGTGAAGGGTCCTTTTTTAAAAATCGAGCGGGTTGCGACGCTTCCGGAAGCGCGCGGCAAAGGAGCGGCGACGGAGCTGATGCTTTTCATGCAAGCTTTAGGTTCTAAGGAACACCCGCGTCATCTGCAAATTCTCCATTCCCTAAAAAAGGTCGAGCTCTTTTATCGTAAATTGGGATGGATTCCTGTTGGAAAACCTTTTCAGGAGGCAGGGTTGGAGCACCAGTTAATGATTCTTCCACCCAAGGAGCCCTCTTTGCTCCAATCGCTGCTCTGTCTCAAGGATCCTTCCTCGCCTGTTGTGATTTTAGATGAGTTGTACGCAAGGCTGCAAGATGGGCATGGCCTCATTTAAAGATAAACAGCCTCAGGGCCTTCGTCTTCTTTATGCGACCGAACTGACGGAAAGGATCGCCTTTTACACGCTCCAGACCCTTCTCATTTTGTATATGAGCGAGGGACTCAATCTCTCCGATGATCGAGCTTATTTGCTCTTTGGCGCCTATAGCGCTCTGCTTTACCTGACGGCAGTGGTCGGGGGCTATTTAGCCGACCGCTTTTTGGGCTTTCAGAAGGCTATTCTCTTTGGGGGATGGCTCTTTGTCCTCAGCTATCTTCTTTTGGTCATCCCCGATCAACATTTTTTTTATTTGGGTTTAAGCGTCAACATTGTGGCTAACGGTTTGTTTAAACCGAATGTAACAAGCATCCTGGGCGAGCTTTACGAAGGTCCCGAAGATCCTCGGCGGGATGCGGGATACACCCTTTTCTATATGGGGATCAACATCGGAAGTTTGCTTCCTCCGCTCTTTTTGGGAGGGTTGATCTTGTGGTTTAACTGGCAGGGAGGCTTTTCCCTTGCTGTTCTTGCAATGCTTGTCGCGATGTGGATCTTTTTAAAGGGAAGAGGGCAGTTAAAGGGAGCGGGAGGGATTCCGCTTGCTAGTTTATATCACCACCGGGGCAAAAAGAGAGTCTTTTTAATTCTCTTTTTCTCAGTCATCACTCTCGTTATCTTTTTTCTCTATCTGCTGCTCCATTTTGCAGCAGAGGTGGATCTCTTTGTGGGCGTCGTTTCGATCCTGTTTATCCTGATGGTTCTCTATCTTGTATTCAAAGAGAAGGGACGAGAGAGAGTGCGGATGGGAGCGGCTTTGCTGCTGACGATCATTTCTACGGCATTTTGGACCTTTTATGCCCAGCAGCCGACCTCTTTGGTCCTTTTTGCCAAACGCAATATGCGAAAAGAGTTGCTCGGCATCCCGTTAGATGCTGAGGCTACGCTCTTTTTTTCTCCCTTTTTCATCATCTTATTTTGTCCGCTCCTCTCTAAATTATGGCTCTATTTGCAGCATCGAAGAAGGGATTGGAGCACGCCGATAAAATTTGCTTTCGGCATTCTTTTGATGGCTTTGGGCTTTTTGATTTTGGGAATCGGAACGCGCTTTTTTGGAAAGGAGGCTTTGCTCTCTCCCTGGTGGATGATCTTTTGCTTTGCTTTTCAAGCTTTGGGAGAAGTCTTGCTTTCTCCCATCGGCCTCTCCATGATTACCGCGCTCTCTCCTCACGCTCATATCGGGTTGATGATGGGTGTTTGGTTTTTGGCGCAGGCATCAGCCTTTGCGCTCGGCGGAAAGCTCGCTACTTTTTCTACCGTCCTTCCACGGTTTACTCTGGAAGAATCACTGGCAGTCTATTCCCGCGCCTTCCTGCTCTTTTTTTGGATCTGTTTCTTTTTTGCCGTCGTGGCCTTTCTTCTGGCGCCCCTTCTCAATCGGATGATTCATCCCAAGAAAACAGCCCTTTGAAAGGAGAGAGGAGCTGTTTTAAGGTGTTTGCAGGATTGAGAAGCTCTTTGAGCATGTTTTTGAGATTTTCTTTCTGAAAAACAGTTAAGAGCATCTGTCCCAGAACGCTATTTGCAATTTGATCCAGAGGAAGACCGCCGTGGCTTTGAATGTTGGTAAGGAGGATCTCTTTGATGAGAGGCAATGTATGGATTTTTTTAGGTTTTGTTTTGTAGACAACGTCCGTTTGGATGTTCTTGAGCAGAAGCTTGGCGATCGAGACGGTGCGAGCCGACTCCTTTTTGTCATAGGTGTCGATCCGGGTATAGAAGTTTTCCAGAAGGCGCGTCCAGTTTCCCTTGGGACTTGTGATCTCATCGAATTCTAATCCAAGATAGATCTGATCGAGAGAGATCTCATCTACAAAGAGGTTGTCTTTCAAAAAATTAATCAGGGGCGCCTTGATAATCAGTGTGTGAGTAGTCAGCGCGTTGGGAAGAATAGAGGTTTGGAGGTTCTCGACGGTTATTCCAGAAATGGTGATCCGGTTTAAAGAAAAGTCGATCTTGTCGACATGGACGGGGACGTTGAGTTTGCGCGAAAGAGCGTCGCTTAAAATATCAGGTGCTTTTTTGACATAGAGCCACGCTATTGTGCCCAGCGCAAAAAGGGAGAGTAGAAAAAGAACAAAAATTGTCTTCCAAATCCTTATCATCAACTCTAGATATAAAAAAAGGCGCCTTAAAAAGCGCCTTTTTTTACTGTACTCAAGTTTTTTTAATAATCAGCTCCATGTCCGTGCATGGCCGGGGAGGCTGATTTCTCCTCTTTTTCCTCGGAAATGATCGCTTCCGTGGTCAAAAGGAGCGCAGCAATCGATGCGGCCTGCTCGATGGAGAGGCGAACCACCTTGGTGGGGTCGATGATGCCCTTCTCCAGCATGTCGCCAAATTGGTCTGTCTGAGCATCCCAGCCGTCATAAGTGCCCATTGCCGTCACTTTTTGCACGATAATGGAGCCCTCTTTGCCGGCATTCTCGGCAATTTGCCGTAAAGGATAGGTGATGGCCTTCATGATGATCTCCACACCGGCTCGTTCATCGCCCACTAGCTTTTGAGAAAGCTTTTCAAGCATCGGCAGACAGCGAATAAAGCTCACGCCGCCTCCGGGAAGAATGCCCTCTTCAATCGCCGCCTTTGTGGCGTGCTGGGCATCGTCGACGCGGTCTTTGGTCTCCTTCATCTCCACTTCAGTTGCAGCACCGACATAGATGACGCCGACTCCGCCTGCAAGTTTTGCCAATCTCTCTTGAAATTTTTCTCTGTCGTAATCGGAATCGCTCTCCTCTATTTGTTTTTTTAGAAGGGCGATGCGGCCTTTGATCTCTTCTTTCTTGCCGGCTCCTTCGATGAGCGTCGTGTCCTCTTTCTTGATCACGGCTTTTTTTACCTTCCCTAACATGTTCAGGGTGGTTTTTTCCAAGGTCATTCCCAGCTCTTCGCTGATAAACTGGCCTCCTGTCAAGATAGCGATATCCTCAAGAATGGCTTTCCTGCGATCGCCAAAGCCCGGGGCTTTGACGGCGCATACCTTGAGGCCGCCGCGCAGCTTGTTGACAACCAGAGTCGCAAGAGCTTCGCCTTCAATATCTTCAGCAATGATGAGCAAGGGGTGTCCCCCTTCTGCAACTGCTTGCAGAATAGGAAGGAACTCCTTCATGGAGGCAATCTTCTTGTCGTAGATCAGGATGTAGGCATTTTCAAGCACAGCTTCCTGCGCTTCGGGATGGGTCATGAAGTAGGCGGAAAGATAGCCCCGGTCGAAGTTCATCCCTTCGACGACTTCCAGGGTCGTTTCAAAGCCTTTTCCTTCTTCAACAGTCAGAGTGCCGTCTTTACCCACTTTATCGATGGCATTTGCAATGATCTCGCCGATGTGCGTATCTCCGTTGGCGGAGATAGTTGCGACTTGGGCGATCTCTTTTTTATCCTTGATCGGTTTGCTCAACTTTTCTAGATGGGCTTTGATCTCTTTGACCGCCTTTTCAATTCCCCGCTTGATCTCCATGGGATTAGATCCCGCAGTGACCATGCGCAGCCCTTCGCTGTAGATTGCTTCGGCAAGGATCGTGGCAGTTGTGGTGCCGTCTCCGGCCTTATCGGCTGTCTTACTAGCGACCTCTTTGACCATTTGGGCGCCCATGTTTTCGTGCTTATCTTCAAGCTCGATCTCCTTGGCGACCGTCACGCCATCTTTTGTGACATGAGGAGCTCCAAATGATTTATCTAATATGACATTGCGTCCCTTGGGGCCAAGAGTGACCTTGACTGCCGAGGAGAGTATGCGTACTCCTTTTAAGATCTTTTGGCGCGCTTCTTCTCTAAATTTAATATCTTTTGGTGCCATCTTTTTTTTCTCTCCTTTTAGTGATTAATTATTGCAATGATATCGTCAGCTTTCAAAATGAGATACTCTTCTTCATCAAGGACGACCTCTTGTCCTGAATATTTATCCATGAGAATGGTATCTCCTGCCTTGACAGGCATTGGAAGCGTTGCGCCGCTTTCGGTCAACTTGCCCGGTCCAATGGCAATGACTTCAGCGGTCTCTTGTTTTTGTTTTGCGCTGTCGGGAAGGATAATTCCCCCTTTGAGAGTCTCTTGTTGCTTGCTTCTTTGAACAAGAACACGATTCCCGAGCGGTTTGAATGTAATTTTCTTTTTGGTTTGTTGAGCCATATCTTTTTCTCCTCGTATTAATAAAGAGTGTTTCTACAAGAGTACTGAGTGTAGTCGAGATGGGGATTTTTGCCAATGCTTTTTAGCACTTAAGAAAGGTAATTGCTAATTTGAGAGGGAAAATATAGCGAACGCACTTCAAAAATTTGCTTTAGGCTTGGTCAAAGTCGAGCAAAGCCTCACTGGAATTTAAAATCCATTTTTGAGTATAAACTCGACTTTCTTGGGTATTGAGGAGATACGATGGGTAAACAAAGAAGGGATGTGCGCTCGGAGGATCAATGGAGGGTGGACTCTCTTTATCTTTCCCTAAAAGAGTGGGAGGCGCAATTCCCAAAATGGGGAGGGGAGGAAAGGGAGTCCAAATGGCCTGAGATCGGCGCCTTTAAAGGCAGGCTGGGAGAGGGAGAAGAAGTGGTCAAAGAAGTCATTGATACGCTTCTGTGTATAGAGAGAAAACTTGAAAAACTTTTTACCTACGCCCATCTTAGACAGGATGAAGATCTGAGAGCCGAGGAGCCAAAAAAAGCTCTCATGCGCATCACTTCTTTGCATTACGAGTTTGCCAAAGAGACTTCCTGGATCCAACCCGAGCTGCTCCAGCTGGATGAAGAGCGGCTGCAAAAGTATTTGGAATCTCCCCTTTTATTACCCTACAAGATCTATCTCCAGAGGATCGTTCGTTTAAAGCCCCATACGCTTTCTCAAAAAGAAGAGGCCCTCCTTGCCCTTTCAGGCAATGCCTTGGAAGTCTCCAGAAGAGCCTTCGGGGCCTTCAATGATGCCGATCTGAAATTTCCCGAAGTGGAAGACAGCCAGGAAAAAAAAAGAGAGCTGACCCATGCGACCTATCACCGTCTCCTGCGTTCTAAGGATCGCAAGCTGAGAAAAGAGGCATTCTGTGCTATGCACGAGAGTTACAGGCAATGGGAAAACACACTCTCCGAGCTCATCTTTGGTCAGGTGCAAAACCACCTCTTTCAAATGAAAGCCCGCAAATTTAGCTCTTGCCTTCAGGCTGCCCTTTTTCCCCATCAGATTGAAACGAAGGTCTATACCTCTCTCATCGAAACAGTGCGCAATCATCTCTCTTCTCTTTACCGCTACATGCAGCTGCGTAAAAGAGTGATGGGTGTGGAGGAGCTCCATCTCTACGACCTTCATGCTCCCCTCATTTCTCTTCAGGAAGAAGAGATCTCTTATGGACAGGCGGTTCAGTATGTAAAAGACGCCGTTGTCCCCTTAGGACAAGAGTATCAAAAGGAGCTTTCTTTCGGATTTCAAGAAGGAGGCTGGGTGGACCGCTATGAAAATGAGGGAAAGCGTTCGGGAGCCTATTCGAGCGGATGCTATGATAGCATGCCCTTCATACTCATGAATTATGAGGGAGCTTTGCGAGATGTCATGACCCTGGCCCATGAAGCGGGCCACAGCATGCACACGCTGCTATCCAATCGCCATCAACCCTATCACTACTCTCATTATCCCATCTTTTTGGCCGAAGTGGCCTCTACGCTCCATGAGGAGCTTCTTCTTGACCATCTTTTAGCCCGGGCGGAATCGAAAGAGCGAAGGGCCTATCTGATCAATCAGCGCATTGATGACATGAGAGCAACCTTTTTTAGGCAGGTGATGTTTGCTGAATTTGAATGGAAGCTGCACAGCTGCGCAGAAGAGGGAACTCCTCTCACTCCGGGACTGCTAAAAAGGGAGTATAAAAAACTCAATGAGGACTACTTTGGCCCCGGCGTCTTCATCGATCCGCTCATCGAGATCGAATGGGCGCGCATTCCTCATTTTTATTACAACTTTTATGTCTACCAGTACGCGACGGGAATCAGTGCAGCCTATGCTCTATTTGAAAAGATAAAAAAGGAAGGGCAGGCAGCTAGAAATCGCTACCTGCGTCTTCTCTCTTCCGGATGCTATGAGTTTCCGCTGCGTCTCCTTCAGGAGGCGGGTGTAGAGATGCTGAAACCAGAACCTGTCCTTTCCTTCATACGCCATTTTGACAGCCTCGTTCAAGAGCTTGACGTCCTTTTGGCATAAAAATTGCCTGAAAAGATCAAGAGCGGTATACGCAATATTAGAAATATGGATCAAACCTTTCAGAAAGTAAAAGCCGCCTTTATCGTCATCAATGAAAAGGGGCTGCACACACGTCCTGCGACCGAGCTTGTAAAGTGCGCCTCCTCCTTTAAATCCCACATCTTTCTCCATACCCTTTCCATGAGCGTCAATGCCAAATCCCTTCTGGGCATCTTGATGTTGGCAGCCTCAAAGGGGTCCAAGATCCGCATTGAAGCAGAAGGGCGGGATGCAGAAGAGGCCGTGCAAGCCCTGCTCTTTTTGGCCAAGAACAAATTCAACATTAAGTATTGAGTTCTTCGACGGGAATGGTCTTATCCAGGATCTCTTTGCGACAAAAGACGGGAATATTGTTCATCAGCGCCAAGGTGACACAGTCGCTAGGGCGTGCGTCAATCTCTAAAATCGTCGACTGGTCACCTCGTTTTTGTTCCAGGTAGAGGCGGGAAAAATAGATGGTATCTTCCAGATCGTTGATGACGATTTGCAAGGGTTTGATGTCGAGTCCGTTTAAGATGGCATTGATGAGGTCATGGGTATAGGGGCGTGGTTTGTGCTCTTCGGTCAGATAGATTTGAATGGTACGGCCGACCTGAGGATCAGTATAGATGGCAAAGCGTTTTTCTTCCGTTCCGAGAATGATAACAGTGTATGCGCGCGATTGCAGAATTTTACTGAAGCTGACGGGGATCAGATCCACATCCATTCCCTCATTTTAGGGGCGAGTGACAATTTGTCCATCAGAAAAACCGATGAGGACGCGTCCGGCGAGGTGAAAGAAGAAACCGGTATCTACAACCCCGGGAAGCTGAATGAGTGAGGCGTGGTCTCTCTCTGGATGCTCCCTCAGCCGGGGAAAGTGAATATCGAAGATGTAGTTGTGGTTATCCGTGATGAAGAGATCCCCCTTTTTATTCTTGCGAAAGGAGCCATGGAAGCCCAATCTTTCGATCTGACGGCAGGTGGCTTGAATCCCAAATGGGATCATCTCTACCGGGAGATTTTTTTTCCCAAGAAGAGAACAGAGTTTGGATTCTTCAACGAGAACGACCATCTCCGTGCTCATGCTGGCAAGAATTTTCTCGCGCACAAGGGCTCCTCCTCCCCCTTTGATCATCCTTTTTTGTTCATCGATCTCATCCGCGCCGTCGACGGCGATGTCGAGAGAAGAGAGTTGATTAATGTCCGTTAAGGGAATGCCCGCTCTTTTGGCAAGCTCTTCGGATTCATTGGAGCTGGCAACGGCCTGAATGGCGAGCCCTTCGGCGCAAAGCTCTCCTAAGCGCTTGATGAAAAAATGCGCTGTAGAGCCCGATCCAAGCCCTACTCTCATTCCCGATTTGATCAGCTCAGCTGCTGCCCGGCCGAGCCTCTTTTTGATTGCATCCATGATTTAAAACAGTTATTCTCTCATTTAATGATTACCTTGCAAGATCTTTTTCGCTTTCTTGATGCTCTCTTTCCTACAGAAGGGGTTTTAGATGCCTGCCATAATGGCCTGCAGGTGGAGGGGAAGGGAGAGATTCGAAAGATTGCGCTCGCTGTCTCCGCCTCTTTAGCCGTCATCGAGAAAGCCGTCTCGATCGGAGCCGATGCTCTCATTGTTCACCACGGCCTTTTTTGGAAAAATGATCCCCTTTACCTTTCCGGGTCCAAAAGAAGCAAGCTCGCTCTTCTTCTGGCTCACGACATCTCACTTTTTGCCTATCATCTTCCCTTGGATGCGCATCCCTCCCTCGGCAACAACTGGAGGGCTGCCATTGAATTAGGATGGAAGCAGCTCGAATCTTTTGGTATCAGCAATGGCTATCCTATCGGTGTTAAAGGAGCGTTTCCTGCACTCCCTGTACAGGAATTTACCAGAAAACTTGTGGATTACTACGGCCATAAAGCCGTTTTGGCTTTAGGGGGGAAAGAAGAGGTCAGCAGTGCTGCGCTTCTTTCCGGGGGCGGCCATCGTTACATCGAACAGGCCGTCCGCGAAGGAGTGGACTGTTTTGTCACGGGCAGTTTCGACTTGCCCGTTTGGGATATTGCGTTAGAAGATCAGATCAATTTTGTGGCGATGGGACACCATGCCACTGAGAGAGTGGGTCTTCTTGCCCTTCAGAGTCACTTGCAAGACCATCTGGGGCTTCCCTTAGAGTTCATTGATCTGCCCAATCCCTTTTAACTCGACTTTTAACCTTTTTTCTTGCGTATTATTTTTTTCATTCCTACTCTTAGAGGCTGTGTAAACCAGGAGTTGTCATATGGCAGTTGCGATCAAAATTGAGAAAAGGGGTCTTGCAAGAGAGAGCCACAAGACGAAGAGGGTTCGGGAAAAACTGCAAAAAAGACTCGAAGAACAGGAGCGAGCCATCACTCCTCATGCCATCGAACAAAAAACCATTGAAATTCATCGCTGGATTGCACGCCATGCACCCTATCGAGTTGTCCTCCGGTCGAAGAACATTTCTCTCTTTGATGAAAATCAAAACACCGCTAGACTCAGCCGCCGAGTCGAAGCAATTGCACAAAAACTACAACAGCAATTGACGCTCCCTTCGAAAGATTTAAAAGAGCGCCATATTCAAAAGCAGTCGAGGTGACGATATACCGAACGCACTTGAAAAATTGGATTTGGGCCGACGCGAAAGCTCCCCCCGGTTCGACGATCGCATCTCGCCCAATATTAGAAATATGGGGCGAGATGCGATCGTCGAATTCCGAGGTTTTGGCGCAGCCGAAATTCCAATTTTTGAAGTGCGTTCGGTATACACCAAGCGAAATCGGAGCGCAGCATTCCGAACGGCGACGCCCTTCCCGCTGAGGGAAGATCGAGGAGAAGGGGGCGTGGCAGAGGCGCATCAAGTCCAAATTCACAAAATCTGACGGAGTGCGGCAGTGCCGGAGACGAAGATGAACTGGGGCCTTATGGCCCGAGAATTTTTTTAGGTTTTGGGCCGAGTTTCGAACTCGGCCCAACCCGTCTTTTGAAAATACCCGGCCCTTAAGGGCCGTGTTTCCAAACGGGGGAGGGATGAAACAGAATGTGATCGATTGTCTAAAGGAGAGGGGGCTTGTCGATGCGATGACAAGCAGCGATCTTTGCAAACGCGCCGAAAAGCCCTTAACCGTATACATAGGATTTGATCCGACCGCAGACAGCCTTCATGTAGGCAATCTGGTTGGGATTGTAGCGTTGGGATGGTTCCAGAGATTTGGACACAGACCGGTAGCGCTTCTCGGAGGAGCGACGGGGCGCATAGGCGATCCTTCGGGGAAGAGTCAGGAGCGGCCGCTTCTCAGCGAGGCGATGCTGCAAAAGAATGTCGTCTCCATCGCGAAGCAGTTGGAGCAGATTCTAAAATACTCCGGAGCGCGCGCCCCGCTTGTCGTCAATAATGAGGAGTGGTTATCGAAATTTTCCCTCTTGGATTTTTTGCGCGATATCGGAAGGCAGTTTCGAGTGGGGCCAATGTTGGCCAAAGAGAGCGTACGCTCTCGCATGGATGCAGAGGAGGGGATGAGTTTTACGGAATTCTCCTATCAACTGCTTCAATCCTATGATTTTTATTATCTTTTGGAGCATCACGAGGTCTGTCTGCAGATAGGAGGAAGCGATCAGTGGGGAAATATCACTTCAGGGATTGAGCTCATCCGCAAACTTTGCGGCAAGACGGCCTTTGGGTTGACATGGCCGTTGCTCACGCGCAGCGATGGAAAGAAATTTGGAAAGACAGAAGAGGGGGCAGTATGGCTCTCTTCGGAAAGATCTTCTCCCTATCACTTCTACCAGTACTTCATGCAGATACCCGATCGGGATGTCACGAAGCTTCTTAGGATGCTGACTTATATGGATCTTGCGGAGATTAACGCCATTGAAGCTGCGATGAAGAGGCCCGAATATCTCCCCAATACGGCTCAAATGCGTCTGGCGGAAGAAGCGACGCGTCTTGTTCATGGCGAAGAGGGCCTACAAAGAGCGCTGCGCGTAACCCAGGCGGCAGCTCCCGGGAAAAAGGCCCTTCTCGATGCAGCCCTTTTGAAGGAGATTTCCTTAGATATTCCCCATCTTTTTCTTAAGAGAGAAGCGGTTCTTGGCTCAAAGTTCATCGATGTGATGGCGCTCTCCGGCGTTGTCTCGAGTAAAGGGGAAGCGACGCGGTTGATCCGAAATGGGGGAGCCTACCTTAATGAAGAAAGGGTGGAAGACCCTACTCTTGTTTTGGAAGAGAGCCATTTCATAGGGGGAGACTGCTTGCTGATCGCCTCCGGGAAAAAAAAGAAGGTTCTTATCCAGCTTAAATAAAGCACTTGTCTGAAATTCAACGGGATACAACAATGAGATTATGAACCTGAGCCTAAAAACAGGCGGCAAGATGCGCTGCGCGGCAAACTCCTATCGATTCTCGCGAGGAATAACATTCTTGAATACGAAGGATTCGTAAGCGAGAATCGATAGGGCAATGCCGCAACAAGCAGATTGCCGCCTGTTTTTAGGCTCGGGTTAATAAATAAACCATCTTCCCCGTAAGGGGAGTTTGACGAGGATCCATAACAAGGAGCTTAAGATTATGGCCACAATCACCAAGAAGAAGCTGGTACAGTTAATTGCCCAAAAATATGGGTTGCATCCCAATGATGTACGCAATGTCACTCAGGCTCTTCTCGATTTGATGACGGACTCTCTTGCGCAGGGCGACCGGTTGGAATTTCGCGATTTTGGCGTCTTTGAGATTGTCGAGCGAAAACGCAAGATTGGAAGAAATCCAAAAAATGCAGCTGTTCCCATTGTCATCCCTGCCAGGTCCGCAGTGAAATTTACTCCCGGAAAAAAGATGAAGCAGCTTGTGGAAGAGAAGAAACACGAGACAGAAGAATTTCGAGAAGAAGATTCTCAGTGATCTCTCTTTTTTCTTATTATCAGAAATGTTTTCGGCAGGCGGATTTTACCTATCCCTGGCATGAGGCTGTATTTTATTATCTTTTTTCTGGAAAGTTCGATCCGGAAAAGGGGAGGATGCTTAAGGAAAACACACTCTCTCTGGACTTGAGGGAGTCTTCTGATTATGTGCTTTTTTTTCAGCGGTTTTTAACTCTCTCTTGCCTCTCTTTTTTGACTCAAACCTCATTTTCCCTAGAGCCTCTTTTTCAAAAAGCCCTCACACACCCCTATTGGCAGGGCTCGTCTCTTTGCTCTCTTTCCTTTCAGCTTTGCGCTCATTTGGGAGCATGGCATCAGAGAGAAGAGGCCATGCCCTCTCTTGAGCAAGATAAGATCTGGTCGGGAGGGGAGCTCACTCTCCAGGAAGAGGCTGAATCAGCCCTCCTTAAAGGATGTTTGGGTCTTTTGAAAGAGGACAGCGAACTTCAAGAGAGGGCGCTTCTCCAGGCAGAGTGGATGCTCTCTCTTTTGGATCACGAGCACTTTCCCTTTTTTTCGCTTTTTTGCGCGGAAGAAAGCTGCGCCCCTCTCTCTCTTTTTGCCGCAAACCACGTTCTTTTTTGCCTCTGCGACTCTTTGACAAAAGAAGAGAAGTGGCATCTTGCGTCAATCAGGCAGCTGCACCATCTCGAAAAGTGCGGAACTCCGGCTCCCTCGGACCTTCCTTTGATTTTACCCCTTCTTTTGGCTCTTTTAAAACGGCTTGATCCCGGCCTCTCCTTTTGCGTGGAGAGCTCTTTTCTCGCCTCGCCTTTTATTTTTTCGCGGCAAAGACAAGCAAGCGGCTTTGCCTTGACCTTGCTGGGGAAAAATAGCGGGCTGGGAGCTTTTCATAAAAAAGGGGTCAAAATAGTCAATTGCGGGCCCTGGGCGGCACCTCTGGGAGAGTGCAGGAATTTTGGGATTCGACGTCTCGCTTTTCGAGAAAAGGAGCTCTTTTTCTCATTGAAATCAGATCTCATGCAGGGAGCGGGTTCTCCAAAAGATTTCGCTTCGCCTCTTGAGAGCGCCTCTTCATCCCTTGAGGGCTGGACTCGTCTGCAGCCGACACCCTCTTTTGTCGACGGCTGGATACATCTAAAAGCCCGGGAAGACAAAGAGCGCCTCAATCTGGATCTGACATTGAGCTCATCTCCGGATGCAGGGGTTCTCTTTTTTGCGTTCCTTGTCCAAGCAAAGGAAGCTCAAGTAGGACGCCATCGCTTTTTGCCTGCAACCATGCGTCATTATCTTGGCGAGAGCGCGCTTATCACCTTTTTTGCACAAGAGGAGAAGATTGAGATTGCTCTTTCTAAAAAAGGCGAAATTGAGCTGATCCCCTTGGGAGGAGGGCGCCACTTTTGGGGAGCAAATTTTTTACTTGCTCTCGCTTTTTCTTCCTCCCGTCCCTCTCTCTCTTGCTCTATCTGTTAAACGATTGAAAAATAATCAGATTGTGTCATAATTAGCCTTTATTAATGAGCGCATTTGGGCTCCGAAGAGAGTTTTGCAAATGGCTCTTGCGATAAAGAAAAGGGGGAGTTTTGTCTTTTCCAAGAATTCTTTTATATGGAACAATTATTTTATTTGGCGCCATGGGCTCTTTTGCTCTTATCAAGCGGCTGAAAGGGTCTCGAGAAGCGATCGAGCAAGCGGCGGAGATCTCACAAGACGAAAAGGAGCGGGAGTTGCTCAAACAGGTGGCAGCTCTTCCCAAGACCCCCGTTGCCTCCTTTACGGAGATTAAAATAGCTCCTCCTGCTCCTCTCGAGCCGGTTGAAGAAGAGGATTTTCCTGCATGCAACCGCATGCAGCAGCTCTTCTCTACGGGCCCTCATAAACTCCCTATTGTGGAGACGATTACTTATACAAGCAACGTTCCCTGGCTCAAAGGAAGGCCTGCCTGGCTTGCCGATTATTCAAACTACTACAACACTTCGTGTCATTTCATTGCGCGCAGTTTAAATAAAAAACTTGATTATCTCTCTCAAAAAGTGTTTCCAGGAAGTAAATTTAATGTCTTTTCCAAGGATAAAAAGATTCAGTTTTATCTGCTGCTCGATCTTTCCAGAAGGAAGATGGGACTTTACTACATTGACCTGGATACGAATGAGCGCGTCTTGCTTAAGACTTATCTGGTCGGCGCTGGGAAGTTGGATGAGAAAAGACTGTCCGGCAGCTTAACGCCCTTAGGCAAGTTTTCCTTAGCGAATAAAATTGCGGTTTACAAGCCGGGTGATATCGGCTTTTTTCAGGAAAAAAGAGTTGAGATGATCCAAGTCTTTGGGACACGCTGGATTCCCTTTAAAGAGGAACTTGAGGGGACGACAGGACGTGCTAAAGGATTTGGCATTCATGGAGCTCCCTGGCTCAAGGATAAAGAGACGGAAGGCTATCTTGAAAATCGCGACTGCATCGGAAAGTATGATAGTGGGGGATGTATCCGCCTCCTCCAGGAAGATGTCGAAGAGCTTGCCTCGATTGTCATGACCAAGCCCGCAGTCATTGAGATTGTGCGCAATTTCCGCACTGCGCGCCTGCCCGGCGTAGAAAAAGGCGAACCCCAACACAAATAAGACAATGCCTCCTCCGGAAAAGCAGATTTTGGAGCATGAGAAAGAGATTGTCGCTTATGAGAAGACCATTGCGCAATTTAAGCGACAAAATGAAAAAAATCCCATTTCCACAGCTTCTGAAATTGCAAAACTTGAAAAGAAGCTCGAAGCTCTTAAAAAGAGAATCTATTCTCAGCTGACTCCCTGGCAGCGGATCGCCATTTGCCGCCACCCTTCCCGACCCAAGGCGCTGGATTACATAAAAAATATCTGCAACGATTTCACGGAACTCTTTGGCGATCGCCTCTTTCGGGACGATCGAGCCGTGCTTTGCGGATTTGCCAAAATCCAAGGCGTCAAAGTGATGGTAGTGGCCCAGGAAAAGGGAAGCGATACGGAGAGTCGTATTCGGCACAATTTTGGAATGCTCCATCCTGAAGGATACCGAAAGGCCTTGCGCTGCATGCGGCTTGCAGAAAAATTTCACCTTCCCGTCCTCTCTTTGATTGATACTCCCGGAGCTTATCCGGGGTTGAGTGCAGAAGAGAGGGGACAGGGGTGGGCCATTGCGCAGAACTTAAGGGAGATGGCGCGTTTGAAAACGCCGATTTTTGCTCTTCTCATTGGAGAGGGCTGTTCGGGAGGGGCTTTAGGGATCGGGGTAGCCGATGTGGTCGCCATGCTGCAGCATGCCTACTATTCGGTCATTTCCCCCGAAGGGTGCGCCTCGATCTTGTGGCAAGATACATCTAAAAATGAAGAGGCTGCAAAAGCTCTGAAAATGCAGGCGGAAGACCTTCAGGAGATGGGGGCGGTTGATGCCGTCATCGAGGAGCCCTTAGGAGGTGCGCACCAAGCTCCGGAGGTCGTCTATCGCAATGTTCAAAACTTTGTTTTAGAACAATGGAATCTCTTCAAATCGATCTCTCCTGCTCTTTTAATTGAGAGGCGCTATCAGAAGTTTCGCCAGCTTGGAAAATTTGCCATCGAAGATCCGCTCCATTCCCCACGTTATTAACCAGCGGTTGCAAACAACTGCTTTTCTTCATAAAATGTACACAAATGAACTCAAAATTAATTGCAACCTGGGAGCTGCCTCCTCGAAATGTGGCTGTCAAAAAACGTACAAAGTCGAGATATACCGAACGCACTTCAAAAACTGGATTTGGGCCGACGCGAAAGCTCCCCCCGGTTCGATGATCGCATCTTACCCAATATTAGAAATATGGGGCGAGATGCGATCGTCGAACCGCGAGGTTTTGGCGCAGGCGAAATTCCAATTTTTCAAGTGCGTTCGGTATAACTGAATATGAAACTTTTATTAAAAGCTGCACTTCATCATCGCAAACATTTTACCCTTCTCATCTTTACTTTTTTAACCCTTTTTGCTCTCACCATTGCCTCGCAAATGGAGATGTTTGCACTAGGCATCCTCTCCAGTAATGGAGCCGATTTCTTTGCTCTCTTTTCTCCCAAAAAAGAGGAGGTCATCCGCTCCCATGATGCGATCTCCTTACATGATGTGAAAGTAAAATGGCATGAGATTGATACAGAGGGAAGCGGCATCATCACTAAAGAAAAAGCCGCCGCCTACATGGAAAAGCGTCGAGAGACCAATCCCTTGAATTGGATCTTGCGCAACACGGCTAAGACATTTCATCTCTCCGATAATATCAATGTCCTCATCGGCCTGCTTGTGGTGATTGCCGTCTTTAAGGCGATCTGGCTCTTCTTAAGCCGGTTTACAACACAGCTCTTCGCTATCCGTATCAGCCGAGATTTAAGACAGCGCTATTTCGAGCACATCCAGTCTCTGCCGATGAGTTTTTATCAGGAGTACAATATCGGGTCGCTCTCTTCTCGAGTTGTCGGGGATGCGGGACAGATCGCCTCCTCTCTGAATTCCTCTGTGACCAACTTCTTGCAAACCCCCTTTACCATTGTCACCAGCCTGCTTGTCTGTTTTTACCTCTCCTGGCAGCTCTCTCTTGTGATTCTTGTCGGCCTGCCCATGATCATCATGCCGATTGTCTTTCTTGCCAAGAGAGTGAAGAGGGTCACGCGACAATTGCAACTGAACCAAGAGCGGTTTGCATCCGTGCTGATCGACTTTCTGGCAGGCATCCAGACGGTGAAGATCTTTGCCATGGAGCTTTTCTCTCGAAAGAAATACGAAGAACAGAATGACCGTATGGCAGTCTTAGAGAGCAAAACGGCCAAATACGCCCTGCTTACACGCCCCATTCTCCATGCGATTACCACCCTTTGCATTGCAGGCGTGGTGATCTTTGGCCTATACACCCTTGGGATGCCGCTTTCTCAACTCATTGTCTTTTCGGGCATGCTCCATCTGGCGTACGAACCCGTAAAAAAGTTTGCCGATGAAAATGCCAATATCCAGCGTGGAGTCGTTGCCGCAGAGAGAATGTTTGAGGTTTTAAACATCAAGCCCCACATTGAAGATCAGGATGGAGCCCTTGAGCTTTCCGGATTTAACGATTCGATTGAATTCGACCGGGTCTGGTTCCGGTATCAGGGAGAGTGGATCTTAAAGGACGTCAGCTTTACGGTGCGCAAAGGGCAAACCGTAGCCATTGTCGGACCGACGGGAGCCGGGAAATCGACGATCGTTCAGCTCCTTCCCCGTCTTTATGAGGTGCAAAAAGGGGAGATTCGCATCGATGGAAAACCTCTTAATGCCTACACACAAAAATCTCTTCGCGAAAACATCGCCTTTGTCTCTCAAAGACCCTTTCTCTTCTACGACACAGTGGCTGCCAACATCTCCTTCGGGAGGCACTTCTCTCAAGAAGAGATCGAAAATTCGGCCAAGCGCGCGCATGCCCACGAATTCATCAAGGAGCTGCCGGACAAGTATCACACCATGCTAACCGACGCCGGGCAAAATCTCTCGGGCGGCCAGCAGCAGCGCCTGGCCATTGCCCGCGCTCTTCTGAAAGACGCTCCGGTTCTCATCTTGGACGAGGCGACCTCTGCGCTGGATGCCATCAGTGAGAATCGAATCAAATCAGCCATCTTTGATCTTCATGGAGAGGTGACGCAGATTCTCATCGCCCACCGCCTCGGCACCATTGAACACGCAGACAAGATCATCTACTTGGAAAAGGGAGAAAAGATCGCCGAAGGCTCCAAAAAAGAGCTTCTCAAACACTGTGTGGAATTCCGCCAGATGTGGGAGGCTCTCTATCGCACGGAAAAGAGCTCCAAACAGGAGAGCGAACTTCCTGTCACCCTTGGTTAAGAAGTAGAGTTGTCTTTTTTTGGAGCAGTAAAAAAAGTTGATCATCAGGGCAGCGCAAGCGGATCAAGTGCAACAGCCGCATTTCTTAGCGCCGGTACAGCAACACATCCATCCTCCAATGAGAGCAAGTCCGCCGCACACCCCTAAACCGACCTTTAACGCTGTACAGGATATGAGTGGTTGTGTGCCATCATCACATTCTCCAAAAATTCCAACAAGCAAACCAAACGCCCCCATGGCAACCCAGCTTATTCCACAGCATATTCCAACGGGACCGTGCCAACAGTCGCAGTGATACGAGGAATAGGAAGAGGAATATGAGCCTTGCGACGCAGAAGCTCTGCTTGCCGTAGAGAGAAGACTCATTTTTTCTGGAGGAATCACAACAACAGTACTGCCTTCAGGGAGCACAATCGTGCTGTCGGCAGATAATCTGTCATAAGTGTAATTAGCATTTCCTACAATAGACATAATTTTCTCCTATGATATATAATTTATTTTTGTTCCTTGAGAGATTAAGATTAACATTGAAAAATTATTATTTCGTAATTTTAAGTAGACAATCTTTTTAAACAACCTCTTCCAGTCTTGAATCAAAACTTGTCGCTTGTCCATTCGAAGCTATAAATTTCATTGTCTTCATTAAATAATCAAAAACAACTTCAGCTTGGTTTTTCTGGGTTGTAAATAATTTTAATGTTTCAGTAGGGTTTGCTTCTAAAAAATCTTGTGCTAATTGCAGCATCTTTGCCTTTTGTCCCGGTTTTTGAAATTCCCGTAAAGCATAAAGAGCTTCATTATCAAAACGTCCTTTCAGCATCATCAGGACATCCTGATCTTCATTTTGCAAATCACTGGAACGATCCGGATACGTACCTGTAAAGATCATACCAAAAACGTTGGATGCAGCAATGCTAGCCGCAATTAATGAAGCTGTAAGGGCAAATTGACCTGTATTATCAATTGATGAAACATAGTTTTTAAAAGGCAGCATGGCAGATAACGCTAAACCAACTGGTATTCCAATAATCACAGTATAACCTCTCCATTTAAGCCATTTTTGCGCTTGCTCATGAGCTTTTCGAGCTTTTTCAAAAATGAGACATTGCGACTTGCTAAAAGGAAAAAATCCTTTAGTAGCCAAATGTTGAAGATCTTGTTCTCTTAAATCTACCCCATTCTCTTCGGATAAATATTTTGATTTTTCTAGGTTTTTAAAAAGAACTTCTAATACATAGCTCATATTTTTTTATTCTTTTGAAAATTCATTAATTTTAAAAACACATTGATTTTAGCTAAAAAATGTAACTAAAGAGTCTCGAAAACGCAAGAAAAAAAATGCACAAGAAAAAAAGTCTGTTCTGTCAGCACACCATCCGAGGCGTCTCGTTCAGCCGTACGCAAGCGTGCGCATAACAATTGATCTTCACAAAATATGTACAAGGGAAGATAGCAATAAAGGACAAAATCTTGCATCATCTACCGACAAGCAATTTGTAAATTCCGGCTAGGATTTCAAGCCAATCCGTTGCGGTGGGATGAGATATCCCAAGTTCTTTCGCAATCTCGGATAGATTGAGAAATTGCCGCTTTACAGAAAAAGTTTTACTTTTCCGGAAGGATCCTGAAACAGAGTTTCTTGATAATTAATTTCTAATTAATAATGCTGAAGTTATGCAAATTGACGAGCAATTGCTGTCTATCCAAGATCTTTAGCTCGACTTTGTGCGAGTTTAGGAAAGTTGTGAAGCGAAAAAAGATTGCGATCAGTCTTGGTGTTCTGCTCTTTCTGGGAATTTCCTTAGGAGTCGTCTTCTATTTCTTCAGTGAAGAAGAGGAAAAAAAGGAACTTGTCTTATATGGCAATGTCGATGTGAGGCAGGTCGATATGGGATTTCGTGTTCCGGGCCAGGTCGATACCCTCTTTTTTGAAGAGGGAGATTATGTGAAGAAGGGGAGCTTGATGGCTGTCTTGGATAAAACTCCCTATGATAGCCGTCTTCGCCAGGCGAAGGGTAATGTTCTTGCATTTGCAGTGAAGTTGGCCAATGCCGAGATCCAGCTCAAACGGCGCGAGGAATTAATCAAAGTGGGGGGAGTCTCTCAAGAAGATTTTGACAACGCCTTAACGAGCCGTGATCAGCTAAGAGCCGACCTGGAGCAAGCGCAAGCGGAAATGCAGGTGGCCAAAGACAATCTAGCTTTTACAGAAACCTTTGCGCCCGCCGACGGGATTATCTTGACCCGTATTCGCGAGCCGGGGAGCGTGGTGTTGCAGTCGGAGCCGGTTTATACCCTATCCGTCGTCTCTCCGGTGTGGATTCGCGCCTATGTTGACGAGCCTAATTTGGGAAATGTCTTCTTCGGGATGGAAGCCGAGATCTATACGGACACGAAGGGAAAAAAGCCCTACCTTGGAAAGGTTGGTTTCATCTCTCCGGTCTCGGAGTTTACTCCCAAGACGGTTGAGTCGACCGAACTGCGTTCGGACCTCGTCTATCGCCTGCGCATCTATGTCGCTAATCCCGATTGGGGCTTGAAGCAGGTAATGCCCGTCACAGTGAAGCTTGCTCTATCGAAAGATCGCAATCGAAATCTTTCCAAAAGAGTTGAAAAATCGACTCATGGGCGGCTCTAATCCTCCGCTCATTAGCCGATTTTCCAAGTGTTTTCTCTATGAACGCAGGTGAAGCAATTGTCTCTTTGGAACATGTGACCAAAGAGTTTGTCCCGTCGAAACCGCCGGCTCTCAAAGAGATTCACGCCACGCTTCCAAAGGGGAAGATTGTCGGTCTTGTGGGACCGGACGGAGCGGGTAAGACGACGTTAATCCGGCTCATTGCGGCCCTTCTTCTTCCCACAAAAGGAGAGGTAAGCGTCGCAGGATACGATACTGTAAAAGACGCCGAAGCGATCCACTGCCTTACCGGCTACATGCCGCAGAAATTTGGGCTCTATGAAGATCTCTCCGTGATGCGCAATCTCGAGCTGTATGCCGATTTGCGGGGCGTTGTCGGCGAAGAGCGTGCGAAAAAGTTTGAAAAATTGCTTAAATTTACGGCGCTTTCCCCTTTTATCAGCCGTTTAGCAGGGGCTTTGTCAGGAGGGATGAAGCAGAAATTGGGCCTTGCCTGCGCCTTAATTTCAAAGCCGACTCTTTTACTCCTGGATGAACCGAGCGTCGGCGTGGATCCTCTTTCAAGAAGAGAACTGTGGGAGATGGTGCAGGAACTGATTGCGGAGGGGATCTCTGTTGTCTGGAGTACGGCTTATCTGGATGAAGCCGAGCGGTGCGATTCCGTCTTGCTCTTAAATGAAGGAGAGGTGCTCTTTCAGGGAACATCGCAGGAACTCACCGAGCGTGTGCGTGATCGCGTCTTTAAAATCACGAAGATCTCTTCCAACCGCCGGGAGCTGCTCATTGAGGTGTTGCGGCAAGAGAATGTGATCGACGGAGTGATTCAGGGCCAAGATATCCGTCTGGTCAGTAAAGAGAAAAATAAACCTCCTTTGGACCTTTCGTCTCTAAAGCAGGGAGCCGGAAGCGAGATCCTCCCCATTCAGCCCCGTTTTGAAGACGCCTTTGTCGATATTTTAGGAGGCGGACCTTCGGGCGCTTCCCGTCTTGCACAGATCATGCCTGTCATTGGAAAGGATCGAGAAGCAGTCGTAACAGCTGAAGGGCTGACGAAGAGATTTGGTTCTTTTACAGCCGCAGATCGCATCTCCTTTAAGATTCAACGAAAAGAGATCTTTGGCCTTCTTGGCCCCAATGGAGCAGGGAAGTCGACCACGTTTAAGATGCTTTGCGGCCTGCTGAGGCCCACAAGCGGCAAGGCCCTCGTCAAGAATTATGATCTTCAGCTCGCTCCGGGAGAAGGACGCGCCCATATAGGCTACATGGCTCAAAAGTTTTCTCTCTATGGGAACTTAAGCGTAAAGCAAAATCTGGAGTTTTTTTCCGGCGCCTACAATCTAAGAGGGAAGCAGAAAAAGGAGATCATTCACCAGATGATCGAGATCTTTTCTTTTCAAGACTATCTCGATACCTCTGCAGAACTTCTTCCGCTGGGCTTCAAGCAGCGTCTGGCTCTTTCCTGCGCTACCATGCACCATCCCGAAGTGCTCTTTTTAGATGAACCGACCTCTGGCGTCGACCCCCTGACGCGCCGAGAATTTTGGAACCACATCAATGGGCTTGTGGGAAAAGGAGTAACCATCATGGTGACCACCCATTTCATGGACGAGGCGGAGTGGTGTGATCGGATTGCCTTGATCTACAAAGGCCAGGTGATCCACATGGAAACTCCCGATGCACTCAAAGCGATCGCCCAATCTGAAAAAAATCCCACTCCAACCTTAGAAGACGCTTTCATTCAGCTCATTGAGGAGTATGACAAAAAAAAGGGAGAGTGAAGCAATCTGTCTTTTGTCTCGAGAAGGAAGGAGGCGCCGGCTCCGGGCTCTTTTGGTCAAAGAGATGTTGCAAATCATTAAAGATCCCAGCAGCATCTTGATTAGCGTGGTTTTGCCCGTTCTCCTCCTCTTTCTGTATGGAACGGGAGTCTCTTTGGATCTCGATCATTTGAAGGTGGGACTTGTATTGGAGGACAGCGCTCCGGACGTGCAGAGTTTTGCCAAGGCGCTCACAGATTCTCGCTATTTTGACGTCACACTCAAAAGGGACCCCAGGGAGTTGCGTGAGGATTTAGAGAAGGGCGCGATTCGAGGCATGCTTGTCGTCCCCTCCTATTTTTCCGATTTCCGCAAGCGTCCAAGCAAGATTGCCCCCATTCAGGTCATTGCCGACGGCAGTGAGACCAATACAGCTCATTTTGTTCAAAACTACGCAAGCGGAGCGTTCCAAAAGTGGTTGATTCAACAGCGGATAGATGGAAACATGCCCAATCCTATCCCTCCTCTTAAGGTAGAAAACCGTTATTGGTTCAATGAGAAACTCGAAAGCCGTTATTTTTTACTTCCCGGTTCGCTCGCCATCATCATGACTTTGATCGGAACTCTTTTGACCTCTCTTGTTGTCTCGCGTGAATGGGAGAGAGGAACGATGGAAGGATTGATGGCAACCCCGGTTAGCATCATCGAGTTTGTCTTGAGTAAATTGATTGCCTATTTCATTTTGGGCATGATCTCGATGATTCTGTGCGTGGCGATCTCTCTTCTCATCTATCAGATCCCTTTTAAGGGATCATTTTTGGCCCTCGCCGTGATCTCTTCGCTCTTCCTTCTCTCTTCGTTGGGTTCGGGACTGCTCATTTCCTCCTACTGCAAGAACCAAATTGTGGCCTCTCAGGCCTCTCTTGTCGTAGGCTTCATGCCCTCCTACATCCTTTCCGGCTTTATTTTTGAGATCTCCAGCATGCCTCTTCCCATTCAATGGATCACCTATGCGATCCCCGCGCGCTATTTCGTGACCTGCTTGCAATCGATTTTTCTCGTGGGCGATGTGTGGCCTCTGTTTGTGAAAAATCTGATCCCGATTGTCTTCATCGGACTCTTGTTATTTGTAATGACAGCTTTGAAAATAGTGAAACGGTTGGACTAATGAAGTGGCGTGTTTTAGCGCTCATTGTTAAAGAACTCTTAGCTGTCTGGCGGGATCCCAAGAGCCGTGTGGCCATCTTAGTCCCTCCCCTTGTTCAACTCTTGATTTTCACCTTCGCCGCGACGCTGGATGTCAAGAATGTCTCCATGGGAATTTTGAATCGCGACAATGGAGAACAGGGCTTCGAACTGGCACAGAGGTTTCATGGCGCTCCTGTCTTCAAGCACATCACCTATCTTCACAATGTCGGAGAGATCGCTCCCTTTATCGACAATCAAAAAGGAGTCTTCGTCCTTTCGATCGATGAGGAGTTTTCGAGAAAACTGGATGCGGGAAAAGTGGCTGAAGTCCAGCTCATTTTGGACGGAAGAAAGTCCAATACTGCCCAGATTATTGCAGGCTATGCCCAAACGATTCTCAACCAGTTCATGGCCGCTGTGATGTCTAGACAAGGCGTTCGGGAGCAGAATGCAGAGTTGATCTTCCGCAACTGGTTCAACCCTAATCTTTATTTCTACTGGTATAACATCCCCTGTCTCGTAGGCGTCTTGTCCATGCTCACCTGTCTCATCGTGACGGCGATGTCGGTTGCTCGCGAAAGAGAGCTTGGGACGTTTGATCAGCTCCTTGTCTCCCCTCTTCTTCCTTCTGAGATCCTCTTGGGGAAGATCATCCCGGGAATTTTGATCGGCCTTCTCGAGGGTGTGCTCATGCTGAGCGTGGGCATTTTTCTTTTTGGAGTCCCCTTTACGGGGTCTTTCCTGCTCCTTGCAGGAAGTCTCTTTGTCTTTGTTGCCTCGGTGAGCGGAGTGGGCCTTTTTATCTCTTCGCTGTGCCAAACCCAGCAGCAAGCCATTTTAGGAACTTTTATCTTTATGGTTCCCTCCGTCATCCTGTCGGGTTTTGCCACCCCCATCGAAAACATGCCGGAGTGGCTGCAGCCCGTCACCTACGCGATTCCTTTGCGCTACATGCTTGTCATTTCAAAAGGTCTTTTCTTAAAAGCGATGCCCGCTCACATTGTTTTTAGTAACCTCTGGCCCATGGCCGTCATTGCCTTTTTCTCTCTTTCGGGGGCGACGCTTTTGTTTCGAAGGAGGCTAGAATGAAGAGCGCTCTTTTTCGCTTCTCGTGGCTCCTTGCCGCCTTCGGGTGCATGGTGGGCCCCGATTATCATCCCCCTCATCTTGACTCTCCCACCCAATGGGAGAGCCTCAATGAGTCCAGCGCCGCTCATCTCATGACAAAGAAGCCTCTTGCCAAGTGGTGGGAGGTCTTTAAAGATGCCCTTTTAGACAAATATATCCGCCTTGCCATGGAAAACAACAATGATCTTCGTGCGGCGGAATCGAACATCTTGGCGGCGCGTGCTCTAAGACAGATTGTCTCTTCAAAGCTCTATCCCCAACTTGATCTCGATCTTAATGCAACACGTACAGCCTACAGTCAAAACGGCCTCTTCTCAACTTTGGGAGGCGGGGCTCTTCCCACTGTGCAGGTTCCCCGATTCCTAAACCTGTTTAACGCCCTCTTCGCCGCCTCATGGGAGATCGATCTCTTCGGAAAGACCCGGCGTCTGGTAGAGGCGGCAGAAGCGTGGGTAGGAAGGACGACCGAAAGGAAAAACGATCTCATCATCTCTCTTTTGGCAGAGGTGGCAGAGAATTATCTGGAGGTGAGGGGAAATCAAAACCTCCTCGCTTTGCGTCAGGAAAATGTCGCTCTTTTAGAAAAAACTCTTGCTATTGAACAGAAAAGGTTCGAAACAGGTTATGTCAACGCCTTTGATGTCGCTCAAATCGAAGCCGAGCTCGCCCTGGCCAGAGCAGCGATTCCTCCCCTTCAAAGCCACATCTATACGGGCATCTACGCCCTCTCCGTTCTGACAGGGCAGTATCCCGGAGCTTTTACGGAAGAGATGCTTCCAATTGAGCCTTTGCCAAAAGAGCCCGCTATCGTGCGCGTCGGGTTGCAGTCCGATCTTCTCCGCCGCCGTCCGGATGTTCGAGAAAAGGAGAGAGAGTTGGCAACGGCTACTGCCTTTGTCGGCGTGGCGGTCGCCTCATTCTATCCTTCCTTTTCCCTGTCTGCAGACGGAGGTTTTCAATCTCTTGCAATCAAGGAGCTCTTCCAAAAGAATAGCAAGACCTGGAGTCTGGGAACGGACCTTCTCATGCCGCTATTCAGGGGAGGGCGGTTAGTGGGACAGCTTCATGCGAGTGAAGCTTCCGTTGCGGCGGCGGCCTTCGCCTATCAGCAAACCGTGCTCAATGCCTTAGAGGAAGCTGAAACCACTCTGGCCGTCTATCTTCAAGACCTCTTTAAGATCAACCATTTGCAACACAATGTCGCCTGGAATCGCGAAAAAGTCGCGCTGACCCGCCGCCGGTATGAGAGCGGACTGGTGAGTTTAATGGAGTGGCTGAATCTCAAACGCGAACTAAACGGCGTTGAACAAAATCTTCTTCAGAGCAGGATCACGTCCCTTGTCGATCTCGTCTCTCTTTATAAAGCCTTAGGAGGGGGGTGGGAAGAGGAGGAGTGAAGAGAGGCAAGCGCTTCTTTAAGAAGCTTGTTTTCTCCCTTGTCTAAAGCGCCGCTCTCTGCCAGCCAGCGTAGATAGTCTTTAGGGATTTCGCTCAATGGCTTTCCCTGGTGCTTTCCGAAGGGCATATGGGTGATGCGCGTCTCATGTGAGAGCAGCTCAAGAACTGTCTCGAAAGAGAGATCGTCGATCATTCTGGAAAAAAGGGCATGGAGCATTTTGACATCCTCCAAGGCGCGGTGGGCCTGATTGGGCGGCAGACCGTAGACCTCTCTTAAGTACTGCAGGTTGTGGCGGGGAAGATCGCTGCGGTATCGCCTGGCCCATTTGAGAGTATCGATTGTTTTTAAAGGAGGAAGGGGGATTTCGTGGCGGTTGCATTCTGCGCTCAGAACAGGGAGGTCGAAGCTGTCCAGATTGTGTGCGATGAGAACAGCATCCGTTCCGCAAAAGGCAAAGAATTCCTGAGCAACTTTCTTGAAAGAAGGAGCGTCTTTTACCATCTCGTCGGTGATATGGGAGATGGCGCTCGCCTCCTCGGGAATGGGGATGCCGGGATTGACAAAACTGACAAAGGTACGCTCTTTGAACGGATCCAAAGCCGCAATTTCGATGATGCGGTCTTTGTCTGTCTTAACTCCCGTTGTCTCCGTATCAAAGTAGATTCCTCTCATGCCCCATAAAAATTGCACAAATCTCTTTTAATGTGTATCCTTTTTGCTCAATATGAACTGGCTCCGCCCTTTGCTTTTTCTGTGGATTTTGAGTTTTGCCCCCTCCTTGCTTCAGGGAGCAGCCGCCCAAGTCTATTTCTCCCCTCAAGACAAGATTTCCGAAAGACTCATCGAACTCATCGAGAAGGAAAAAAAACAGATTCTCATTGCGGTCTACTGTTTTACCCATCGGGGGATTGCCGATGCGCTGATTCAAGCAAAAAGGCGCGGAGTTGTCGTCGATGTGATCGTCGATCCCTTTACTTTAAAGAGCCGCATGGCTTGCGCCAAACTGAAACAGGCCAGTGTCGGAATTTCCGTCTGGGATGCGGGATTAATGGTTCCTGCAACCAACGGCAAAGAGGCGAGAAAGAGAGCAAGACGCCCCCTCATGCATGATAAGTTTTGCGTCTTTGGGGATAACCTGGTCTGGACAGGCTCCTTTAATTTCACCTACGACGCGACAGATTTTCACCGGGAAAATGTCGTTGTGATCGAAGATCGCGAAGTGGCCGGCCGATACGTGCAGCAGTTTTATGATATCAAAAGGCAAGCGGGGCGCTCCTATGAAGAGTATCTTGCCTGCCATCCTAGGCGAAAAAAGAATGTTTTGGATGCCCTTAATAGAAGGTAACGATCGTTTGCCGAAGAAAAGACCCAGGATCGCGCTTCTTAAAAAAGGGATGCTTGCGGTTGTTTTTCTTTTAATGCTCCCTCTTTTGGGGTGCTCTTCTCTTCGTTCCGATCAGGAATGGAGTACCCTTCCCGGGACAAACAATCCCCACTTGATCATCGACAGCCAGCGCAGCGCAATACCCGGAGGCTTTGGGCATTAGCTCAACCGGAAGGTTTGTTGAAAATGATTAAACCTCAATTGGATATGCCATTTCCTTTTGCAGAGTGAGCGGAGGGTCAGGGATCCGGTCAGGGATCCATCTGGTTCTTAAAAAAAAAATAAGCTACACTAATTTTAAGCGCCGAAGGCGGAAGGAAGGGAAACATGACAGAGGCCTCTCTTCATCCCGAATACAACTACTTTTCTTGCGATCCTCAAGAACTTCTGAAAAAAATTGGAAAGGAAAGACTACTTAAGTGTCTAAAAGAGATGCTTTTAATTCGGAATTTCGAAGTTAGGGGAGAGGCTGCCTATCAGACGGGAAAGGTAGGGGGCTTTTATCACTCTTACATGGGACAGGAGGCTATCCAGACGGCAGCTGTCGAGGTGATGGGAAAGGATAACTGGTGGACGACTACTTATCGCTGTCATGCCCTTGCTCTTTTGCTGGGCGCCACTCCTAACGAACTGATGGCGGAACTCTACGGGAGAGCGACGGGGAATGCCAAAGGAAGAGGCGGCTCCATGCACTTCTTTACTGACAGGATGCTGGGGGGGTTCGGCATTGTCGGGGGGCATATTCCCATTGCCACGGGAGCTGCCTTCACCATCAAATACAAAAAGGAGAGATGCGTTTCGGTCTGTTTTTTGGGAGACGGAGCAGTGGCGCAAGGCGCCTTTCATGAGGCGCTAAATCTCGCTTCTCTTTGGGATCTTCCCGTGATTTTCGTGATTGAGAATAATCAATGGGGGATGGGAACTGCCGTTGAGCGCGCTGTCTGTGTGAAACCCATCGCCGAAAAGAAGGCGGGCGGTTATCGCATGAACAGTTATACGGTTGATGGCATGGACTTTTTCAGCTGCTTTGCCTGTTTCGAAAAGGCTTATGAAGAAGTGATGAAGACTTCTCGTCCCGTTCTCATCGAAGCTGTCACGGAGCGCTTCCGCGGCCACTCCATCTCGGATCCGGGACTCTATCGCGCCAAAGAAACGGTGAAGGAGATCATGCAGCAAGATCCGATCCATTTTCTCTTGGATTGTTTAATTCATGCCGGGATGCTCTCCGAGGATGAATATAAAGAGATGGATAAAGCCGAAAAGGAGAAGGTGCTGTCGGCAATCAAATTCGCAGACGAGAGTCCCTGGCCCGATCCGGTTACTTTAGGCGAGGATGTTTTAGCCGATGGAGAAGGGAGAGTTTGATGGGCAAGCAGGTCATTGAGATTCGAGAAGCCTTAAGGCAAGCGATGGATGAAGAGATGGCCCGCGATCCCAATGTCTTCATTTTAGGCGAGGAGGTCGCTGAATATAATGGCGCTTACAAGGTTACAAAAGGGATGTTGGAAAAATGGGGACCCGGGCGCGTCTTAGACACTCCCATTACGGAAGGGGGGTTTTCCGGATTAGCTATCGGCGCTGCCATGACCGGGCTTCGGCCGATCGTGGAGTTCATGAGCTGGAATTTCTCCTTTGTGGGGGCCGACCAGATCATTTCCAATGCCGCCAAGATGCACTACATGTCCGGGGGGCGATTTAAGGTGCCCGTTGTCTTTCGGGGCTGCAACGGAGCCGCTGCCCAGGTCTCTTCCCAACACTCTCATAATGTCGAGTCGCTCTATTCCAATATTCCCGGCCTGATTCTCATCTCTCCGAGCAATGCCTATGACGCCAAAGGGCTCCTGAAGGCGGCCATTCGAAATGACAATCCCGTGCTCTTTTTGGAAAACGAGATGATTTATGGAGACAAAATGGAGATTCCTACTGAGGAGTATCTGCTCCCCATCGGAAAAGCGAAGGTGGTTCGAGAAGGGCGCCATCTGACCCTCGTCGGCTATTCGCGCATGATGCGGTTTTGCCTGGAAGCGGCCCAAGAGATGTCCAAACGCGGCGTCCAGGTTGAAGTGATCGATCTTTGCACCATCAAGCCGCTCGATTGCGCCACTCTTGCCCAGTCTGTGCGCAAGACCCATTTTTGCACTCTTGTCGAAGAGGGCCATTTTTTTGCAGGAATTTGTGCGGAAATTGCTTTTCAGATACAAGAGAGATGTTTTGATTTTCTCGATTCCCCTGTGAAGCGAGTCTGTCAATTAGAGACGCCGATGCCCTATTCTAAAGTGTTGGAGAGTGAAACGATTCCCAATACAAAGCGCATCCTTGCGGCAATCGAAGAGACCTTGAAATGATCTCGAGAAGATGAGTTGACTTATGCCCTATACCCAAATGATGCCCAAGCTCTCTCCCACGATGGAAACGGGAACCCTTGTGAAATGGCACAAGAAAGAGGGAGACGGGATCCGGGCCGGGGAGCTTCTCTTTGAAGTCGCAACAGACAAGGCGACGGTTGAATACAATGCTTTAGACGAGGGGTTTTTGCGTAAAATCCTCATAGGAGAAGGAGAGGAAGCGGCGGTGAATCAGCCCGTCGCCATCCTGTCAGCTACAAAAGAAGAAAGCCTGGAAGGGTACGTTCCCGAAGGCGTCCCGCCCCCTGAGGAAAAGGTCGAAGTGGTCAAGGAAGAGGCGCCGGCCGCAAAGAGAGAGGCTCTTGTCGCTCCAACGCCGGCCGGAGGAGGAGGCCTGGTCCTTCCGACATTTGTTCCCGAGCCCCCTCTAAAAGAGTATGAATTTCGTCGGGCGCAAGAGTTAATCGAGGGAAGGGTGCTTGCCTCTCCTCTTGCCAGAAAATTGGCTCAGGAGCGCGGGATCGATCTCTTCACAGTCAAAGGCTCCGGCCCCAATCGCCGGGTGATGAGCCGCGACCTTGAGTTAGGACAGCCCGAGGCGCCGGCGGCCTTCGGAAGAAGAGAAGAGCCGCAGCTTGCTCCCGGTAGTTATGAGGAGGAAACTCCCTCTTTGGTCAAGAAGATTGTAGGAAAACGGCTGCAGGAGTCCAAGACCTTTATTCCCCATTTTTATGTCACCCAGGAGATCAACGCCGAGCCCCTCGTTCTTGCCCATGAGCAGCTGAAGAACCATGGGATCAAGGTCTCCTTTAATGATTTCATCATTCGAGCTGCGGCGCTTGCCTTGAGGCAGCATCCGGAAATCAATAGCGGCTATCACTCCGTGCACAATACCCTTATTCGATTCAAGACCATCGACATCTGCGTCGCCGTCTCGATTGACGGGGGGCTCATCACGCCTATTGTACGCCATGCCGATTTCAAAAGTTTGGGTGAGATCAGCGTGGAGGTGCGCTCCCTTGCCAAGAGAGCCAGGGAGAAAAAACTGGAAAAACAGGAGTATCAGGGAGGCTCTTTTACGATCTCTAACTTGGGAATGTACGGCATCACCGACATGGTGGCAGTCATCAATCCTCCCCAGGCGGCGATCTTAGGCGTCGGCGGCATCCAGGAAAAGCCCGTTGTAAAAGAGGGAAAAGTAGACGCGGGTAAAATCTTATCTCTTACCCTCTCTTCCGATCACCGCGTCATCGATGGAAGCGAAGCCGCTCAATTCTTAAAGACGTTAAAAAGCCTCTTGGAAAATCCCGCCATTTTGCTCGTGAATTAAACTTGCATCATGGGCTTACTCTTCGAACGAGACAGGCTTGTTGCAGGTGAGTTCTTTCAGTTTCTCTTCGAGTTCCTTGACCCGTTTTTCAAGGGAATCGATCTGCTTGACGTAGGAAGAGATCTTGCGCAAATGCACCTGTTGGCGGTTGTGTTCGGCAAGGGTCATGACGGGCCCTCCGGCGTATTTACCGGGTTTTAACAGCGATTTGGAGACGCCTCCGCGTGTGGCGATCATAACCCCGTCGGTGATCTCTAAGTGGCCGACGATGCCTGCCTGTCCTCCCAAAACAACGTTTTTCCCGGTCTTCACGGAGCCGGCAATGCCGGATTGGGAAATGATGATATTGTGTTTGCCCAGACAGACGTTATGGGCAATCTGAACGAGATTGTCGATCTTGGTCCCTTCTGAGATGATCGTCTGTTTAAAACGCGCGCGATCCACCGTGGTGTTGGCTCCGATCTCCACATCATCTTCAATGGCGACGATGCCTAGTTGATCAAGTTTTTGATAAGTTCCCTCGTTGGTAGCTGTATAGCCAAAGCCGCAGGAACCAATCACACATCCGGGTTGCAGGATGACCCTGTTTCCGATCACGGCCTTTTCTCTGACGGTCACGTGGGGGTGAAAGAGACAGTGGGCGCCGATCTTGACGCCGGACCCGATCGAGACGTGAGCTCCCAGTTGCGAGTAGTCTCCGATTTCGGCCCCCTGGTCGATCACCACATAGGGAGCAATCTGCACGCCTCGGCCCAATCTGGCGCTGGGATGGATGACCGCTGTGTGGTGGATCTCTGTAAATCCCGAAGAATTGTAAGGAGTGATGAGGAGCAGTTCTATAATGTGTTGAAAGGTGAGCGAAGGGTTGTCGGACACCAGGTAATTCTTTCCCTCGGCAAGAGGGAGTTCATGATGCACACAGATAACCCCGGCCTGTGTGGAATGAATCAGTTCTTTGTATTTAAGATTTGCCAAAAAGGAGGCGTCTTCGCTTCTCGCGCTCTCTAAAGAGTCGACGTCGGTGATGGAGTGATCCCCATCACCAACAAGTTTAGAGTTCGTAAGTGACGCCAGCTCTTTGAGTGTAATACTCTTCTTTTCCTGCATCATTTGGGTGAACCCTTGTCTTTATCTTCAGTAGAAGTCTCTTTTGCAGCTTGAGCTTTTTCAGCTTCGGCTTTTTTTGCATCGAATTGACGATCCATTTCCACAATGACGTCGTTGGTAATGTCCATTGTAGGAGCGTAGAAAAAGAGAGCTTCTTTATTCATGACAAGCGAGAGCTTCTTTTCTTTTGCGATATTTTCGGCCGATGCAATGATTTGGGTATTGATCAACTGCAGGATGCGTAAGTTGGCCTGATTGAGAAGCTGGTAGTATTGATTTTGATTGCGGGCGAGATCATCGTTGAGTGTGCGAAATTTGGTTTTCATCTCCTCTTCAGCTTGGGGAGAGAGGCTGTCTAGGTATTCGCGATCGTTCAATTTTGCCGAGATTTCAGTAATCTGTTTTTCCAGATCTTCTAAGGATTTTGTTATCTGCTGCTTCATGGATTCGAAAGAGGCCTGCTCCTGCTTTCCAAGTTTTGATTCAGAGATGCAAGTTGCAAAATTAATCACTCCCAGCGACTTTTGTTCTTGGGCGGACGCTGTGCGCGACAAGGTAGTGCCAAGGAGGCAAACGAGTGTGAAAAGAACATTGCGGATCATATCTATCCCTTTTGTTTAGAAGTTAAAATTGTCCCCCCATCGAGAAGAAAAATCTGTGAATTTGACTCTTTCTGTCGGGATTTACCGGGAAACCCATTCCCAGGATGAAAGGAATTTTATTCATCAATTCTAGCCGCGCTCCAAAGCCGTAACTGGCGTTATATTTGCGGAGGTTGAATCGTTGCATAGAGACAGCTCCTGCGTCAGCAAAGACAAAGACGTCTAAGAAACTTAATACCTCATGCAGGTATTCCAGGGAAAGCACAGAAGTTGAAATCCCTCCCGTGGGATCGCCATTATTAAATTGTGGACCGAGATCATAGGGTTCATAACCCCTGACGGAGGTGTCTCCGCCTTGGAAATATCTTTCACTCAAAGGGACGCGGAAGGGCGACTTTGTCTTGCCAAAAGGTTCTATGAACGCGAAATCAAAGCGGTATTTCATGATGCCGCCTCGCCAGAGAGGAGTGTAGAGATTGTTGGAAGTGCTGAATTTTAGAAACTCAAATTCTCCGCCAAGTCCGGTATATTCGAACTCCAGAAGCGTGCGATAGCCTCGATGGGGCTTCATGGGACTATCGGTGGAGTCGTAGGCGAGGGAGGGGCCTGCTGCAGAGAGAATGCCGCTGTTTCGTTGTTCTTTGCGCGCGTCGCGGCCTGCTCTTTTGGCAACATGAATGTGGATGTCGCGCCATCTGTATTTCAGGCCAAATGACAGGAAGGGAGTCAAGGGATAGGAAGAGTAGACCGTCGTTCCAAAGGTGTCGATATGATAGTCTTTGGAGATGAGAGTGCTGTCGGATTTGCTGATGTCGAATCCAAAGCGCCATAACGTGTCGTTAAGATAGGGGTCGAGCCACGAGATTGAGTAGGTCGACTGTTTTTTGCCGATGGTTGCGCGGATATGGGCATATTCTCCTCCGCCGCGGAGAGCGGATGGCCCTGTTTTGAAGAGTTTCCCAAAGCCTTTGATGTTAAAGTTGCTTTCAGAGAGATCGAGCCCGCCGAATGCGCTGTCTGCCGTGCTGGCTCCAAAGAAGAGGTTAATACTTCCCGTGGTGGTCTCTTTGACATCGATATAGACGTCTCGGTAATTTGGGCCCAATGCCACGTCATCCTGAGTGCGGACGGAATAGACATTGACGCTTTTGAAATAGCCCATATTATTGAGCCGGTGTTCCGTTGCCTGGAGTTTGGCGCTATCGAACGTCTCTCCCGGGATAAGCAACGATTCCCTCAAGATGACCCTGTCTTGGGTATAGACGTTTCCTAGGATATGGATCAGGCCGATCTTATACTGTCCGCCCTCTTCGATTTGGAAGTGGACTGAATAGAGGGGAGAGTGTTCGTCCAGTTTCGTTTCAAAATGAACGCTTGCTTCGATGTAGCCCTTGCGCCCATAGAGCTCTTTGATGGCTCTTACCGATTCATGGAGTTTATCGGGAGAGTAGATCCCATTGGGTCTTGCGATAAAGACCTCTTCGATCTCCTTATCCGGTATCTCAACATTGCCATCAAAGGTGACCCTTCCGAAATGGTAGACGGCGCCCTTTTCAGCGCTGATGGAAATCACGATCTTTCCCGGCTCGGCAGCGTCTACAATGTGGATATCTATCTTGGCGTCGGCGTACCCCTCATTTTGGAGGAAGTTAATGATAGTCATCCGGTCTTGTTCTAAAGGCTCCTCTTTATAGAGGCCGGTGCCTAAGAACCAATAACGAAAGAGATTGTATTGTTGTGTATGAATCATCGAAAGAAGAGCGCTCTCTTCGGATTTTGTAAAGCCGTTAAAGATCATCTCGTCGATCTTTCCCGACCTTCCTTCATCCACTTCAATCACAAGATCCACTTCATTTTTTTTGGGATCGGTCTGAAGGCGATACTGGAATTGCGCTTCGAAATAGCCTTTTTTAATATAGAGCTCTTTGACTTTGTTTAGGGCTTGATGGAATGTTTGGCGATTGAAGGGCTTGCCTGAAGAAAGGCCGAGCTCTTTTTTTAGAGCGCGTGCCGAGATGTGTTCATTTCCTTCCCATTTAATCAGGCGGATCGTCGGCCTGGGCCAGACTTTAATCGTAATATAGAGCTCCCCGTTGCGGATCCGCAGAGTAGGATCAATACGGTCATACTCCTGAGCCAGGGTCTTGAGATCCTCATCAAAAATGGCTTGAGAGAAGGGGTCGCCTATTTGGGTCTTTAAACGCCCTACAATTGTTTTGGAATCAAATGACCCTGTTTCCGGGAGATTTTCCGCGGAAATTTCGATAGAACCAACGGGGAGGCTTTCATACGCTTCACTGACGATCTCTTCACCGCGCAATGCAGAATGGGGAGGGAACGTAAAGCAAAGCAGCGACAAGCAAAAGAGGAGTGGCTTCTTCATGCAACATGTTTGAAAAGATAAAAGGTGAGTATAGAGGAGAAAAATCAATTCTGTAAAGGAGAAGATCAGAGGAGTTGTCTTCCAAAGAGGGCTTGGGCAAGCGTGCTCTTGTCGATATAATCCAAGGTGCTTCCCAAAGGCAATCCTAATGCCAGGCGGGTCAGACGCAGGTTTAAGGGGAAGAGCTGTTCTTTAAGATAGAGAGCTGTCGTCTCTCCTTCAAGGGTAGCGTCGAGGGCTAGGATCACCTCTTTGATTTCAAGAGCATGCAAGCGGCCGATCAGTTTTTCGAGTCCCAGATCTTTGGGTGTTTTACCGTCAAGGGGAGAGAGAAGCGTTCCTAGAACGTGATAAAATCCGCAAAAAGAGGCCGTCTCTTCGAAAAGGTAGACATCCTTGGAAGAAGAGAGGATGCAGAGCGTGTGGGGATCTTTACAGGGTTTGGTGCAAAAGGAGCAGAGATCCCCCTCTTTGAGACAGCCGCATGTCGTGCAGGTTTGAATCTTTTCTTTTACAGTTGCGAGGAAATGAGAGAACCGGCGGAGCTCGTCCTCCGGCCACTCCAACATTTCAAAGGCAAAACGCTCCGCCGTCTTCCTCCCCACGCCGGGCAGTTTTTTTAAATAGGCAATCAACGTTTGGAGGGCTTGAGGATAGCGAGACATAAGAACCAGCATAGTCTAAAAAGGAGATTATTCACTAGGTTATCTCGACGTGAAGAGGAAGCGTTTTTTTAGAATTGAGAGAGGATAAAAACTTTTAAAAATTTGCTAATTATTTATTCGTTCTAAGTTTGTTTTTTATTTAAATCGCTATTTTTAACAAAACCTCTTTAATTTTATCTAATCGAACCGTAAAATTGACCCCTTAGCGTACCTTAAGGCGAAAAAAATGGTGAAAAAACCTTTTGATTTGGCATCTTATTTAAATACGGTCATTCTTTTTTGAGGAGTTGGATGAAGTCAGGAAAAACAGCAAAGCTGATCGGAACTGGAGCCTATCTCCCGCAAAGAGTCTTATCCAACGCCGATCTTGAGAAGATGGTGGAGACCTCGGATGAGTGGATTATGAGCCGTACGGGAATGAAGGAGCGCCGCATCGCAGCAGAAAATGAGCAGGCGTCTGATATGGGTTATTTTGCTGCCAAAGAAGCTCTGGAGCAGGCAGGAGTTTTGGCAGAAGAGCTTGATTTGATCGTGGTGGCGACGACGACCCCGGACTACATCTTTCCGAGCACCTCCTGTCTGCTTCAGCGGAGACTAAAGGCGAGCTCTGCCGCAGCCGTGGATATTCAGGCAGCCTGCAGCGGGTTTATTTATGGCATTTCTTTAGCAAAGGCCTATGTGGAAGCGGGCCTGTATCGAAAGGTTCTTCTTGTCGCAACGGAGAAGCTGTCCAGCATCACCAATTATGAGGATCGAAATACCTGTATTCTCTTTGGAGACGGAGCTGCGGCCTGTCTCATTTCAGATTCGGGACAGGGGTTGACGATCCGTGGAGCTATTCTGGGTGCGGATGGGGGGCAGGCCGATCTTCTCAAACTTCCCGCAGGGGGCTCGAAACGACCCGCCTCTCATGAAACCGTCTCCCAAAAGCTCCACACTATCCATATGGAGGGAAAAGAGGTCTTTAAACATGCTGTCAGGCGTATGGAAGGAGCTACCAAAGAGTGTCTCGAAGCGTGCGGACTCAATGAAGAAGAGATCAGCTGGCTCATTCCCCACCAGGCCAATATCCGCATCATCGAGGCCCTAGCCAAGCGATTTGCAGTTCCTTTGGAGAGAGTCTTTTTGACGATTCACAAATATGGGAATACCTCTTGTTCGTCTGTGGGAATTGCCCTTCATGAACTTCTGATGGAAAAGCGAGTCAGACAGGGAGAAAATATTGTCCTTACGGCCTTTGGCGGAGGGTTCACGTGGGGAGCAACGGTGTTAACGCATGACTAAGAAAAGAGCTTTTTTGTTTCCGGGCCAGGGCGCTCAAGCAGTGGGCATGGCCAAAGATTTCTATGACCATTTTCTTCTTGCAAGAGAGACCTTCGAGGAGGCGGAAGAGATCCTTTCAAGAAATCTTTCGAAGGTGATCTTTGAGGGGCCCTTCGAGGAGCTTGTCCGCACGGACAATTGCCAGCTTGCCATCTACCTCGCATCAGTTGCAATCGGGAGGGTGATCAGGCAGCAACTGCCCGAGGTTTTCCCCTCATTCTGTGCTGGCTTGAGCCTAGGGGAATATGCGGCTCTCACGCTCTCTGATAAACTCTGCTTCGCTTCCGCTGTGCCGCTTGTTGAGGCGCGCGCTACGTTCATGCAAGAGGCCTGTGAAAAGAGTCCCGGGGCTATGCTGGCTGTTCTTGGACAGAATGTGGACGAATTGGAGGCTCTTTTAAAAGAGAGCGCCGCTCCTCAAAAGGTATGGATCGCCAATTTAAATTGTCCTCAGCAGGTCGTCTTAGCGGGGAGCCGGGAGGGAATCGAGCGCATGCAGGAGTTTTTGCTTGGTAGAGGAGTTAAACGGCTGCGCCTTTTGGATGTGGGAGGAGCCTTTCACACCCCTTTGATGGAGAGTGCACGAAGAAAATTATCTCCTCTGATTCAAAAAGTTTCTCTAAGAGAGAGCCCCATTGCGCTCGTCATGAATGCCACGGGAGAGGAGGTCTCCTCTCTCTTTGAGATGCGTGCGCTCATGATTCAACAGGTGACGTCTCCCGTCTTTTGGGAAAAGGGGATCCGGAAGATGGAGGAGAGGGGAGTCGAGGAGTATATTGAGATCGGCCCGGGAACGACGCTCACGGGTCTTAATCGGCGCATTGGGGTTGCAGGGACAACTCTCAATGTTGAAAAGGTCGAAGATTTAGAAAAGTTAGGAGCAGAAGTCTATGAAAGAACTCTTAAAGGATAAACGGGCTCTCATCACGGGAGGAACGTCGGGGATTGGAAAGCAGATTGCCTTGACCTATGCGCGTCAGGGGGCCCATATCGCCATCTTTTCGATGGAGGAGGGCTCTTCTATTCTTCAGGAACTGCAGACCTTGAGCTCTTGTCCCGAGCAGAAGTTTTGGGCCAAGATCGTCGATGTCTCGGACGGCGCGGCCGTTGAACAGGGAGTAGAGGAACTTCTTTCCACATGGGGAAATGTAGATATCCTTGTCAATAATGCCGGGATCACCCGTGACAATCTCCTGATGAAGCTTTCGGAACAGGATTGGGACCTGGTTCTATCGGTCAATCTCAAATCTGTCTATAATATGTGCCGTCAGCTGATCCGCCCTATGCTCAAATCGAAAAGAGGCAAGATCATCAATACGGCATCTGTCATCGGGTTGACAGGAAATGCCGGTCAGAGCAATTATGCTGCTTCCAAGGCAGGGATGATAGGATTTACGAAATCATTGGCACAGGAGGTCGCATCCAGGGGGATCTGCGTCAATTGCATTGCTCCCGGCTTTATTCGCACCCGCATGACGGATAAGTTGTCGGATAGTCAAAAAGAGACGATCTCCGAGAAGATTCCCATGCGGCGGCTTGGAGAACCTCAGGACGTCGCAAACGTTGCCCTCTTTCTCGCCAGTGATTTGTCCAATTATATGACAGGGCAAGTGCTTACTGTAGACGGCGGCATGGTGATGTCATAAGTCGAGATAAGTGCTTTATTAAAAAACTTGAAAAGGATTGAAGAGATATGGAAACCAAGGAAGAAAGTCAATCGTTAGAAAAAGAGGTCATTGATATTGTGGTCGAGCAGTTGGGCATCGACGGATCGGATGTCTCTTTAGAGAAGTCTTTTGTCGAAGATCTCAATGCCGATTCTTTGGACTTAACAGAGCTCATCATGACCTTTGAAGAGCGTTTTGGTTTTGAGATCTCCGAAGAGGAGGCCGAAAAACTCAAAACGGTAGGAGACGTCGTCGACTACATCAAAAAGAAAAAGGGAGCCTGAGCTCTTCACCCGATCCGATTGGCGCTGTCAATCGCCATTCGGATTGGTTTTTTCAGTGTTCGCTCTTTACCTTAATCCAGAGTTCATCGAGTTCGCGCGCCGGGAGCAGTTTGCGAAAAAAGTGAGTCTTTTCAAAAGAGATGTCGGCCGCCTTGAGAAAGTTGTCAAAACGCGCATCTCCATCAACAGGAGCGAGAGAGATCTTAAGAGCGGGATAGAAGAGGTATCTCTCATAGTTTTTTTTCACAGACTCTTCCTGGAAGAGGAAGTTGATGAGCTGGTAGGCGAGCTTTTCCTTTTTGCTCGCATTGGGAATGCAAAGATGTTCTACAGAGATGAATGTCCCTTCATTGGGGAGCAGAAAGTCGATGAAGGGAAAGCGCAGCATCGTTGCGCCGACATTAGAGCTGGTTGAGAGGACGAGCGGGCAGTTTCTCGTGGCGAGGAAGTAGGGGCCGCGATCTTGCGTATAGGCTTCGATCCACCCTCTTTGCAAGGAGAGAAGGGCTTTTACGCTCTCAGCTTCAGAAAAAGAGAGCGTCTCTTTTGGGCCGAAGAGATAAAAAGAGGCCAAGGCGACGACATCGATGGGATCATTGACCATTGTGATTTTGTAGGATTGAGGGGAAAAAACAAGATTCCAGCTAGGTGCCTCAGGAATTTTAAACTCCTCCCGATTGATTCCAAAGCCGTAAACAGACCAGAAATAGGGGATGGAATATCGGTTTTCGGGATCAAAAGGGAGATGGAGCAGGCGCGGATTGAGGCGGCTGAAAAAAGAGAGTTTATCCTTGTCGATCTTTTTGAGAAGGCCGGCTTCCGAGAGGATCTTGACTGTGTAATCAGAAGGAACAATCAGATCGTATCCTTCTCCCTTGGTCTCTTTGAGCTTCACGACGAGTTCTTCGTTTGAGTAATAAAAGTTGAGATGTACTTTAATGCCGGTCTTTTTTTCAAAACGGGTGATGAGCGTAGGATCGAGAAAATCACCCCAGACAAAGAGCGAGAGGGAGCGCGGATTTAAGACTAAAAAATGCCATTTGGGAAAGTAGAGCATGCCGAAAAAAAGAAGTGTCCAAAAGAGGAGAATGAAGAGTTTTACCCAGCTCTTCATAGGATCCTTTTGCGTGTTTTAATAGAAAAGAAGGTCAAAACGAGCAGGCTGCTCAAGGTGAGCAGGATGGCAGAGAGGGCGTTGATCACAGGAGAGATGCCGCTGCGGATCATGGAGAGAATGTAAAGAGAGAGAGTCTGGGCCGTGCTTCCCGCACAGAAATAAGAGAGGACAAAGTCGTCAAAGGAGAGGATAAAGACAAGCAGAGCCGTTGTGATCGCGGTAGGGAACATGAGAGGGAGGGTGACTTTGAAAAAGGTTTGGACGGGAGTGGCTCCCAGGACCGAGGAGGCCTCCGTCAATTTCAGATCGAGCTCTTCATAGCGGGCATAAAGGATGGGAAGGGTGACTCCCAGCCCTAAGACAGTATGGGCAAAGATGAGGGTAATGAGTCCGAGAGGAATGGAGAAGAAAGAAAAGAATCCGAGCAGGCTCACTCCGAGGACGGTTTCAGGGATGACCAGATTTCCATAAAAGAGAAGGAGGAAGCGCTTCACTTTTCCTCCTTGCGTGGCGTAATAGATCAAAAAGAGGCCCAAACTCAAACAAATGAATGTGGAAAAGCTGGCCACGATGAGAGAGTTGCCGAATGCTTCCCAAAGAAAGGGCGAGCGGAAGAGTTCTTCATACCATTTCAGGGTAAAGCCCTTCCAAGGAGAGGGAAAGCCTTCGCTGTTAAAGGAGAAGAGCAAAAGGACGGAGATCGGCAGGTAAAGGAAGAGATAAAAGAGAGGAATTCCAATATAGGAGGCGGTTTTTTTAAGCATGCTCTCCCTTTGGCTTCAAGAGGAAGTTCAATCCTTTGTAGAGAAGAAGAGCGGCAAGAAGCAGCGCAAGAGCGCTTACCAAGGTAAAGGCAGCGCCGAGCGCTCCTTCCGTTTCACTCAAAATGTATTGCGAAACGACATTTCCGACAAAGAGCCATTTATCCCCTCCCATCAATTCAGGAATGGCGAATTCGCCAAAGGAAGGGATAAAGACGAGAAAAAAGCCTGCCATGATTCCCCCTTTAGAGAGGGGAAGCAGGATGTAAAGCAACGTTTGCCATCCCTTGGCCCCCAGATCCTGAGAGGCTTCAATCAGCTGGATATTGAATTGTTCCAAAGAGGAATAGAGGGGAAGAATCATGAAAGGGAGATAGTAGTAGACCATCATGAGGAGAATCGCAAAAAGAGAGTTAAGAAAGGGAATGGGCTGATCCATGATTCCTAAAGAAAGCAGGAGCCAGTTGAGAAATCCCTCTTTTTCGAGAACGAAGAACCAGGCATAGACATGTAAAAGAAAGTTGATCCAGAAGGGAACGATGAGAAAGAAAAGAAAAAGGGGTTTCATCTTTTTAGCTTTAAAGGCCAAAAAGTAGGCAATGGGGTAGCCAATGAAAAAGCAGATGAGGGCATTGCTTAAAGCAAGCAAAAGCGACGAGAGGATGACCTTTGCATAAACAGGCTGCAAAAAGAGAAGGAGGCGGTCTAAGGTAAGTCCTTCAAAGTTTCCAAGCGGAGAAAATGTTAAGATGCTGGAGAGGGTGAGAAGCAAGAGAGGGAGATAGAAAAAGAAGAGCTGCCACAAGAGAACAGGGCTTCCAAAGAAAAAAGGGAGGGGAGGCAGCCAGCGACTCTCTTTAATATTCATCTTTGCAAGAGCACCACATTCTCTTTTTGCCAATAAAGATAGACTTCATTGTCGTAATCAATCACCTCTTGGGGAAAGTGTTCCTCGTTCTGTTCAAAGACCTGGAGGCGCATCTGATTGCTTAAGAGGACATTGTATTGGGTAGAGCGTCCATGGTAAACAATGGAGACGACATTTCCCTTCAGTTTGTTTGAAAAGTTCTTGGCGCGCTTTTTGGTGATCAGGATCTTTTCCGGACGGAGGCTCATCATCACATCGCACCCCTCTCTCATCCACTCTTTTTTTTGAGGGATGTAGATCTTAAATTTCCCTAAGTCCGGGATGTCGATATGAGGCTCTTCACTCTCGAGATCTTTGAGTTTGCCGTCAAAGAGATTTGTGGTGCCAACAAATTTGGCAACAAAGGAAGAGTGGGGAAACTCATAGATCTCTTTGGGAGTTCCGCACTGTTCGATCTCACCCTTGGAGTTCATGATGGCCATCTGGTCGGCTACGGTCAGCGCCTCAAACTGGTCGTGTGTGACATAGACGAAGGTTGTCTTCATCTTGTCCTGAAGATCGATGAGCTCAAGCAGCATCTTTTCGCGCAGTTTAAAATCGAGCGCGGCAAGGGGCTCGTCAAGGAGCAGAACATCGGGTTCATTAATGATTGCCCGTGCAAGCGCCACGCGTTGCTGCTGCCCTCCGGAGAGCTCCGCGGGCAGCTTGTAGAGATGTTTGTCGATATGAAAGGCTTCCAGCAGTCTCACAACCTTTTGTTCGATCAAAACCTTGGGCTGCTTGGCTAGCCTTAAGCTGTAGGCGACATTGTCAAAGACGGTCAAGTGGGGAAAGAGGGCATAATACTGAAAGACAACATTGACAGCTCTTTGATTGATGGGGCGCTCGGTGATGTCGTCATCCCCTCCAAAGATCTTTCCCCCGTCGACTTGGTCCAGTCCTGCAATCAAGCGCAGCAGGGTTGTCTTCCCGCAGCCGCTTGGCCCAAGAAGCGCAAAAAACTTGCCCGCCGGAATATAGAGGTCCACACCCGGGATCACAAGGGTTCCCCGGTAGGATTTTTTTACCTTTTCAAGTCGGATGCTTCTCATCTCTCCACCACAGCGAAAAGTGTACAATCCCTTTAGATAAACCTAAAGGAGAATCACCGCTGGACATTTTTGAAAATATCCCTTACGGTTTAAAGGCTCAAGGAGGATCTCATGCAGAGAAGGAAAGTGGTCATTATCGGCTCCGGTCCCGCAGCCTATACGGCCGCCATCTATGCTGCCCGCTCAAATCTTGCTCCCCTGCTCTACGAGGGTTTTTTTTCGGGAGTTCCCGGAGGGCAGTTGATGACGACGACAGAGGTGGAAAATTATCCCGGATTTCCCGAGGGGGTCAAAGGTCCGGAACTGATGCAAAAGTTTCGTAAACAGGCCGAGCGCTTCGATGCCACCATCCTGACCGAGGATGTCCGATCTGTAGATCTCAAGCGCTATCCCTTCCTTGTGAAAGGCAGTGAGACAGAGGTCGAAACTGAAGCGCTCATCGTGGCGACGGGGGCCTCTGCTAAACGACTTGATATTCCCGGGACGCGCGAGGGGGAATTTTGGCAAAAAGGGGTGACGGCCTGCGCTATTTGTGATGCGGCGGCCCCCATTTTCCGAGATAAAGATCTCTATGTCATTGGAGGAGGAGATACGGCCATGGAGGAGGCTCTCTTTCTTACAAAGTACGGAAAGAGGGTCTTTATCGTCCACCGCCGGGATGCCTTCCGCGCCACTAAGCTTCTTGCGGAAAGGGTGCTCCACCATCCCAAGATTGAAGTGATTTGGAACCATGTGCTTCTTAAAGCAGAAGGGGATGAGGTTTTGCGCCGCATCGTGTTGAAAAATGTCCAAACAGAGCAGGAAATGATGAGAGAGGCCGCAGGTCTCTTCTTTGCCATCGGCCACCGGCCGAACACCTCTTTTTTGACTGGACAATTGGAACTGTATGAGAGCGGTTATATCAAAGTCAAACCGGGGACGACTTTTGCAAGCGTAGAAGGAGTGTTTGCCGCAGGGGACGTCCAAGATCCCTTCTATCGGCAGGCGGTGACAGCAGCAGGGTCTGGCTGCATGGCAGCAATGGATGCGGAAAAGTGGCTCTCTGCTAAAGAATAAGAGGATGAGCGCAACAGATGCGTGTCATACACAACGGCATTAAGAGAAAGCATAGACGGTTTCTATCTCTGTTTTTCAACTCTCTTGGGTATAGCTTTTTGCTTTTTCCTCTAGCCTCTCTTTTCAGCCTCGAGGTGATTCCGTGGCTGCCTCAGCCTTACCAACCTCAGCTTTTCGGCTCTTATACTTACAGCACCTACCGGGACGTTGCAAACGCCGTCCGGCAGCTCTCTGCAAGGTCCCACGATCAGGAGCTGCAAGCAGGGATTGGGTTGGCAACGATGACCCATTGGGCCTTAGACCTAGACGTCGAGTTTGCACGCACGCCGCGCTTTGACTTTGGGTTTCGCTCTGTCGGAGCTCAAATACGCAAGCAGCTCTACAATGACATTGGAGGCGATTTTTTGAGCTTTACCCCGGGCCTTCTTCTTCGCATCGTGCCTCCCAAGGCTCTAAGGGACGTGAGCACTCCCTATCACTACCAGTTCAACGGAGAGGTCAATCTCGCCTTGGGTAAAGAGTGGTCGCAAGAGATCTATTGGCGGTGCCGTCTCTACAACTTTACCGGCTTTGGAATTGCCAATCGCGGCTCTCCCTGGGTGAGAAGTCTCGTTGCTCTTGGCCTTAACCGGGAAGATCAGCTCGAATTTCAAACGAGTCTTTGGTATGACCGGGGATTTGGCGATCAGACTGGAGTCAATACGTCACCCTCTGTTTTCAAGGGATGGAAATCCATAGACCACCGCTCTTTGGACATCGGGGTCTCTTTTCGCTACCTCTTTCGCTATTGGGGTTCTTTTACCTTTGAAGTGCGGCGGCGGCTCTATGCCCGCTCTTTTCCGGAAAAGGTCACCTTCTTTTTGATCCGCTATGAACTCCCTCTCTCTTTTTAACTCGACTCTGCAACTTTTTGGGCCCAAAAAGCTGCAAAGTCGAGTTTAAAAATTCTTGCTGAGAGAAGCGAGCTCTTGTTATGACAAGAGAAAATGAGCTGTCCTTCAGAAACTTTGCGTGTTGCCATCGTTACATCCGAGTGCGGGGGAACCCTCGTTGCGGCCAAAGCGATTGAGAGGGCTGTACAACGGAGATTTCCCTCTTCGATCCCTTCGCTCATTCTCATCGATGATCTCTGGCCGGGGAGCGGAGTGAACAGCTATCAGTGGTATCTTCTGTTGGCCCGTGAAGGCTACTATCGGTTGATTCACTGGCTAACCTCTTTAGAAAAACGGCTTCTACCCTTCTTTGAAGCCCCCTTTTTAAACGGGTTGTCCCAAAAAATTAAGAGAGAGTCCCATCAACCTCACATTCTCATTTCCACCGTTCCCTTTATCAATGTCTCGCTTTTCAAAATTGCTGAAGAGCTGAGGATTCCCCTCTTTGTCGTGACGACCGACATGGACTGCCGTCTCTATGGAGTGCAATGGCCAAAGAGCGAAGAGCTTCCTCCGCATCGCCTGGGAGTGGTGGCGCGCTGTCCCGAGGTTATCTCTCGCATCCCCTTAGAGATCGATCGTTCCAAACTCGTCTTTACAGGAGGCTTTCTCAAGAATGAGTTTGAAAGGGGATGGACGGAAGAGGAGAAGCATATTTTAAGAAAAGAGATCTCCTTCATCCCCGGGCGCGAGGTGGTCTCTCTTATGATGGGCTCTTTAGGGGGAAGGCAGATTCAAGAATATGTGAAGAGGATCATCTTGGGAGAAAAACTGCGGGAATGGCAGAAGAGCGCGCACTTTCTCATCTTTTGCGGAAAAAACGGCAGATTGAAAACGGGCTTGGAGCAACTTGTGGAAAGAGAGGGGTTCAAAAAAAGAGAAAAAGGCGTTTATGAATCGAAATTAGGAAAGATCGCCTTTACCTTTTTTGACTATCTGGAAGCCATTGCTCCCTATTACGCGCTCTCTTGCGGCTTGATTACGAAACCGGGATCCGGAAGCATTCATGAGGCGCTTTCCATGAATCTTCCTTTAATGATCGACAAACTTAACGGCCACCTTCCCTGGGAGGGGCTTGCCGCAGAGATCGTGGAGATCTATGGGTTAGGTTCTGTTCTTACGGACATCGAGAGACTTCCGCAGCTGATCAATGAGCAATTTTTTGATCCTTTTGCCAGGGAGGCCACCTGTAAAAGGCAGCTTGAATTTAAGGCGTTGTACAACGATCCCCATTCCTTTTCCTGCAGAGTGGGAGAGACAATCGAGCAACTCCTTGTAGAAAGCCGGATACGACACACTTCTGTACTGGAGAAAAAAAATTCGAGACCAAGTCCGAGACCGTGACCGGTAAAAACTCTTGCAATCAGTCACCATCTATTTTTCCTGATCTATACACAAGTTGATTCAAGAAGCGGTTTGGGGCCAGCGCGAAAGTTCCCGCGGTTGGCCTATCGTAAGTGGGTCAATATTAAACTAATATGGACCCACTTACGATAGGCCAACCCCGGGGCTTTGGCGCGGCCCAA
>MGME01000032.1 GCA_001796315.1 Chlamydiae bacterium RIFCSPLOWO2_12_FULL_49_12
TCCTCGCGGGTAGAGACAAAGCGACATGGCCGCCTTTTCCGTCAGGAATTTTTCCTGGGAAGCGGGGAGGCCTTTCTGAGAATCCGTAGCTGCGCCGCGCGATACAAAGCGCGGCGCCATGATGTATTGATAATCCGTACCGATGGGAATAGTTCACTCTGCCGATGACTGAAGTGAAGGCGGGATTTACGGTCTTTAGCTCCACGCCCTGCCGGGCTGCTTTGGAGCTTAGGTTATGATGAAAGGCGGAGTAGGCAAAACCGGAGAGCATGCGGGCCTGTTTGGAAGAGCTCTCGCGCAGCTCTCTCTTTTTCTTTTGAAAGTCTAGGTTCTCGATGACGAGCGGCTTTTGGACTTTCAAGGCGTAGGCTGTAAGTTTTACAAAGAGATCTCCCATTAAAGCAAGGGTTTGGTTGCGATCCTTTCCGTAGGTCAAGAGGGGAATGGTTTTTTTAAAGAGAGGATTGCCGAAGCGGTCTGTCTCTACAAGCGCTACATGAGCGGCATTCAAATCGAGCCCGATTGCACCTTTTTTCTGATCTGAGGTAAGAGGGGGAAGGCTTCTTTCCACTGTAGCAAAGAGGAGCCATCCTTTTCGATCTTTTTTGAAGCGATAGCTGATGGCCTTACGGTTCTCAAGGGCGGTGAGGATCTCTTGGTGTCCGTAAGCAAATCGCAGATTGGACAAGGCGAGGTATTTGCCAAAGGTAGACAGGGTGTGAGGGAGGCGAAGGCGCAGATTTAAAGTCCCGTCGCCGTTTTGCGCGGCGACGCAGGACTGGTTGCCGGCCGTTTCGTCTTTCGAGCCTAAAATGAAGATCTCGGACTCTCTTGCTTTTTGCCAAGCTGCTTTCCACTCTTCATGAGAAGAAAAGTTATTTTCCGTTAAGGCAAATTGGGAGCGAAACCGTTTTTTGCTTCCAAAGCAGAGAGAGACTTTTTCTTCCCGGTTTTGGAGGTTCTTTAGTCTTGTTTGCAGGATGAAGAGACGGCGCTTTTTTTGATGCCGTCTCCTTTTGTCTTTTATTAGGCGAATCTTTTTTTCAAGAAACGCTAGGGTGTCTGCAAGTCCCGAAATGCGCTTCTTGTTTAGTTCTTTTGCGGAGGAGATTTTTCCTTCCAACCCTACTCTGCAGGCATTGAACTGGCGCGCTGTGATGCCGAACTCTTTTAGGAAGGGAGTCTTAAGATCATTAAGGCGATGTCCTGCGCAGGTTTTGGCAAAGAGGGTTCTGATGACGCGGCCAAAGAGAGAGGCGTAGGAGGAGAGAAGAGCGTCCGACGCGAGATCTAAAGAGAGGCGGGTATGAAAGGTTGCCATCATGACAGGAGCACCTTTGCGGCTTCGACCAGTTTTTTGTTTTTATGACTTCTTGCGCCATACAATCTTGCAGAAAAAACGGTAATGATTTCAAGGACATCTTTAGCGAGTTCTTCTTCAAAAGAGCCTTCTGTACCTTGATTGATCAGGACCACTTCGATTTCTTTCGCTTCGCAAAGAGAAAAAACAAGTTCCGCTCCAAAACGGAGCAGGCGGTCTTTATGTGTGAGAACAAGTCGTTTTGCTTTTTTTTCTAAAATGGCTTCTAAAAGCTTCTTCAGCCCCTTTTTTTGATAATTCATGCCGGAACCCAGATCTGAAATGATCTCGTAATTCCACCCATGACATGTGCAATAGGCGGACAAACGGTCGATCTGCCGTTTCAGGTCTTCTTTTTGGTCGTGGCTTGAGACTCTGGCATATGCTAACGTAAGAGTCGGTTCATGAATAAGGCAGTTCAGGCTCACCTCCGAGGGCATCCAGCTCTTGACTCATGCAGAAAAATGGCTCCTCCATCTGCGAGAGATCTCTTCTAGCCAGGACATCCTCCCCATTCGGATTGCGGCAACGCACGCCCTCGCCCGCGTCTGCATTTCCTCCATTTTAGCCGTCGAAAACGTGGATTTGAAGTTGCTTCGCCCCGATATCGCCTTTGGCGCCGTGTTGAAGGGCGAGGCGGACATCGCCCTTGTCCTGGACAATGCTCCCTGGGAAGGCGTCATTGCCTCTGAGATAGGGAAGGGAGAGTTTCAGCTCTATTCAAAAAAACGAAACACGTCCCAAAGCGCGATCCTGCTTCCGGAGGATCAGATGGAAGTGCTCGCCCTGCAACAGCGGTGGCAGCAGATTTACGGAGAGCCGCTTGCGATCAAAGCGCGGCTTCCCAGCTGGTCTCTGATCGCCGACATCTGCTCGCGCTCTACCGAAGTGGGATTTTTGCCGGACTTTTTAGGCAAACAGGCCAAGCTTCATCCCGTCTCCTGGCAGCCGGCCCCTTCCCGCTATCGCATTTTGGCTCTCTATCGTCCTACAACGCCTGCGCTTCAAAAGCGCATCGATTCACTGCTATGCCGATGGAGGAGCGTTTTTTAATATCGTCTACATAACGCCTGCCCTCTTCCAGCAAGAAGTTTAATGCCAGGACGGAAGACTTTAGCTCCGTATCGGTGCAGGTCAGGGCGGCAATCTTTTGATCAAACTGCTGCAGCACAAGAGTCAGCCTCTCCAGGTTTTTCGCCGCCTCCTCAGTCCGTCCGATGATGCCGCCCAATCTTTCAGATGCTCCTGAAATCATCCGGATCTTTTCTCCCAGAAGACTCTCCGCGTCATTTTTAATCTTGAGAAATGCGGCCAAAAAACCTTCCAGAAGAGCGGGACATCTGTTGAACAGCTCGTTTGCTTCCTCCAGAGAAGTCAGCGCCGTCCTGTTTTCTTCGCTGCCGTTTTGAAACTGCTCCCTGATCTGGACGGAAAGCGCGCCATAGAGCTGCCGGATCAGGTCCAAAATCTTTTGCGTGTTCGTTTCGATGCTCTCCTGGCTTTTGACAATGATCTCCTCTTTTGTTTTCTTCCCCTCCAAAAGAATCTCTTCCTTGCTCTTCTCCACGCTATCTATCACCATGAGCATGCCGTCTGTCTTCCGGGAATCGATGTAGAGCATCGCGCCCGCGCCTGCGCAAACAAATCCGGACGCGACATTTCCCGTAAAAATGTTGAAAAGAGCGACCATGCCACAGGCGGTTGCCCCCAGATCGCAGAGCAGGTTTCCCCAGCTTCCGTGGATATCCAGAAAGCCTCCTCCTTTCAGTTCAATCAGCGCCACCCCGGGAAAGAGAGCGGAAACCGCCTCTACGACAACCCCGCGGCTCTCCTTCTTCTCTTTTTCATGGCAGCAGAAGCACGATGCGAAAAACCGCGAAAGGTCGCTTGCCAACTCACCGCCCATCATGTTATTGATCTCTATAAAATACTCCAGATGCAACCTGCCCAGACTGACTCCATCGTCGAGGTCTCCGGAAGAAAAATGAATAAAACAACACTCCCCCATCCAATTTAGTAAGCTAAGACAGCTCGACCGGCTTTCAATCCGCTCCATCAATGAACGCAGTCTGTAGCCTGCGCCGAATTGTTCAATACTCCTTTCACGATATTCCTCAACCTTCCGCGAGGTTTTTGGATATCCATGCTGGTAGACAATGCGATCTTTTGAAAAAAGAAAGTCGAGCACCACCTGTTCAACCCTGTTTTCATGATCATCTCTCAACTTGCTTCCGGTTGCGGCAAGTTGAGAGAAATACCCGGGCATCAGAATCGTTTTAACGATTTCCTGTCCAAGACTGTTGGCCATCGTCTCCTCCTAAAGTTCGAGTTCAACGGTATCAACAAAAAATTTACTATACCGGTTTTACATGGTCTTAACATTTTCTTACAACTGTCTAAAGCAACTGGGTGTGACAAACTCCCGAAACGGGAGCTTGTCATAGCGAAATTATCCCAGTCAATTCGCGCCTCGGATTTATCTCTGGAAAAACGAGATGGAAAGCACATTAAAAATTGAGCACAAAAATGCTATGACAGACGTTCGTTTCGAACGTTTGTCACACCCAGCAGATGGAAGACTTCAATGGAAGGCAATTCTTATTCACTTGCCTTCTTCAACTCTGTGAGAAATGCGGGCTAATCGGGCACGGGCACGTTTGGGAGGTTACGCAAGAGGTATCATATTGGGCGAGATGCGATCGTAGAACCTAGTGCTCTGTCAACATTCTTTACAAATAGGCAACAAATTCCTAACATGCCGTTTTGATCTTAATTTAAAGGGGGTCATGATGAAAAGCTGCCTCTCTGTGCTTCTCTTTTTAGGAATAGCCCTAAGTTCCTGCGGCCGTCTGAACAAAAAGGAGCCAAAGCCCCCTCAGCAGGTGCTGCGGGTGAACATCTTTTCAGAGCCTCCCACCATGGACCCTCGTAAAGGTTCCGAAGTGATCGGCTCCTTCTTTCACTTTCTGCTCTTTGAAGGACTGACGCGCCTGAATCCTGACGGCTCTATCCGCCTCGCCCAGGCGGAGCGCTTCGACCTCTCTCAAGATAAAAAGCGCTACACCTTCCATTTAAGAGAGTCCCTCTGGTCCGACGGCACTTTAGTCACTGCCTATGATTTTGAAAAGTCATGGAAGGATATTTTGGATCCCCGCTTTCCTGCTGCCAACGCCCAGCTCTTCTATCCGATCAAAAATGCCAATGCGGCAAAGAAAGGGCTTGTTCCCTTAAGCGAAGTAGGAATCCGCGCCCTCGATGAGAGGACCCTCTTTGTTGAGCTGGATCATCCCACGCCCTATTTCCTGGAATTGATCTCCTTTTGCGTTTTTTTTCCCGTCAATCATCGGATCGATGAAACGGACCCACGGTGGGCTTACAACACTGGCCCTCTCTTCACCAGCAATGGGTACTTTGTTCTCAAAAAGTGGAGGCACCATGGAGAGATCGTCTTAGAAAAAAATCCCCGCTACTGGAATCCAAAGGGCGTCCATCTCGATGAGATCCGCGTCTCGATGGTCGATAACGAGACAACGGTGCTGCAAATGTTCGAGAAAGGAGAGCTGGATATTGTCGGACAGTTTCTCTCCCCTCTACCCATTGACGCCCTTCCCAAACTTAAGGCGGCAGGACGCTTGAACGTCTATCCCACAAGCGGAACGACCTTTTGCGCTTTCAACACAGCGACCTTTCCTTTTTCTAACAAGAATCTCAGAAAGGCCTTTGCCTACGCCATGGATCGCTCCGAGATCGTCAGCAATATCACGCAACTGGACGAAATCCCCGCGCTCGGCGCTATCCCGCCTATCTTAAAGAAAAACAGAAATCGAGCCTTTTTTAAGGACCACGACGCCAAAAGAGCAAAAGAGTTCCTGGAACAAGGCTTAAAAGAATTGGGAGTAAAAGCCGAGGAGTTGCACTTAACCTATCTCTATTCGACATCCGAACTGGAGCATAAGGTTGCCCAAGCCCTTCAGCAGCAGTGGCAAAAGACATTAGGGATTCACGTCCATCTCGAAAACAGCGACCACAAAATCTTGCTTGACAGGCTCACCAAACGCAACTACATGATGGCGCAAACTCTCTGGTATGCCCAATACAACGACCAGATGAACCTTTTGGAGCGCTACAAACACAAAGAGAACGTCAAGAATTACGCCGGATGGGAAAATCTTAAGTTCGTCTCTCTTCTCGATCTCTCCTTTTTAGCAGAAGATCCTAAGGAACGCTTAAGGATCTTAGAACAGGCAGAAGAGATCTTCATGGATGAGCTTCCCATCGCCCCCATCTTTCATAAAAATGCGATCCATCTTCTGAACCCCTCCATCAAACATGCCGCCTTCACGCCCATTGGCAATCTCTGCTACTAGCAGCTTGCCCTGGATCAGGACTCTAAAGAGAGAAGCAAGAGATGAGCTACCGCAAGTTTACAAAAGGCTTCCCTTTCCGATCGCACTCCTCCTTGTGCTCTCTTGCCCCTTTCACGTTTCCCTTTAAGCGGCGCGTCAAACTTCCTATTCGCTCCTCCTTCCTCTCAAGCCAACCTACTGAACTCCATTTGCAAGTCTTCCTTGAGTACATGAATCAACTGGTTCTAACGATCCTTCCTTTCGATTTGCAAGAGAGGCTTCTCTCTGCACAATCTCCCGAGGAGCAAGTGAAGGCTTTCTCCTTCCTCCACTCTCAGCTTCCCTTAGTTATCTCTTCTCATTTCTCCAGCCCTCCTTCGACATTCTGCGCCACGCTGCTCTGCGCCTCTGACTTCACTCAAGGAGTCGGCCGCTATTTTACGGACACCCTAAGCCGCTGGCTCATTCCAGGGAAATTCTTAACCGTCTTTTCCGCTCACTCCCTCAATTTTCATTTTGAACTCTGCGACAAAGAGAACTTCTTCATCCATCAAATCCTCATGCCGGTAGAAGATCAAAAGGAACTCTCTCTCATCAATCATAATTTTTCCTCCCTCGCGCAAGAGCTCAAGCTCAACATCCATGCCGTCAAAAACGCCCGTAAAATTCTTTCCAACAAGCATCTTTTGCCGAGGCAAAAATACGCCCTGATCGAAGAGAGCATCGCCTCTCTCTTTGATCGTCCCTCCAAAGAGATCGACAGCAATATCTTCGATCAGATGCACCACTTTCTTTTAAAGCTCTCAGGAGAAGAAAAAGAGGCGGAAATCAAGAAGAATTTCATCGAATTGATGAAGCAAAAACCTGCGCTCTTCAATCGGGATATCTTCACGGAAATTCGCCATTTCGTTCTCCTCTTTCGAGACAAGTTTACAGCCCTTCGCAGCCACCGGCATATCGCAAAGACCATCTCATTGTTGTATCTTTTTTACCACTCGCTCAACCAACGGATCAAAGAGGCTCCTAAAACACGCCATCTCTTTTTAAAGCTCTTCCAGACCAGGCTCTTTTATCCTGAAGAACAAAAGAGCGTCTTGAGCCTGCTGGTCGGCATCAATATCCTTCAGGGAAATGAGCTCTTTGAACAGCGCCACATTTTTTCTGCAATCGAAAACTGCCTCCCCGGCATTCAAAAAGTGAAGGACTCTTTCATCGTCGACCGCCGCTCTTCGGATAAAATGCGCCTCTTTTATCTTGAAATTGAAAAAAAGGACGGTTTGCCCTTCCTCCTCAAAGAGAGGAAACTGCTCAAGAAAAGACTGCCCAGAGAGTTAAAGGGAAGAATCGAAAACGTTCTCCATCCCATCCTTTTGTCGCGCAATGAAGAAGAGATTTTGCGCCACACTGTCTTGCTGAGCCGGGAACTCAAATATGTCCACGATATTCCTCAGGCCTACATCTCCTTTGACGCCCAGATAGGTCAAAACTTGAGCTTCACAGTCATCCTCCTGCGCATCCTTCACAGAAAAAGTTCCTCCTTGAAAGAACTTCTTTACTCAGTCCAAGCAGCTCTTCATTTCCATGACTTTGAAACGAAACAAGCCGGCTTCGTCAGAAAAAAATATCCCAAAGAGGCCTCTGTCTTTCGCGTTGAAATTGACAAAACGCCCTTTGTACGCAGAGATTTTTCCCTAGACCTTTTCAAAGCGCGCCTGGTGGTCTCCGAAGAGTTGACACGCATCCTGGGAGAAATGCGCGATTTCAATGGAGGCATGCTCTCCAAACAGCAGGAGGCGCTTTTGGCTTTTAAGCACTCTCTTCAAGTGGCCGGGAAGAGCAGCGACTTCATTGTGGACAACTTTTTTTACTCCATCTCCCCGCCGATTACCCGCTCGCTTCTTCCCACCTCTTCTCTCAAACAGCTCTTTCTCATCATGCTCGAGTCTCAGGAACAAGATTTCGTCTCCGACTCCTTCTGGATGAAAAGCGCAAGAGATAAAGAGTACAGTCTTATCCTGATTGCTTCCCCTTACGGCCCCTTTAAAGAGACGGCTCTTAAGACCCTCTCCACATTCAGCATTGAGCCTCTCGATCTCTCCGTCACCTATGTCGATTCCAATGAAATCGCCGCACTTGGCATCATTCTCCGCTGCGACGATCCTCAGACGGTCCAAAAGATCCAACAAGCGCTCTTGCTTGCTTTGAGCGCAACTTTTCCACAGATTCCTCGAGAAGCGGCTACCTAAAAGCAGGAGTTTACAGGATTGGAAAAGCGGCATCTGATGCAATCTCCAATCCTGTAAACTCGGGTGAGCTTCACCGCCGGCTCATGCCGCTCTCTTTCTGGCGCTCAACAAATAAAGAGGAATGCTCACAAGCAGCACCAATGCTCCATAGGAAAGGATCTCCGTTCCCGACCCGACAAGCGCCCAAAGGGCATAGAGCATTGCGACAACGGCAATACAAACTGTCCCCTTTTCCAAGCGGCCCTTCTCCTCACGCAAAAGCAAAATCTCCGAGACCGGCGTGTAGAGATAGGGAACAAGACTTGTAAAGGTCGCCAAAAGAATCAGCACTTGGAATTGTTTGACCAGATCCGGAGAGATCGTCAAAAGAAGCAAAAGAGAGATCAGAAACGAGGTGATGATTAATCCTAGAGCAGGAACCCCCCGTTTGTTTAAGCGCGAAAAGATCTTCAAAAAGAGCTGATCGTCCGCCGCTGCCATGGGAATCTGCCCCTGCAAAAGAATCCAGCCGTTTAAACTGCCCAAGCAGGAGATGATCGCGCCGATGGCAACCAGCGCCTTTCCCCATGATCCAAACAACAGGGCTGCGGCATCGGCAAAGGGAAAGACCGATTTTTGCAACTGATGAATGGGCAGCATCCCCATGATTGCTGCAGAACTTGAGATATACGCGACTGCGGCAATGACGGTTCCAAAAAGCGTAGCCAAGGGAATCGTCCGAGTGGGATTTTTTACAGAACCCGCCGGGACCGTTGCCGACTCGACTCCCAAAAAAGCCCAGAGAGTCAAGGTAGCGCCGTGTGTGATAAGATTAAAACCGGAAAGATGGGGAGAGGTCACGTTCAAGGATTCCGTGATGTGCTCGCTTCGGAAAAAGAACCATCCCAGAGCGCCAATGAGCAGGATGGGAATGAGTTTCAAGATGGTGGTGATCAGCTGCACGATGCCCGCCGTATGCACTCCCATCAAGTTAATCGCCGTCAAGACCCAGATAAAGGCTATGGAGGTAAAACAGGCCGGATAGGGCTTTGACAAGACAGGATAGAAGACCGAGAGATACCCCACTGCAGCGAGAGCCATCGCCGCATTTCCAATCCAAATGGAGAGCCAGTAAGAAAATGCCGTCTGAAAGCCCAAGAGATTCCCCATTCCTGCCCGCGCATAGGCATAGGGGCCCCCGGTTTTCGGCAAGAAGCGCCCCATCCGGGAAAAGACAAGGGCAAGCAAGAAGGCTCCGGCGGTCGTAAAGAGCCAGGACAACAGGCTGAGCGAGCCCAAATTGGCCAGCTGCGCAGGGAGTATAAAAATCCCCGAACCGATCATGCTTCCGGTTACAAGGGCCGTAAGAGATGCAAGCCCGAGTTGTTTTGGCTTAGCCATAAGCGCCCTCCTTTTCCCCACATTTCTATTGCTATGGACTCACATTCCGCAATCATTCTTGACATCCTCTCCTCCCTAAAGGGAGAAGATTCCTACGGCGTTCAGTTAGTGTTAACTGACTCGCTTCGGCAGGGGCTTTCGACCCATGTGGAGTTATACCGAACGCACTTGAAAAATTGGATTTGGGCCGACGCGAAAGCTCTCGCGCATCGACATAGAATGAGTTTAACTAAGCGAGTATTTATTGAAAACACGGAAAAAACACGGAAAAAACTTAGGTTCTCTGGCTTGCCTTGTTTCATTGGATTCTTTAAACTCAATTCTTTATGAAGAAGGCTCTTTTACTTTTTGGAGGAACTCTTCTCCTTTTTCTTGCTGCGACATGTACGCTCGACCACTATCTTTTCAAAAAGAACAAGAGTTTCTCTGTCCAGATGATTCTCTCGACCCTCCCCGCTTGCCCGGCATGGACGACTCCCGCACCCTCTTGGGAGGAGCGGGAGCAGCTCCTGGAGATCTTTTCCCAGAATTTCCACTATTTGGACCGGGGAGGGCAATCGGCGGTCTTTGCGAGCGATGACGGTGAGTATGTGCTCAAATTCTACCGTTTTCCCTCTCATCTTAGGCCGGCCGGCTGGCTGAAGCATCCCTTTGCTTATCATTTCCACACCGGGCGCAAAGAGATTAAAAAGCACAACGCTGAAAAGCTTAAGATCACCTTTAGCAGTTTTCTTCTTGCCTCCACGCACCTCAAGGAAGAGTCGGGACTGCTCTTTACCCATCTCAATCCCACAAAAGAGCTCCATCTCTTCGTCCGCATTGTCGACTATCTTGGCAGCCACTATAGGGTCAATCTCGATCAGGTCGCCTTCCTTTTGCAGAAGCGGGCAGAGGGAATCTTTCCCACGCTGGCGACTCTCATCAAGGCAGGCAAACCGGAAGAGGCGAAACGGCATTTAAAGAGCCTGCTCCATCTCCTCTTGGTCCGGTGTAACAAGGGAATAGCGGACCTAGACGCCCTTCTCGAACAAAATTACGGCTTTTCTAAGGAGAGGGCCATTCACATTGACGTGGGCAGGCTTGCCCTTGATGAAACGTTCAAGAAAAAAGAGAAAAGAAAAGAGCACTTCCATTCGGTCCTCTGGCGTCTTAGGGAATGGCTCAAAGAGAGCGCTCCCGAACTCTCTCTCTACTTCGAAGAGAGCATGGAAGAGATGCTCTCCTCCAATGTTTGAAGGAAAACTTCCTTCTGTTCTCCCGTCTGCATCTTTTTGACCAAAACCTTCTCCTGCTGAAATTCCGGGTCGTCGGCAATAAGAACCAACTGAAATCCCTTTTTGTCGGCATAGCGCAGCTGAGCGCCGAGCGATTTGCGCTCCAGGTACGCCTCCGTCGCCATGCCGCGGGCGCGAAGGCGCGAGGCGATCTCCAGATAGCGGGAAAGATGGGCAGGATTTTGCATGGTGACAAGAATGGGGGCGATCGCTGCCCCTTTGGGTTTCAGAATCCCTTCTTTCATGAGCTGGGGAATGAGGCGGGTCACGCCAATCGAGGTGCCGACACCCGGCAGCTTTCTGTCAAGGAAAACCCCGGTAAGGTCGTCGTAGCGCCCCCCGCTGCAGATGCTGCCGAGCTGCGGATGCGTCTGAAGAGTCGTCTCATAAACGGTTCCAGTGTAGTAATCCAACCCCCGCGCGATCTTGACATCTATGGTGTAGCGCTCGTCTGGCACGCGAAGCATCTGCATCCCTTTCACAACCTCTCTCAAATCCTGAACCCCCGCTTCAAATGCCGTGCTGATAGAAAGCGAAGAGAGGCGCTTCAAGACGGCGTCCGGAGAGCCGCTTAAGGAAAAGAACTCCAACAGGGAGCTGCAATCTTTGCGATTCAATCCCAGGCGCTCAAACGCTTCCGCTGTCTTTTCTAAGGGCTGCTTTTCGATCTCATCTACAATCTTGATCGCTTGATGGACGAGCGGCTGCTCAGAGATGCCGACGCTTCCAAGCACTCCTTGCAAGATCTTACGATGGTTCAAGCGGATGGAAAAAGGGCCGATTTGCATCTGCGTAAAGACCGCGTCAATCACCGCGCAGATCTCTGCGTCGAAGATCAAAGAGAGAGTCCCATCTCCGATGACGTCGATATCGCTTTGATAGAACTGGCGGTATCTTCCCGCCTGCGGCCTCTCTCCTCTCCAGACGGGCTGGATCTGATACCGCTTGAAGGGAAAGGTAAGTTTTCCGTAGTGCTGAGCCACGTAGCGGGCAAGCGGAACGGTAAGATCGAAATGGAGAGCCAGATCAGACGGCCCTATTTCCTCCTCTTGCAGCCGGCGCAAGAGATAGACCTCTTTTCCCTGAAGCCCCTTTTCCAGAAGATGTTCAACGCGTTCCACAGCAGGCGTTTCGATCGGGACGAATCCAAATTTTTCATACACTGCGCGCATCGTATCCAGAACGCTTTGGATCACAATCTGTTCTTCGGGAAGAAATTCCGGAAAGCCGGAGATCGGCGTCAGTTTTTTCATCTATTCCTTTCGGACGTCTTTCTGTGCAAGGAGGGCGATGATGGCCTCATCGCTTACCTGATCAAACTCTTTGTAAAAAAATCCCACCGCTTCAAAGTGCGAAGGCACATAGAGACAGACGATTTGATCGACGTCTTCTTGCATTTCTCTTAACGACTCCTTAGCTGCCACGGGGACGGCAAGGATGATTCCCTTCACTCCCTCCGAGCGCATTCCCAGGATTGCGGCTTTCATGCTCGCTCCCGTTGCAATGCCGTCGTCGACAAGAATAACGCTCTTGTTTGCAAGAGGAGGAGGGGAGATGTGGCGACAATAGAGAGCGGTTCTTTCGCGCGCCGCCTTTTTTTGCCTCTCTGTCTCTTTGAGGAGATATTCCTTAGAGACTTCCAGAAGGGAAATCAGGTCATGATTAAAAAAGCTCTCGCCGGCGGCAGTGATAGCTCCCAGGGCAAGTTCTGGATTTTCCGGAGCTCCCACTTTCCGCACGACGACCACTCCCAAAGGGAGGCGGAGCTCTTGGGCAACCGCGGCTGCCGTCATCACTCCTCCCCGGGCAAGTCCTATTACTACCACATCTTGAGCTTCCCGATACTCCTGCAAATAGGCGGCCAACTCTCGGCCCGCCTCTTTCCGGTCCAAAAAGAACATGAATGCTCTTAGGCTGGTTTTTTAAATAAGATTAAGCTATATCTGGCGTTAGGACAAGTCAAAACCTCGTCTCTTGAGATGAAATTGTTTATTCTTTTTGCCACAGCAGTAGGAGCCGCAATTGGCGGATGGTGGGTCACAACACACCACCCGGACCTAGTGAATAAAATTGAAAATTTCATCAACAAGGGAGAGCTTCATACTCTAGAGATTCGCTTTGGCGCCCAAGAGCTCATGGAGGCGCATAAACGCGAGTTGTTAAAAGACAAGAGGCATGAATACCTCAAGCCTGCCTTAAAATTTTATCCTTATCTGTTGATGGAGGTAAAATACTGCCTCTCCGACCGTCTGACAGGGGAGGGAGTGATTTTGTGGGACCTTCGTGATGGCGAGATGGTGATTCAAACGAAAGATTGGGAAAAGACGCACGGCTTTGGCGACTGCCTGAGCAGCCACGCAACCAAAGAAGAGTTTAAGATCTTGAACATCTTAGCCCGCAAAGGGGGAACCGTCGATCGCGAATCCTTATCTAAAACGCTGCGCACAGAAAATGAAATCCTCGACTCTTTGATTGACAGCTGCCGCAGAAAAAACCTGATCGTCCAGGCGGGAAACAGCTACCGCCTCCACCTCCAACGGCCAAAATTTAATATCCTTCCCGAAACAAGGCTCGACAAAAAACTCGTCACCCAGCCCGTCAAAAGGGCTGCCCGCCTCAGCACGCGCTATTCTCCCCAGCACATCATCCACGTCGCTCACGCCGCCTTCGGAAACCACTTCTCCATCCGCAAAAAGAGCATTGTCTATCTTCCCGTTCATAGCATCGTGGTAAAAAATCCCGACGGCTCCATCCACACCAGCCACTGGAACGCTCTCAATGGCAAGCTCCTCGAGCCCTCCCATCTGATGGAATAGAGCAGTTCACAAAAAGAGCAAAAGCGGGTAAAGTGTTGCCGTTTATCCTTCAAGGAAAGATGGCTGAGCGGCCGAAGGCACGTCCCTGCTAAGGACGCGTACCCTTTTTGGGTACCGAGGGTTCGAATCCCTCTCTTTCCGAAACACTTCCTTTGCTTTTGCCTTGAATGTAAATTCAAGGCTTTTTTATGAAAGGAGACATGTCAGAGACAAAAACCATCAAGGTCGCGCCCCATTCCAAAGAGTCGGAAATGATGGTGCTGGGGTGTATGCTCACCAGCATCAACAGCCTCAACATCGCAGCCGACGGCCTAAATGAGGAAGACTTTTATTTCAGCGAACACAAGACCGTCTTCCAGACTTTAAAAAATGCCTACTTAAGCGACAAGCCCGCCGATGTTCACTTGATTGCAGAAGAGCTCAAGCGTCAAGAGAAGCTCAAAGCCATCGGGGGCGTCGCTTACCTCACAACCTTGGCGCAGTATGCCGGCACTTCCGCCTACATTGAAGAGTACACGCAGCTTGTCAAAAGCAAGGCTCTCTTAAGAAGGATGATCTTCGCCGCGCAGGAGATTGAAAAAAATGCGCTCAGTGATCCCGATGATGTCTCCGCCGTCCTGGATAACGCCCAAGCCAAGCTCTTTGCCATCAGCCAGGAGGCCAACCCCAGCATCGGGATGGATCTCAAAGAGATCCTCTCGGGGGCAAAAGCCGAATCGCACATTCCCTATCTCAAAGAGCTGCAACAGAGACAAGAGGAGTATCAGAAAAAGGGGCCCAATGAGATCAAGATCACGGGCATTCCCACGCATTTCCTCGACTTGGACAAACTCTTAAACGGTTTTAGCCCTTCCAATCTCATCATCTTGGCTGCACGCCCCGCCATGGGAAAGACGGCCCTTGCCTTGAACATCGCGGAAAACATCTGTTTCAAGAACCACCTTCCCGTGGGCATCTTTTCTTTGGAAATGACCGCCGAACAGCTTTTGCATCGCATCATCTGTTCGCAATCCGGCGTGGAATCGGAAAAGATCAAAACGGGCGCCCTAAACGGCACGGAGTACCAGCGCATTGTCTCTTGCATCGGGGAGATGCAAAAGCATCTCATGATTGTCGATGACACCCCGGGGCTCAAGATCACCGATCTTCGGGCCCGCGCCCGCCGCATGAAAGAGTCTCACAACATCGGCTTTCTCATCGTCGACTATTTACAACTGCTTTCCGGATCGGGTTTTTTGCGTCTTTCGGACAACCGTCAAAATGAGATCTCCGAGATCTCCCGTCTTTTGAAAAACTTGGCCCGGGAGCTCAACATTCCCCTCCTTTGCCTGGCTCAGCTCTCCCGAAAAGTCGAAGAGCGGCAGGGCCACCGCCCCATGATGAGCGACTTAAGAGAGAGCGGCTGCCTGACGGGAGATGCCTTAATTACTGACGCAAAAACAGGACAACAAATCCCCATTCAAACACTTGCAGAACGCAAGCGGCAGACCCCAATTCTCGTAAAAGCCTTGAATCCTAAAACTTGGAAGCTCGAAGATCGCCTCATGACTAAGGCTTTCTGTTCCGGAAAAAAGATGGTCTACGAACTCGCCACGAAAAGCGGCAGAACCATTAAAGCCAGCGCTAACCATCCCTTTTTAAAACTGGAAGGCTGGACGCGTTTGGATCAGCTCAACATTGGTGATAAATTGGCCATCTCGCGAAGGATCGACATTCAGCCACCTCAAAACTCTTACACAAATAATGAGAAGGGATCTGTCAATCAAAAGCTCTTCCTTACAAATATTGGTGCAGCGGGAAAGCGCGGAATGCCTGTTGCTTCTTTGCTAGCAGAGTCGGATGTCTACTGGGATGAAATCAATTCTATCACAGCGCTAGGTGAAGAAACCGTCTATGACGCAACTGTAGAAGGTCTTCATAATTTTGCGGCAAATGATCTCATTGTCCATAACAGCATCGAACAGGATAGCGACCAGGTGCTCTTTCTGCTCAGAAGAGAGTATTACGACCCCTATGACAAGCCCGGCTTTGCCGAACTGATCGTCGCCAAAAACCGGCATGGCGGCGTCGGGACCATCCCTCTTGCCTTCCGAAAAGAGATCGCCCAGTTCGTCAACCACACCAAATTTTCCTCTCAGGAAGAGGCTAATGATGAGGCCTTTTCAGCCTTTTCGCCCGCCGACTAGCGGCAGTTCCGACTTATACCGAACGCACTTGAAAAATTGGATTTGGGCCGACGCGAAAGCTCCCCCGGTTCGACGATCTTATGTCGCCCAATATTAGAAATATGGGGCGACATACGATCGTCGAACCGCGAGGCGCAGCCGAAATTCCAATTTTTGAAGCGCGTTCGGGATATTCATTCCATTCCGTTAAGCAATTCTTCTGCATCGTCAACAATCTTGCTATGGACCCCTTGTTCTCTAGCGACGGCCAAAGCAATACGTTGCTTAGAGATCCCCCTTTCTAACGAGAAGGGCCGTTCGATCCGTTGAGAAGATGAAAACGCTACTGCAGTTTTATAGTTACTAAAGTCATTGGTATCTGTTTCAAGTCTTGTAAGCGCTGCATAGTGGGTCGCCAGAAGCGAAACGCTGTTTTGATAACTCCCAAGCCTCTTTGCAAGAGCATACGCCATTGCCATCCCTTCATTTGGAGAGGTCCCGCTAAACAGCTCATCGAACATGCTAAAGGTAAATCCGGCGTCTCCTAATTCTTCAATCACCCGACATAATTCCACGGCGCGCTGAATTTCAGATTGGAAAAGCGAAGCCTTATTACTGATGTCGTCAGTAATGTCCATATAGGTAGCAAGATGGGAAAATGGGGTGAATGCCATCTTGTCCGCCGGAGCGATTCCGAAGCTTTGAGCTATCATCATCGATAAAGCGATTCCCTTAATAGTTGTTGACTTTCCGCTAGAATTCGGCCCGGTGACAACAGCGTTACGCCTATTTTCACCTCCCATCTCAACGCTATTTTGCACCGCTTGATTCACATCCACAAAGGGATTCCAAAAATTTTCCAGAGAAAAATGGGGGGAATCTTTCTTCTCATAAAGGGGGAAGCAATAGTGCACCCTTTTTTCTTTATATTCATTGTATAACGCCGAAATAGAAAGAAAGGCGTCCACCTCAGCTACCGCATTAAGTCCACGTCCCAACAATTCCTGCATCTCCTCATCTTGTAAAAGCTGAAAGCAAAGCAAAACTCCACCTCGGGAAAAGAACCACTCTCTTTTCTCTTCGAAAGTGGCGGTTTCGAGCATCTCAAAAAGAGCTTTTAATCGCGGATTTTCTGCGGTCGCAAAAGAGCGCAAGTCAGAGAAATGCTCGAATTTTTCTGCAAGATCAGGATGTTCGGAAAGAATCCGATAAACATTTTTTGTATGTTTATAGTAAGTTGCCACCTGGACCAATTTGTTCTGCACCAAAGCTTCGCTTTGAATATCCGCCTTGCACCAACCCAGAGTGCTGCGCAGACCTGTAGCAATCAATCCTCCGGCAGCAAGAGTTACCCCTGCGGTCGCTAACAGATTTTGTTGCGCAAGCAGAAGAAGTCCGGCAAAAAGAGGCCCGGTAGAACTAGAAGCTGCCGTGAATCGCGCAGCATAATCTTCCAGCGCTTGCGGAGAAGCTCCCAGAAAGCCGAAGAATTGAACGGCTGTCCAGATTCCGAATGCCGGAAGAAGAACGGAAGAAGCAATTTCCGTGCAGGCATTTGATATCTTCCGAAAATTTACATAACTCGATTTTACACTAAGCATGGCCGGAGAGTTATTGAGCATCCTTCCCAAACATGAATCGTCCTCGTATTGAAAATATTGTTTATTCATTGTGCCCGGCAGCTGCAGATACTGGTTCCAAAAACTGAGCAAGTGGCTTTCATCCGCAGCCGAGTCTTTTAACTCGGTGTGCAAACGCTCATAAAGTGTGCTATTATTCACCATTTCTTTAACGATTGCCTGGCGCTTTTCTAAAACATCCCTGTCGGCGGTAGGTCTTGCTAAAATACCTAACAAATATGCCCGGCCAAGCTGAGTGTCTGTCCGACTAACCAGCGATCCCAAATATCTATCTTGGTATTTGCCATTGCCGCTCAAAATATTGAGATCAATCCAAGTTCTTTTACCGAGAATACTTGAAGGAACTTTTGCTCCCTCACATTGAGCTAAAATTTTAAATACGGCCATCAGCACCACTCTCGGCTCAACTTCCAAAAGGATATCTCTTTGTCTAGGGAGAAACTTTCTATAATCTCCCCCCGCTCCCGATCGGATTTTTTTGTCTCCATTTCCCGATAAACTACGACCATGTTCTTTGGCTATTTCATCGTAAGAAAGGAGATAACCGCAGAATGTATCCTCAGAGGGCGCAACATCGACAGCCACCTCTTTGCACTCAATGGCGATGCTATTATTTATATTATTGGTCATAAGGTTAACTCTTTTTTATATTTTAAATCTAAAAGTGAATTATAAATTCAAATTCATACAAAAGAGTATGCAAAATAGTTCCAGATGTCAAGACCCAATGCCGGTTTTTACTTTCATTTTACTTTCATTTTCTAGACTTTAACTCCTAGTGCGGCTAAGATAACCTCCGAATATTCAAGGATTCGGTATATACCCCATGTCATCTGTCAAAAAAAAGCGAAGAGCCAAGATCGCCAAGCACAAGAGAAAGAAGCGCAGCCGTCGCGATCGTCATAAGAAAAAATAGAGTTTGTTCTCCTTTATTCACTATGTGGCAATTTCCTGAAGAATTCGGCGCTATCGTCGTCGGCGCCGGTCATGCCGGCTGCGAAGCAGCCCATGCAGCTGCAACGATGGGCGTCAAAACGCTCCTCATTTCCAGCTCATTGGACACCATCGCCAAAATGAGCTGCAATCCCGCCATTGGAGGCACTGCAAAGGGGCATATGGTGCGGGAAATCGACGCGCTTGGCGGCATCATGGGAAAGGTTGCCGACGAGACGGGCATTCAGTTTCGCATGCTCAACGCCTCCAAGGGCCCCGCTGTCCGGTCTCCGCGCGCCCAAGCGGACAAGCTCGCCTACAGCCGCGCGATGAAGCGGCGCTTGGAAAAGAGAGATCACCTCTTTTTAAAGCAGGGAACGATCGAATCGCTCCTGGTGGAAAAGGGGAAAGTTTGCGGCGTAGGGACTCAAGAAGGGGTCTGTTACCGGGGGCGAGCAGTCGTTTTGACCACAGGGACCTTCCTCAAGGGGCTCATCCACATCGGAAAGAGCCGGCTTCCAGGAGGACGAGCGGGAGATCCTCCCTCGGAGGGCCTCTCAGCTCATCTTGAGGAGCTGGGCTTTATGCTGGGCAGATTAAAAACCGGCACCCCTCCCCGCATCCATCGCCGCAGCATCTCTTTTTCAGTCTTAGAGGAGCAGCCGGGAGAGGAAGGGGTCTTCTTTTCCTTTGATGGGCCTCCTACATCTTCTTTGCCCCAAACCTTCTGCCACATCACCTATTCAACAAAAGAGACAAAGGAGATCATTCAAAAAAACCTTCATCTCTCTGCCATCTATTCGGGTCAGATTCAAGCCGTCGGCCCTCGCTACTGTCCCAGCATTGAAGACAAGATTGTCCGCTTCGCCGACAAGGAGCGCCACCAATTTTTTTTAGAGCCCGAAGGCCTTGATACCGATGAGATCTACATCAGCGGCCTCTCTTCTGCGCTTCCTCAAGAGATTCAACTCCAAGTCGTCCGCTCTCTGGTGGGGCTGGAAAGAGCCGAGATCCTGCGTCCGGCCTATGCCATCGAATATGACTTTGTGAAAAGCGGCCAGCTTCTCGCTTCCTTGGAAACCAAGCGCATCGAGGGACTCTTCCTCGCCGGCCAGATCAACGGAACCACAGGCTATGAAGAGGCCGCCGCGCAAGGCCTCGTCGCAGGAATCAACGCCGCCTCCAAAGCGCTGGGAAAAGAGAGGCTCGTTTTAAAACGCTCCGAGGCCTATATCGGCGTGATGATCGACGATTTGATCACAAAAGAGACCGACGAGCCCTACCGCATGTTCACTTCGCGCGCCGAACACCGTCTCCTCTTGAGGCAAGATAATGCGGATCTCCGCCTGCGCTCCTATGGATACGCCTACGGCCTGATCAACAAAGAGCAGCATCAAAAAGTGAAGATGAAAGAGGCCGCCCTTGCAAAAGAGCTCGAGCGCTTGCACCGCACCTATAAATCCTACGAGGGAAAATCGCTCTCTCTGGCCCAGCTTCTATGCCGCCCCGAAAACAGCTACAAAAAACTCTTACAACTCTTCCCCGGCTCCGTAACGGACTTAGGAGAGGAGAGCAACCTCCAGGTCGAGATCAGCTGCAAATATGCCGGCTATTTGGAGCGGCAAGAGCGAGAGGTCAAGCGGCTGGAATCTTTAGAAACGCACCCCATCTTCCCCGGATTTGATTTCTCAAAAGTCACGGGGTTAAGTCGCGAAGCCAAAGAAAAGCTCGCCCGCTTCGCTCCGCAGAGCATGGGACAAGCCTCTCGTATTTCCGGTGTATCTCCTGCAGATATCGCCGTCTTGCTGGTAGCACTGAGCACGCAAACGATAAAGATATGACTGTTCATCTTTTGCATTTAAAACAGTCTCCCGTCTTAACCCAGCTTCAGATCGAAGAGGCCCTTCTTAGGACAGATGAAGACAACTGGTATATCCTCAATGAAGGCTCTTCTCCGGCAATTGTCATGGGGATCTCCGGGAGAGCAGAGGAAGTGGTGGACTTTCAAAAAAGAGAAGCAGCCGCCCTTCCCGTCATCAAACGCTTTAGCGGAGGAGGGACCGTCGTGGTGGATGAAGGAACGCTCTTTGCCACCTTCATCTGTCAAAAAGAGCTTCACCCCTTCCCGCCCTATCCTGAAAGGATTTTAAAATGGACCGAGGAGTTTTACAAAGAGGTCTTTTCGCTTCCCGCATTTTCCCTCTGTGAAAACGACTATGTCCTGGGCGGAAAAAAGTGCGGAGGCAACGCCCAGTACATCCGCAAAGAGCGCTGGCTCCATCATACGACCTTTCTCTTTGACTATCACCAGGAGCGCATGGAATCTCTTCTCTATCCCAAAAGAGTCCCTGCATACAGAAAGGGTCGCTCCCACACGGATTTTTTATGCAAGCTCTCTTGGCATTTTCCCTCCCAGGCCGCTATTGCACAAGCCTGCATCCGGGAGCTCAAAAGACGGTTTTGTGTCAAACCGAGCTCTTTTGAAGCGGTCTTAAAAAGAATCGAGGGCCGCTCGCATCGCAAGGCAACCCGGCCGGAGTGCATTTGATCTTTTTTTAGCAAGAGGGTACATCTTGAAACGCAAGACCTTCTCCTGCCTCTTTTAATGCACGAGTAAAGGCTTGAAATGTCTGATCCGTAGCGCCGACGACAGAGAGGAAGTTGGGGATGATTTCAAAACGCTTGGGCAAGATGGCCCTTTCATCAACCATGAGAGCTCGGGAAAAGACCACTCCATGCAAAAGAGACGCGATACGATCCCACTGAGGGTCCTCTTTAAGAGCCTCCATCGAAAAAAGAGTCAAGGCGTTCATCACGACCCCTCGATCGATATCCTGCTTGCACGCCTCGCTGCGCACGCCCACAACACCGCTAGAACCTGCTTGTGAGAACTGATCTTTCATGATTCTTAAAGTAGCAAGGAGTTGAAAAAGGGAGAGAAGAACAGCGCCTTTGCGAGGCGCGCTGAGCATCTTCCATTCGTTATTATCGGACGTGATCTTATGAGCGAGGCTACGAGCCTGCATCAGAGCTGCATTCCGCTGCTCTTGGGGCAGCACGAATTTCTCTTGAACAAGCGGATCAAGACGGTTGTAGTACTCTTCAACGAAGTCATTCCCGTCTTGCAACCCAAAGCCTTTAACCTCCTCGCCATCCAAAGAGATCGCAGTAAAAAGATCGCCGTAGCCCCTTAGGATCGTTTGCTGGACCTTTCGACGCGCCTCTTCTCCCGGAACATCCGGATTTTCCAGGGATTGCTGCCAATGCATCCGCTTGTTTTGTTTCAAATAATCAAGATAGGCCAGGTCAATCTCTCTATCCTGACCCAAGCCGGGCCCCAAGAAAAAGAGCATCCGCTTTTCTTGATACACAAACTCTCCGATCATCTGCTCTTCATTTCCATGATCATAGGAGTTGTAATCTTCTCCATGATAGCCAAAGGCGCTGACAATCTTACAAACGGCCTCAAGTAGAGGATGCGGTTTTTTCATGTTTTGGGAAGCGCCTGACAAGCCAACCAAAGAGTGAAGAGTCTTTTGAGGATGGGCGCAATACCAAAGCAGCTTCCAGACGATCTGGGTCTTTTTGAGAGCGGGAAGCCCCTGAAAGATTTGGCGCATCTCTTTTGAGAGCCGTAAAGAGCCCTGTGCATGTGTTTGAGGCGACCCATCCTGTGCATGTGTTTGAGGCAAGCCATATTTTTTCAAATAGTCTCCTACATCCCTTAGCGGCTCTTGGGCGCGTCCGCCCAGCTTCAAAGAAGCTGCCAGGTGCTGAAGAAAGCGGATATCGGCCCCATCTCCTTGACGCTGCCTGAGATATTCGGGGGATTGGAGGACTTTTCTTAGCTCCTTTCGCACTGCTTGGAACCTTAAGTGCGCCTTGCCGGGAGCAAGAGGAGCGTCCAGTAAAGCGACAAGGTCTCTAAAATTTATTCTATATTTGGTTCCGGCCGCATCGGAGAGGGGGCGAATCAGAGAATCGGACTTAGCCAAGACTTCTTTCATGGCTTGAAGCCGGTGTTGATTGACTCTCTCTTTAAGTTCTCCCACCTTCTTTTTCCAAGCGCGCACATTGGGATTTAGACATTCATATGCGCGATAGAGGGCCCCTAAAACGACTGCCGCAAGAAGGACAGGAGAAAAAAGAATCCCCGAGATAACCCCAATCGCGATCTTCCAATTTCTAGCTTGATGCGTCCTGGGAACCCAGGGGGGAAGAGTTTGGTTAGCCAAGGACGTTACCTTATCTGTTGAGATAGAAGAGGGGGGCAAGCTTTCTCTCGAAGGAAGCAAGAAATTAGGTTCAATCCTATTCATGAGGCTATCTGTTTTTGTTAGAGATCTAAATTATAACAAATTTTCAATTTGTCGTCACACAAATAGTTAAACAAATAGTTAAATAGTTAAACACAAACTGTTAAATACTAAAAATTTATTACTTCTTTCTCGCGGCTTAATTAAAATTATTAGTTTACATGTCCTGGCAATTTCTCGCAGCCACGTCTTCAAGAGCCGCACAAGAGCCGTCTCCCCAATATTTCGGGCGCGGAATTCCTCTCTTATAATCTCCAAATAAGAGCCTTTTGACAAGCTCGGCATGCCATCCCTGCACTGCAGCTTCCAGAGCAAGATCGACTCCCCTCTCATTGGGAAGGGGGACCTCGGGGAGATAGGCTCCGGTCAGAAACCTCTCGACAAGCTTAGAATGCCCTCTCTGCACTGCCGCTTCTAAGGAATCGTTGACCCCTTCCTGATCGGGACGAGGCACGCCAACGGGAGCGGCGTTTGCCAAGAGAAGATCGACAACCTCTAGGCGCCCATAGCGAGATGCAATCACAAGAGCTTGATTAACATAAACTTGAGTAATTTTAGTGGCGATCGGGAAGCAACTGTGCCTCAAAAGAAGCGTCACGATTTCTACGTTTCCGCGCTCTGCCGCTTCTTGAAGAGCCGTCTGCACAGCTCCTTGCCTTTGGAGCTCGTTGCCGGGAAGAAGCGTTCCTCTTAAAAGGAGGCTAACGATCTCAGAATGACCCTCTTGAGAGGAAACGATCAGAGAGGTATTGACCACCCAATGATTGGGAATCGAAGCGCCTCCCGGCAAGGGCCCTTTTAAAAGCCGCTCTACAATCTCACGGCGGCCCTCTTGAGCGGCAGCAATCAGAGCCTGATCGAAGCCTGCTTGGTTAGGAGCCGGAACGCCTTGCGGATAGGCCCTGCTTAAGAGGCGCTCTACAACCCCAAGGTGACCCTCTTGAGCGGAAATGATAAGAGTTGAATTGACGCGCCGTTGACGGAGGTTCTGATTGTCTTCGGCATAGGGGGCGTTTAAGAGAGACTCGATTCCAACAGCATCTCCTATGAGGGCGGAGAGACTTAAAGCTTCATGAGGAACGGACCCCATTCTGTGTCGCAAGAGCAATTCGGCAACCGGCTTGAGCCTTCTACTCATAATTTGGCCGAAGTCGTTTAAAAAGAAGAAGGACTCGATGAGATCTTCTACTTCCATGGGAAGCTTTCCCAGCCGTGTTAAAAACAGCTTTCCTGACTCCTCTTCCCGTTTCATGGAAGCAACCGCGCAAGCCGCCTGACTCATTAAGGACACCGGACAGCTATGACTTAACCTAAGACCTAATGTCATAAAATCTCCATTATTATTAACTCAAAAAATAGTATAAATTGAAACAAACAAAGCGTCAACAACAAAGGACAGTGAGAACAGTGAGAACTTTTCAGTGGTCAAATCGCAAAATTCCCGTTATTCTACTTCATTCTTCTTGGCAAAACCCAGTTATTGACTGAAGAAAACGGGATGATATGTCATTAAAACGGCCTTTTAAGCTTGGTTCATTGATTTTGCCGTCGAATGTTTTTTGCGCCCCCTTAGCCGGGTGTTCTGATCTCCCTTTTCGCAAGATGATCGCTAAATACAGACCAGGCTTACTCTATTGTGAAATGGTGAAGATGGGTTCCTTGATACATGGAAATGGTAAAAATCCTGAATTATTAGATTACGAGACTGCCATGCGCCCCATCGGCGCGCAAATTTGCGGCAGCAGCCCTGCAATGGCCGAAGAATGCGCCAAGATCATCGAAGATTTGGGTTTTGACACCATCGATTTGAACTGCGGCTGTCCGGTCGACAAAATAACGAAAGACGGCAGCGGTTCCGCTTTGCTCAAAAATCCCGATCTGATTGGCGAGATAATTAGCCGCATGGCAGCTGTCGTCGACATCCCCGTAACGGTTAAAATCCGTGCGGGATGGGACGCTAATAGTATTGTGGGTCCGGAAGTCACGCGCATTGCGGAACAGGCCGGCGCTGTTGCTATTTGCGTACACGGAAGGACACGCTGTCAATCTTATGCAGAACCGGCAAATTGGGATTACATTCGCGATTGCAAGCGGGCAGCTCATCATATTCAAGTGATCGGCAACGGAGATATCTTCGATGGATTGAGTGCGGAGAAGATCTTTGCGCATACAGAATGTGATGCGATTCTGCTTTCTCGAGGTACTATGGGACGGCCCTGGTTAACAGATGACGTCTATCGCCGTCTTTCCGGAGAGCCTCCCCTTATTCGCACAGCCATGGATTCTCGAGATGCCTTTCTAGAACACTTGGAACATATTGTCTCTTACAGAGATCCGCATAAAGCTGTTTTCGATTTAAGAAGGGTGGGGTGCTGGTTTCTACGCAATATTAAAGGAGCTCGTGGACTTCGCGATACCATTAATCGCGCGCAATCCTCTCTCGAGATTCGTCAAATGATCCATGACTATTTCCGGAATGAATGTGAGCCTTCTTAATAAAATCCGCTAAATATGGCATTAATTTACGCACTACACCGGATGAAACCGGCGCAAAATTCAGAACATGTCTGGCTGAAAGGCCATCTCATAAAGAGTTGCTTTTTTTAGCGCATGACCCAACCGGCTAAGCGCAAAAAAAAGCAACTCATTGAAGGACAAAAGATTGCGTCAGATCCCGACCAGGATCTGCTTTTCCGAAGACATTGCCAGTCTTGTGAAAGATCATGTTCATAGAGCGCAGAAAATTACTAACTGGAGCATCAACGGGTGACATGAAAGTCTGACCGAGAGCGCATTCTTGTGCCAAAAACATTGTCTATGCTAGATCTGACCACAGGGGGCCTACCAAAATAGGCTGTTATAGCCTATGTGCGCTCAAAAAAAAACTCAAGATGTTTTATTTTGAAAACGATCCTTGTTCGCAATATCGGATTTGGTGACAATATCTGGACTGAACCTCTTGTTCGTCATCTCCTCGCGCAAGGAGAAGAAGTTCTCGTCCAAATTGCTCATCCTTGCATCTTTGATCATTATCCAAGTACCCGGTTGTTCGTCAATTGTCTGGAAAAATTTTTTCCGATGAAAAATTGGCCCATAGACCTCAAATTTCAAGAAATGCCTCGTATGCATTATCTCGAGGCCTTTCGCCAGCAGGCTGGCATTTCAGATCTACCCCTCAGTTATCCCAAGCTCTATCTCTCCGAAGAGGAAAAACAACGAAAGATCTCGCATAAATATGTGATATTTCACCTAGATAAATATCAAAATATACAAAATTTTCGAAATGTTTATGGAGTGCATTGGGAAAAAGTGATCCGCTACCTCCGATCGCGAAAACTAGAATCAATTCAAATTTCAGGGAAGGGGTTAGATCTTATCACAACATGGTTCCCAACCCAAGATTTGCGACAAGTGATGTCCCTAATTTATAATAGCGAACTTTTTATTGGGCTTGATTCGGGACCCAGTCACATTGCCGCTTCTATGGGTATTCCTTCTGTGATATTTTTTGGATCGGTCAATCCAAAGTTTCGACATCTTGATGAACACAAAAAAGTATTTTTGCAGAGTCCCTGTCCATGGGCCCATTGTTACCATGAGATGCCCTATTCATTTGGCCAACTCTGCCGTTTTGTACAAGAGCATGAACCGCCTCCTTGCTGCATATATGATGCTGATCGGGTCATCGAAGCTGTTTCGACCTTGATTCAATAAACAACGGTGATTTTCAGAAATTAAAAAGTGAGCGGGCATTCTGCCGCGTGATCTGTTCAAGCTCCTTCAAGCTCTTTTTTTTAATCTCTGCAAGCATGCATGCCGTGTCCAAAAGATAGGCGGGCTCATTGCGTGCGCCGCGCCACTTTTGAGGGGAGAGGTAGGGGGCGTCTGTCTCCAGGAGCAGCCGGTCTTCAGGAACGTGGGCGGCCACCTCGCGCAGAGCCTCCGCTTTGTTAAAAGTGAGGATCCCGCTAAAGGAGAGATACCAGCCCCTTTCCACTCCCTGCATGGCTTCTTTAAAGCTTCCCGTAAAGCAGTGCAAAACGGCAGGCCAGGGCCCCAAGTGAGCGTCCGCTAGGGAAAAAAGATCCCCAAAAGCCTCCCTGCAGTGAAAAATCAGGGGAAGAGCGCGCCGTTTTGCAAGATCAAAATAGCGCAAAAGATGCTTTTGTTGATCGCTTCGCTCCGAGTGCTCATAGTGGTAATCCAAGCCCGTCTCGCCAATGGCAATGAGAGTTCCCCTCGACGCCTCCTGTTCAACACTGGCAAAAAAGGCAGTGCCGATCCGGGAGACGTCATGGGGAGTCGCCGCGGCAGCTGTGTAGATCCAGGGAACCTTCCGGGCAAGGTCAAGGCCGAGTCTTAAGCTCTTCTCATCGGTGCAGACGTTGATGATCTTTTCGATGCCGCCGGCTCGCGCGCGTTCTATGATTGCTTCAAGATCTGTAAGCATCTCGGGAGCCGTTAGATGGGCGTGGGTATCGATAAACATACAAAGAATCATGAACCAAAAGAAAAAAGAGGAAAAGAGAAAATCTCCCGCTTGACAACGCCCGGTTTTTACGTTATTTCTTTGCCGCATCAATCCTTTTCTTTTAGGAACCGCATTGAGCCAGACTCTCCTGGATGCCGAAAGCGCCCCTTCTGCTTGCCCTCCCTTGCAAATTCTTTCTCAAAACAAGCGGCTCTATGGGATAGAGGGATGGGGAGAAGAGTACTTTGACATCAACGAAAAGGGGCATGTCAGCGTCCGTCCCGAAAATGAAGGCAGCAGCGTCGATCTCTACGAGATCGTCCGTTCGCTGATCCAAAGAGGGATGGAGCCGCCCATCCTCTTTAGGTTCGACGGTATCATCAAGGACCGTCTCAAGCGGATCTGCTCTGCCTTTGAAAGCGCCATTCGCTTGCATCACTACCGAAATCTCTACCGCCCTGCCTACCCCATCAAGGTCAATCAGCAAAAACAGATCATCGACGTGATCCGGAAAGCGGGCAAAGAGCACCATCTCGCTCTTGAGGTGGGAAGCAAACCCGAGCTTTTGGCCGTCTTGAGCGTGCACAACAGCGAAGAAGCTCTTCTTCTCTGCAACGGCTACAAGGATTCCGAATACATTGAACTGGCTCTTCTCTCCAGAAAGATCGGACGGAGGACCATCCTCATCATCGAGCAGTTTTATGAACTGAATCTCGCTTTGGAAACCGCCTCCAGGCTCGGCATCGAGGCGGAGATCGGCTTTCGCATCAAGCCCCATAGCCAGGGAAGCGGCCTGTGGGTCTCGTCGGGAGGAGAGGGGTCCAAATTTGGGCTCCATGACGATGAAATCCTTTTGGGCATCGACTTGTTGAAAAGAGAAGGTAAAGAGAGCTGGCTCAAACTCCTCCATTTCCACATCGGCAGCCAGATCCCCTCGATAGACTCCATCCGAAAGGCGTTAAGGGAGACCTCTCGCATCTTCGTTGAGCTCGCCAAACTCTGCCCCTCCCTTTCTCTATTTGATGTAGGGGGAGGGCTCGGAGTCGATTACGACGGAACCAAAAGCTCTGCGGACTCCTCGATGGATTACTCCATCGAAGAGTATGCAAACGAGGTCGTCTTTGCCATCAACTCCGCCTGCACCAAGGCCGGAGTCAACCACCCGATCGTGATCAGCGAATCGGGACGCGCCCTTGTCGCTCACCACTCCCTGCTTGTAACCGAGGTCATCGATGTGGCAAGCCCGCTCGGCAAACTCTCTCACTTAGAGCCTCCCCCTAGCCGACATCCCGAGCTCAAGAAATTGCAGGAGTTTTATCAAAACCTCTCGGCGCATAACTGCGAAGCGGTGTTGGGAGAGCTCTACATCCTGCGGGAAACCATCCTCAGTCAATTTTCTTTGGGTAAACTCGACTTTGCTCAAAGGGCTTATGCCGAACGCGCCTACCGCCAGCTGATCGCCAAAATCCGTCTCGTTTCCCAAGAGCTCAAACCGCGCCCCCAAAAGATCGAAGAACTTGAAGACAAGCTGCTCTCTCTCTATTTTTGCAACTTCTCCCTCTTCCAGTCCCTGCCTGACGCCTGGGCCATCAAACAGCTCTTTCCCGTCATGCCTATCCACCGCCTCGATGAAGAGCCAACCGTCCGCTCGACAATTGTCGACTTGAGCTGCGACAGCGATGGAAAAATCGACACTTTTCCCTCTTCTCAAAAACCTTCAAAATTCATTCTTCTTCACGATCCGGCAAAGAGCCCCTACTATCTGGGCGTCTTTTTGGCAGGGGCCTATCAGGAAATTCTTGGAGGGCTGCATAATCTCTTTGGAGATACCCATGCAATTCATATCGATCTCGATGAAATGGGCCACTGGGAGTTTAAGAGCGAAATTGAAGGAAATACCATGAGCGATGTGCTCAAGTATGTCCAGTACGAGCCCTCGGATTTGATCGAGCGCCTCCGCCTCTCGATCGAAAAGGCTTTGAGAGAGGGCCGTCTGACCAACGAAGAGTCGGCGCAATTAAAAAGACGCTTCAAGAAGGCTCTTGAGAGCTATACCTATCTGGTCGTCTGATGGCTCAACTCCTGAAAAACTCTGATGCGGCAATACATTTTCTGCAGGGACCGGGCGCAGAGGGACGCTTTGGAGGCTTGAGCGACGCCTACTCCTCGTTCCACGCTTCGCAAATCTGCCTCCTTCCCGTTCCCTTTGACAAGACAACGACCTATCAAAAGGGAACAGATCTTGGCCCCGCCGCCCTAATCGACGCCTCTCGCAACCTGGAGCTTTACGACATTGAAACCGACAGCGAAGTCTTCCGGCGGGGCATCCACACCGCCCCCGCAATTTTATCTCCCACTTCAGAAAAGATGCTTCAGGCAACCTATGAAAAGACCGTACACCTTCTCAAAGAGGGAAAATTTGTGGGCGTCCTCGGGGGGGAGCACTCCATTTCCTTCGCTCCCATCCGCGCCCACGCAGAACGCTTCGGCCCTCTCACTGTTTTGCAGCTCGACGCTCATGCAGACCTCGCCTCTCACTACGAGGGCAATCCTTGGAGCCACGCCTCCGTCATGGCGCGCGTGAAGGAGCTCCCCTCCGTCGCAAAGATCGTCTCCGTCGGCATCCGGAGCATGAGCAGCGAAG